>NZ_JASNFO010000032.1:0-188274 GCF_032027725.1 Pseudofrankia coriaricola | reverse complement strand
GCCGGCTGCGGTGGCTCCGGCGACGCCGTGGCCGGCGCCGGCGGCCTGGCCGCCACCCGCGGCGGCGCCCGCGCCCGCGACGCCTCCTCCGTTCCAGCCGTGGGCCCAGCCCCCCATGCCTCCGATGACGCCCGGGCCACCGACCGGGCCGGTGCCCGTCGCCGGGCCACCGCCGATGGCGCCGACCCAGGGCTTCGCCTCGACGCAGGGGCCTGAGCCGGGGCGAAGCCGGGGAATCCAGACGCTGCCCATCCTCGACCAGATCATCGTCGGTGTGTCCTGCGTGCTGATCCTCACCGCGGTCGTCCTGACGGCGCTCGCGCCGATCTACCCCAGCCGCGGGCAGACGGCCAAGGAGTTCGCCAGCCGGTACCCCGTTCCGGCCGGTGCCTCCGGCTCGCCTGCGCCGTCGGCGCCGGCGCCGGGAACGCCCACTCCGAGCGCCGTGCCGTCGGCGAGCGCGGGGCAGCTTCCGGCGGTCATGCGGGGCACCTGGTCCGGCACGGTGGTGCAGCAGTACACCCGGGACAACAGCAGTAACTACAGCGTCACCATCACGTTGACGGGCGGAACTGTCGGCAGCGTCGTCGGCACGTCGAGCTACCCGACGAGTCCCTGTTCCGGTGACCTGCAGCTCAGGGCCGTCGGGACGACGGTGGAGGTGTTCGAGCACATCACCATCGGAGCGAGCAAGTGCTTCGACACGACGCTGTTCCTGACACTCAACGGGAACGACGGCCTGACCTACCACTTCGACGACGTGGGCTACGGCACCGGCGACGCGGAGCTCACCCGGCAGGGGTGACGCGCCGACCCCTCGGGCGGTCAGGGCCGGCGGTGACCTGGGGCGCGGGAGCGAAGTGGTGGGAGAGGTCGCCGACGAGGTGCTGGCGGTCGCGGCGTTCGACGAAGCGCCAGGCTCCGGTGGTGCGTCGGCTAGCGCCGTCGGGCGGCGCGCGGCGCGGCGCGGCGCAGGATGCGGGGGTCCAGGCGCCGAAGCAGCAGGGCGGTGATGACCGCGTAGATGACGCCTAGGGCGACGGTGCCGCCGAGAGCGACCAGGAACGTCGTGGGCGTGTGGTGCCACAGCGGGTCGAGGACAAATTCCGGGTTGAACCGCGGGTCGTCCAGCTTCTCGACGTCGACGAGGTTCGTCGCCGACGCGAGCCCCGCGAAGCCCCAGCGGGCGGGGAACACGTAGCTGACCTGCTCCAACCCGATCCGGCCGGTGACGCGCATCAGGACGCCGGCGAAGACGATCTGCGCCATCGACACCAGCACCAGCAACGGCATGGTCTTGTCGGCGTCGTCGACGAGCGCCGAGATCATCAGGCCGAGCATCGTCGACGCGAGCGCGGTCGCCGTCACCACCGCGAGCAGCTCCAGCAACGGGTAGCTGGACACCACCCCGACCGCCGACGTGCGGCCGGCCAGACCGATCGCCGTCACGATGGCGCTCTGCACGGCGGTGACGAGCGCCAGCACGCAGATCTTGGAGCCGAGATAGGCGGTGGTCGACAGGCCGATCCCGCGTTCTCGGCGGTAGATCTCGCGTTCCTTGACGATTTCGCGGACGGCGTTGGCGGCGCCCATGAAGCAGATACACAGGACGAGGACCAGCAGGATCGGCTCTACCTGCCGGTTCGGCATGCCGGTCGGCCTTGCCGTGAGCCCAAACGGCGCGTCCATCACCCGCGGGATCAGGCCGAGCACGAAGGGGTAGGCGATGACGAGCCGCAGGTAGGACCGGTCGGAGACGATGACCCGCAGGTAGCGGCGCGACAGCGTGCCCAGCTGGGCGAACACCGACTGCTGTCGGATGCTCGGCAGCGCGACGGGTCGTGGCCGCGCGGTCGGCACGACCGTCGCGCCCTGGATGAAATGGCTGGACGCGCGGTAGCGGCGCACGACGTCCGTCGAGCCCTCGGTCGTCTGCAGGGCGCGGAAGGCGTCCGCCCAGTCCGCCTCTCCGAGGAACGGCAGGGCGTGTTGTGGTGGGCCGAAGTAGGCGACGTGGCCGCCTTTGGCGAGGACGAGGACGTAGTCGCACAGTTCGAGTTGGGCGACGCTGTGGGTGACGACGACGACGGTTCGGCCGCCGTCGGCGAGCCGGCGCAGGGACTCCATCACCTCCTTGTCCAGGCCGGGGTCGAGGCCGGAGGTTGGTTCGTCGAGGTAGAGCAGGGTCGGCTGGGTGAGCAGCTCGAGGGCGACGCTGGTGCGCTTGCGCTGCCCGCCCGACAGCTTGGCCACCTGCCGGTCGGCGGGCCCGCCCGCCAGGCCGAGTTCGGCCAGCACCGCGTCGACCCGTGCGCCGCGTTCCTGTCTCGTGGTCTCGGCGGGGAAACGCAGCTGCGCGCCGTACTCGAGGGCCTGGCGGACCGTCAGCGAGGTGTGCAGGATGTCGTCCTGCGGTACGTAGCCGATCCGGCGGCGCAGCTCGTCGTACTCGGCGTACAGGTCGCGACCGCCATAGCGCACCGCGCCGACGTTCGCCGGGCGGAACCCCGTGAGCGCGCCGAGCAGCGTCGACTTCCCGGCGCCGCTGGGCCCGATGACGGCGAGCAGTGACCGGCCCGGCAGCCGGAACGAGACGTCATGCAGCAGCCGCGTGTCACCGACGTCGACGCACAGGCCGTCGACCTCGAACGCCACATCGCCGGTGTCGAGGTACTCGACGAGCTCACCGTCGCCGGCGCGCAGGATGTGGTGGCCGATGGCGACGACGTCGCCGACGGCGAGCAGCCTGCGCTCGACCCGCTGGCCGTTGACGAACGTGCCGTTCGCCGAGCCGAGGTCGACGACCTCGACGCCGCTGCGGCCGACGAGCACCTCCGCGTGCTGCCGGGAGGCCAGCAGGTCACCGACCACGATGTCGTTGTCCAGGGCACGCCCGATCGACGTCGCGCCCTGGGTGAGCCGGTGGACGCGCCCCTCGCCCGGCCCGGCGGCGTCGGGCCCGCCTCGGCCGGCGCGCGGCAGCAGCGGGCCGGACAGCTGGTCCAGGTCGTCGCGCATCATGGTCCGCAGCTCGTGGTGGCCGTCCGCGGGATCGTCGGGCTCGTCGAAGTCCGCCTCGGCGGCGGCCTTGGCGTCCGCCTCGATCAGTGCCTCGATGGCGTCCCCTTCGAGGCTGTCATCGGCATCGACGAGGTTCAGCCCCGCGTCGGCGCCCTGGTCCGCGCCGTCGCCGGTGTTGGCGCCGCCGCCAGCACCGGCGACGGCGACATCCTGGCCGGGCTCGGCGACGGCCGGAGCGGGCGAGGCGGCCCTCCGGACGGCCGCGGCCGGCGGGATCGAGGTGATGGGCACCCGCTCGGTGGCCGGAGTGGGGACGGTGGCTCCCGGCCCGGCGGTCAGTCCGCCGACGCCGACGCGCGGCGGAGGGCCGGCCCGAGGCCTGGCCTGAGGCCTGGTCCGCGGCGCCGTCGCGGGCGAGGGGCTCGCGACGGGTGGCGCCTCGGGGACCTGGGGGAGCGGCAGGTCTGGTGGCTCCACCGTGAGATACGCCGCGGGTGATCTCGTCCCGACCCGCGGCCGCTCCCGGCCGGGGGCCGGGGCCGGGAGCAGGGTGACCTCCGGCCCGTCCGCCGTGCCGAGCCGCAGGCTCACCTCGCCCCGCAGCTCGACCCTGCGCACCCGCTTCCCGTCGTGCCAGGTGCCGTTGCTGCTGAGGTCGACGACAGCCCAGCCGTCGTGCGCCGGCTCGATCAGCAGGTGGCGCCGCGACACGCGGCTGTCGGCCAGGACCAGGTCCGACGCCACGGAGCGGCCTACCACGAACGGTCGGCCGGGAGGCAATACCACCACGTTCGGTCCGCTACGGATACTGAGCGTGGTTGACATCGCGCCCCTATCGAGAAACGCCCGCCAGCGGCCGCACTGGTGGGTTCGCCTGGTCGATGGGATGGTAGAGACGCGACCTTCCCCCAAGTTTCCACGCGGGTGTCGCCCGCGGGACAGGGGTCCTGTCCGGGCCTGGCCGAAGTCAGTCGCCGAAGGTGATCACCCCCCGCAGGTTGCGGCCCGCGCGCAGGTCGGCGTAGCCATCGTTGATGGTTTCCAGGGTGTAGCGGTTGGTGATGAGCTCGTCGAGCTTGAGCCGGCCCTGCCGGTAGAGGGCAAGCATCGCCGGGATGTCCTTCGACGGGCTGGAGGCGCCGAACAGCGAGCCCTGGATCCGCTTCTGGTAGAGCACGACGTTCCGAACCGACACCGGCAGACCGACGTCGTCGGCGTCGCGGCCCAAGCCGACCAGCACGCACGTCCCGGCCTTCCGGATCGCCTCCACGCCCTCGGCGATGTGCTCTGGCTTGGTGACGCCCACGCAGAGGATGGCGGAGTCGGCGCCCTGCCCGTTCGTGAAGCCACGCGCGAGGTCGGTCGCCTCGGCCATGGTGGCGACCGCGTGCGTCGCCCCGAGGGCGAGCGCCGCCGTCCGCTTCATCTCGACCGGATCGACGGCGATGACGACCGAGGCCCCCGCGTGCGCCGCGCCCTGCACCGCGTTGATGCCGATTCCGCCGACGCCCATCACGATGACGACGTCACCGGGCTTCACCTCGGCGGAGCGGACGGCCGCGCCCCATCCCGTGCTCACGCCGCAGCTGGTCAGGCACGCGGCCTCCAGCGGAATGTCGTCCGGGCAGTGCACCGCCGACTGCACCGAGACCGTGGTGAGCTCGCTGAACGTCGCGACGCCGGCCGCCTGGCTCACGGCTCGGCCGTCGAGCCGCATGCGACGGCTGCCGTCGGCGCGGCCCCCGGACAGCACCCGGGCGCCGTTGTCGCAGAGGTTCTGCAGCCCGGAGGCACACCACCGGCACAGCCCGCACATCGGCAGGAAGGACAGGACGACCCGGTCACCGACCTTCCACCCGGGCGTGTTCGGGCCGACCGCCTCGACGAAGCCGGCCCCTTCATGACCGCCCGCCATCGGCAGCGACCCCTCCGGCAGTGGCAGGTCGCCGGTCGCCGCGTGGTCGTCCGAGTGGCACAGGCCCGCGGCCGCCATCCGGATCAGCAGCTCGTCCTGCCGCGGCGGTTCGAGCTCCACCTCGGTGGTCTCCCACTTGCCTGGTTGTTCGAACAGCACAGCCGCCCTCGTCAGCACGATGCTTCCATCCCTTTCCGTTGGTTCCCTGGTCGTGCTCGACCTGGCCGCTCAGTAGTCGTCGGAGGGCTCGTAGAGTCCGGCGAACTCGAGCCGGCCGTCGCGGACCCGGCCGTAGTGCAGCCAGTCGCCCTTGAACAGCTGGTGGTCGTGGGGACCGCCGGCGATGTGGGTGTTCGGGCCGCCGGTGACCGCCGGCATGAACCGGATCCGTTCGATGCCTTCCTTCACACCCCGGCCGGTGAGAACGGGGGCGCGGTGCAGAGCCTCGACGACGGTGGCGGCCATGTCGTAGGCAAGGCCCGGAATGGCGTTCGGCCACATCCACGGGTCCTCGCCGTAGCGGGCGACGAACCGCTCGTGGAACTTGTGCATCCGTGGGTTCTCCGGGCACCACTGGTCGATGCCGACCCAGCCCTCGAGCTGCTCGAAACCCCAGATGTACTGCATGAAGGCCGTCGTCATGATCCGCGGCGGGTCCCAGCCGGTCTTCTCCAGCGCGGCCCGTACCGCTCCGGAGACGACCAGGCCGCCGTAGCCCAGCCAGGCCAGGGCGTCGGCGTTCGCCGCGCGGAGCGTCTCGAACACCGCCGCCAGGTCGTCGACGGTCGTGGTGTTGGTGATGTTCTCGACGGCGGCGATCGAGACCCCCAGCCGTCGGCATTCCTGCCGGAAGAAGCGGAAGTACTCCTCGGAGATCGGCGACCAGGGGGCTACCACCGCGACCCGCCGATGACCGTGGCGCTTCAGCCAGCTCACCATGAGCGCCGGATCGCCGCCGACATCACCGTTGCCCAGCCGGAAGCAGTACTCGCCGTGGAACACGTCGGTCCCGCACATGCTGACCAGCGGCACCTGGGCGGCGTTCGCGTGCTCGGCGAGCGCCATCGCCGAGTCGGTGTAGTTGGCGCCGACGACGGCCAGGCAGCCGGCGTCGACAAGCCGGTGGAACGCGTCGACACCGCCCTTCGCGGTCCCCTGGGGCAGACCGGCGTCCTCCTCGAACAGGAACTCGTAGCGGCGGTCGAGCACACCGCGCTCGATCCCTTCGTCAAATGCCATCCGGATCTCGCGCTCGAAGCGAGCCCATTCCATGCCCAACCAGCCGACCCTGATCGGAGCGAGGCGCAGCCAGCGGTCCTCGATCGACGTCCCCGCCGAACTCCCGGTAGTCATCGCCGCTCCTTCTCGTCCTCGTTCATCACGGCGGTGAGGGCGTCGAGGTCGGCGGCCGCGGTCCCGAGGCGCGACAGCAGCGTGCTGGTGATCGCCGGGTCGACCTTCAGCGTGACGGCGGGCGCGGCGTCGGTGATGTGGTCCCCGGTGGGGGTCATAACGCGGCTCCGGGGCCGGCGGGTAACGACGCGGCGCCGGACGCGGGCCGTGGGCTGCCTGCGCGCAACTGGGGCGCGATATCGGTCAGGACCTGCAGGAGCATGTCGTGTCCTCCCTCGCGGGTGGCGGGCATCAGGGCGAGATGCCGTGCCCCCGCCTCGACGTAGTCGGCCAGGCGTCGCGCGACCTGTGCCGAGGTTCCTGTGACGGCGACCCGGTCGATCATTGCGGCGAAGTCCTGGCGGTAGGTGCCGCCGAGGAAGTCGGCGGCCCGGCGGCGGGCGCGGGTGGCGTCGTCGTCGATGACAAACGGGATGTAGGCCGCCCAGATGAATCCGTCCATTGGCCGGCCGGTCGCCGCGGCCTCGGCCCGCACGGTGGCGACCGACCGGGCATAGCGCTCGGGGGAGTACAGGTACGGCATCCAGCCGTCGCCGAGCAATGCGGCGCGCCGCATCGCGGCGGGCTGCCGCCCCGCGACGATGACCGGCGGCCCTCCGGGCTGGCGCGGCGCCGGTTGCACCCGTACCCCCGCCATGGGGAACAGCGGCCCGGGCCAGGTGACGGGCTGCGCGCTCCACAGCTCTCGGAGGAGGCCGATCGCTTCGTCGGTGCGACGGCCCCTGCCTGCCAGTGGGACCTGGCAGGCCTCGAACTCGACGGGATACTCGCCCCCCACCCCGATACCGAGGGCGATGCGGCCGTCGGTGGCCACGTCGAGGTCGGCGAGCTGCTTCGCGACGATCGCCGGCTGGTAGAGCGGCAGCAGTAGCACGGCCGATCCGAGCACCGCCCGCCGGGCCTGGGCCGACAGCCTCGCCAGCCACACCATCGCCTCGGAGCTGCCGTTCGGCGAGGCCACATGCCCGCCGACCCACAGCGCCTCGGCGCCGGCCTCCTCCAGCGCGGCCACCCCGTCGCCCGTGCCCGGGGCGAGGCATCCGATCGTCACGTGGTCGGCCGCGAGGACGGACCGCGCCGACCCAGTTGCCGGGTGCACGTGCGTCATCTGGCGCCCTCCATTCGCTCCCGATCCGGGCGGCGGGCGGCCGCGGCTTGTTCGGTCCTGGCGGGCCGTGAGGCCGGCGGACGCCGCGCTGCCCGGATCGGGAGTGGGTTCGCTAGTTGAGTGGGTTCACTAGTTGTTCGGGAAGAGGGGCGTGCAGGCGAGCTTCACGGCCTGGACGTACTTGCCGCCGGAAAGCTGGACGACAGAGGCGCACGGGGCGGCCGCGATGTGGTTGACCGGCCACTGGGTCTCGCCGATGGCGCCCGGGACGTGGTAGCTGTAGCCGCCTCCGTTCAGTGTCTTGAGCAGGTTGGCCACCGTGAGGTCACGCCCGGTCTTCTGGACCGCGGCAAGGAAGAAGTCCGCCGACCAGTAGCCCGCCATCGCGGTGAGGCTGACCGGCTGGTTGGGGGCGTACTTGGCGAAGTCCGCCTTGAGCTGCTCGTCGGCGGCCGAGCCGCTCTCCGCGGGCGCCCACTGGATCAGCGTGTAGGTTCCGTCCAGGTCCTTGAGACCGGTCAGTCGTGGGTCGTAGCCGAGCGGCGTCAGGATCTTGCCCGGGTAGCCCGCCGCGCGCAGCGCGCCGATGAGCTTGAGGGCCGGAGCGAAGTCGGCGATTGTTACGATCAGGTCCGGCGGGGCGCCCTTATCGGCGTGCATCAGGTCGTTGACGATTGCCGTCGGGTCGTTGAGTCCGGCCGCTGGTATGGGGGTCTTGGCATAGGGGACGGAGAACCCGGCGGCCTTGAGGCCCTTCGCGGCGAGATTCATGCCGTTGACCGCGGCGTCGATGTCGACGCCGACAAAGGCCACGCTCTTGTCCGTGCTGCCGCCGAGAATGCCGCTGGCCGCCATCGCCCACGTCGTCGAGATCGTCGGGCCGTCCGGATCGGCCACCAGACATCCGGTTACGCCGAAACCGATGGTGCTGTTGCAGTAGGGCGCGCTCGTTCCCCAGCCGAAGTACGGCGTCCCGGTCTTGCAGAACGTGTCGAGGAAGTTGCCGGTGCGGACGACGGCGGGCACGGCCGCGAAGACGCCGTCAGCGGCCAGGGACTGGGCCTGGGTGGCGGTCCGGGCGGAGTCGGAGCCGTCGTCGCGCGTGCCGATGTAGTTGATCTTGCGGCCGTTGACGCCGCCCCCGTCGTTCGCGCGGCTGAACCGGACCTTGGCGCCGACGTCCATCCCGGCGTTCACGGGCCCGCTCGTGCTGGACTGGCTGATCAGGCCGCCGACCTTGATCTCGGTGTCGGTCACGCCGCGAGCCTGCTCGCCTCCCGGGGAGGCGCAGGCGAGCTTGGCCGGGTCGACGGTGATGCCGCTGTCGCTCCAGCCCGAGTCCGGCCCCGCCTTGAACGCCTCGGGGCCGGCCGTCCGCGCCGACGCCGTGGGCTTCGCGCCGCCGCCGCCGTTGTCGCCGTCGCCGCCGCCGCACGCGGCGACGGATAAGAGCGCCGCGATGGCGGCCGTGGCGGCGAGTCTTCGGGTGGTATGCATGCTGAACCTCCGTTGTCCTACTGGCTGCGGCGGACAAGACGCCGCGTGAAGAGTGGTGCTTTTCCACCCCGTGGGTCCGGCTGGGGAAAAGCGTTTCCTGGGGAGGCGATGGAAAGGCCCGCGGGCACGGATCTCCGTTTTTGCGAGTCTTCCCGGATGGAGATGAGGCGTGGTCGGGTCAGGGTGTTGTCGGGTCGAGGGATCGCGAGGGCGAACCCTTCCGGCCAGGCGGGTCCGCGGGTCTGTCGAGACGCGGTGCCTGAAGATGGCGATGGAGAATGCTTGACGTGCTCGCCGACGGCCGGCGCCGTTCTCATAGCACGGCGCCGGACTCCTTGAGGCTAAGGATCTCGTCCCAGGTGAAGCCGTGCTCGAACAGCACCTCGTCGGTGTGCTCGCCGTGCGCGGGGGCCGGTGCCAGGACCGGTGGCGTGTCGTCGAACTGCGCGGGGCTCGGCACGAGTGGGTACTCCTGGGAACCCTTCTGGACGGTCGTCACGAAGTTGTTCGACCGGGCCTGCGGGTCGTTCGCCGCCTCCCGGGCGGTCTGCACCAGCGACCACGGCGTCGTGAGCCGCCCGAGCAGCTCGGCCCAGTCGACCAGGTCGCGGCCCGCGAAGATCTCGTCGAGCACCGTGATACAGGCGCCCGCGTTCTCGGCGCGAACCGCGGCGGTCGCGAACAGCGGATCGGCTAGCAGGTCCGCCCGCCCCACCGCGTGGAAGAACTCCTCGACGTGCTTCTCCGTCTGGATACCCGACAGGTAGACGAGCCTGCTGTCACGCGTCAGGTACGCGGCGACGAAAGGGTTCGGCAGGTGGCGGTGCCGGTTGCGTGGGATCGCGTCGATGTCATAGAGCTGGCTCGCGACGACGCCGGGCGAGAACATCCACATCCCCGACGACAGGAGCGAGACGTCGACCACCGCGCCCTGACCGGTCCGTTCCCGGCGGAACAGCGCCGCCGCGATGCCGCCGGCGAGGAACGCGCCCGAGGCGAGGTCGCCGAGCGCGGGGCCCGGCTGCGGCACGAACTCGTCGCAGACCTGGCTTGCCGCGTGCCCCATCCCGGTGCGCGCCCAGAAGTCGGTGTGGTCGAAACCGCCGGCGTCGCTTTCCGGCCCGCGCGGGCCGTGGCCGCTGGCTCGGGCATAGATGAGATCCGGCTTGACGGTGGTGAGGTCGTCGACGTCGACCTGGAAGCGGCGCCGGGCGCCCGGCAGCAGGTTGGTGATGAAGACGTCGGCCGAGCCGACCAGCGCGGCCATCACCCGCTGGCCCCCGTCGGTGCGCTGGTCGATGCCGACACACCGTTTCCCCCGGTTGGTGATCTCCCACATGAACGCGACGCCGACCTCACGGTCGGGCAGCCCCGCGACGGGGTTGCCGTTCATTGGGTCCAGGGTCCCGGGCGGCACGACCTTGATCACGTCGGCGCCCCAGTCGGCAAGCACTGCCCCGGCTGACGGCGCGAAGGCATACATGGACGCCTCGACGACGCGTACTCCAGCGAGCAGGTTGTAGGGCATGACACTCCGGAAGGTTCGGGTCGGGGTCTGGTGAGCTAGGCATAGCCCCCGACGCATCTGACTCACGGGGACCCGACGTCCAGGCAAACGGTGGTCGGGTTCCGTTGGTATGAGGTCTGGCGGTTGCCGCGTGGCGGGATGGTGGTCAGGCGCGTAGCAGGGCACGGAGGTTCGTTTCGGCGATCTTCACGGCGTCGCTGTCCGGGACGTCGGCGAGTGTCTTCTCGAGGTAGGCGCGGTTGTTCGGCCACAGGCCGTCGCCGTGCGGGTAGTCACCCTCGAAGAGCAGGTTGTCGACGGGCACGTCGCCGAGGCTGCGCAGCGCGAACCGCTCGTCGACGAGACAGGCGTACATGTGCTGGGCGAAGACCTCGCGCGGCGGTCGGGAGTCCCTGACGCCGGCCTGTCCGATCGCGAGGTCGGTGCCGATCCGGTTGTCATGGAACGCCTTCTCGGCGCGCTCCAGGATGTAGGGCACCCAGCCGGCGCCACCCTCGGAGAGAATCACCTGCAGCCGGGCGAAGCGTTCCAGGATCCCGCTGAAAAGCCAGTCGACGCAGGTCATCATCGAGTTCACGCCGATGAGCGCGACCAACACCGGCGGCGGAGCGTCCGCCGACGTCGTCATCAGCCGCGACGAGCTGCCGATGTGCATGCAGACCGGGATCTGCGCGTCGTTCGCCACCGCCCACAGCGGGTCCCAGTGGTCGGTGTGCACCGACGGCAGGCCGAGCACGGTGGGGTTCTCGGAGAAGGCGATCGCCCGGGCACCCTTCGCGAGCACCCGCTTCAGCTCGGCGACCGCCGCGTCGAGGTCGTGCAGCGGCAGGATCGCCGCGCCGAAGAGCCGGTCGCGGTCGGTCGCGCACCATTCGTCGAGCAGGTAGTCGTTGTAGGTGCGCAGGCAGGCGAGCGCCAGCTCGGGGTCGGTCACGTTCAGGAAGAACCGGTGGCCGGCGAAACGGGCGTAGTTCGGGAAGCACAGCTGCCCCCACACGCCGTCGATATCCATGTCCTTCAGCCGCTCGTCCGGGTCGTAGCAGCCAGGCCGGATCTCGTCGAAGCGGGCAGTACCCGGAGCGGGCGGGTAGCCAGCTTCGGAGAAACCTGGCAGTGGCCGGCAGGAGCCCATCGGAATGTAGGTGAGCTCACCCTCGTAGAGCCAGGCCTGACGGCCGTCGACCTCGACGATGCGCGGACAGCCGTCGCGGAACCGCGCCGGCACCCGCTCGACCCACAGGTGCGCCGGCTCGATCAGATGATCGTCGGCCGACATGATCCTGGCGGACTCGGGCAACATCAGCATTCCTCCAGTCGAGCGAAGGTTCGGGTGGCGGTCACCGGGGCGCGCCGAGGAGCAGCGAGGATGTGAACTGTTCGGCGCCGCTCGTCACGACGGCCACTTGGGGATCGGAATCCAGTTGATGGGCGCCAGCCTCGCCGCGTAACTGCAGACACGCCTCGAGCAGGCCGCCGTACCCGTGCATTCGGCCGCCCGAGAGCTGCCCGCCGCCGGTGTTCAGTGGCAGCTCGCCGCCCGGCGTGATCCGCGTGCCGCCGTCGACGAAGTCCGTGCCCTCGTAGGCGCCGCAGAAGCCCAACGCCTCCAGCCATCGGATCGCGTACACCGAGAACCCGTCGTAGACCTGCGCGAGGTCGACGTCGGCCGGTTTGAGGTCGGTGCGCGCCCACATCATCGCCGCGGCCTCGTCGAAGCCGGAGGCGCTGCCCAGCCCCTCGAAGGTGACCGCGCGGGCCGGGTCGGGCGTTTCCTCGGCGCGGGAGACGACGAACGCGACCGAGCCGTCCACCGGGACGTCGCAGTCGTACATACAGACCGGATCGGAGATCATCCGAGCGTTCAGGTAGGTCTCGAGAGAGAGCGGCTCGCGGTAGACCGCGGACTCGTTGCGCGCGGCGTTACGCCGGCTGACGAGCGCGACCTGGGCGAACTGCTCCCGCGTCGCCCCGGCGAGCTCCATGCGTCGCCGCATGTCCAGCGCGGCATGGCACGGGTAGCCGATCCCGAACGGGGTGGTCCACTGCGTGAGCTCCCGCCCGAACCGGACTGGCCGGCCGTCCGCGCCCCCACCGTCCAGCAAGGTCGCGGCCCTGCCTCCGAAGCCCTGCTGCGCGGTGGACTCCCACACCGTCCGGAAACACAGGACATGGGTCGCGAACCCGGCGGCGACGGCCAGGACCGCGTTGACCACCGTCCCCAGCTGGCCGGCGATCTCGCCGCCGCCGGTGTGCCAGCGCAACCGGAGCCCGAGCATCCCCCGCACGTCGTCGACACCGGCGCCGGTGATCCCCGGCGTCGACCAGAACGCGCCCGGATAGGTCGACACCCCGTCGATGTCGTCGGCCGTCAGCCCGGCGTCGGCGATCGCGGCGAGCGCCGCGTCCGCGGTCAGCACCCAGGGGTCGACCCCGAGCCGGCGCCCGATCCGTGACCGCCCCGCCCCGCTGATGACCGCCCGGCTCTCAGCCCGCTCCATCGCCGGCCTCCGGCCAACCGCGCAAATTTTCGGCCTCTGGCCTACCGCGCCCATCTCCGGCCTCCGGCCGGAAGAGCGGTATGAACGCGTCGCCGACCTTGCTGAAGCAGACCCGCACCGGCAGGCCGACGCGCATCGCCTCGGGCGGGCAGTCGAGGACGTTGGTGAGCAGCCGCAGACCGGGCTGCTCGACGAGCTCGACGTCGGCGACCACGTACGGCGGCGGCATCGAGGGCACCCAGCCGTAGCGGTTCAGCGTCCACGACCACACCGTGCCGCGGCCCGAGACCGGCGCGAACCCGACGTCGCGCCCCCGGCAGGCCGGGCAGGTCGGCCGCGGCGGGTGCAGGTAGCGCCCGCAGTCGTGGCAGCGGGCGATCCGCAGCACGCCGTCCGCGCCGGAGGTCCAGAACGCGGCGGTCCGCTCGGTCAGCGGCGGCGCCACCCGCTCGAACGCCTCGACGACCAGCGCCGACCCGTTCGACGTCTCCTCGGTCATGGGGTCTCCCACACCACCGGCACCGACGTCGGGCCCCGCTCGTACATCCCGACGATCCGTGGCGGGTCGGCGTCCTCGTCGAGGCGCAGGCCGGGCAGGCGGTCGAGCAGCGCGTCGATGGCTGTCTGGAGCTCTGCCCGGGCGACGTGCATGCCCAGGCAGATGTGCGGGCCGCCGCCGAAGCCGAGGTGGGCGCCCGGCGGGCGGGACGGGTCGAACTCGTCCGGGCGCTCCCAGCGCGCCGGGTCGCGGTTGGCCGCCGCGAAGCACAGGTGCACCACCGAGCCGGCCGGGATCGCGACCCCGCCGAGCTCCGTGTCCCGGATGGCATAGCGGGCGAACATCGGGTCGGTCGGCAGCCAGCGCAGGGATTCCTCGATCGCCGGGCGCAGCAGCGCCCGGTCCGTCCGGATGGCCTCCAGCCAGTGCGGGTGGGTCAGCAGCGCGAGCAGCGTGATGCCCATCTGCTTCCAGGTCGTGCCCGAGCCCGCGGCCAGCAGGAGGAGGGCGAAGCCAAGGATGTCGGTGTCGGACAGGGCCTGGCGGGTGCCGTCCTCGTCGGTGATCTCGGCCTGGACGAGCACGCTGATGATGTCGTCCCGCGGCTCCCGCCGCCGCGCCCTGACGATGGGCAGGAGGATCTCGGCGAGCACGGCCCGGTCGCGGCCGTCGGAGGTCGCTGCCTCGCGGATGCGCAGTGCGTCCGCGGCACCCACGCCGAAACTGCCGCAGATCGTCAGCAGGGGGATCGCCGCGCAGAACTCGATGTTGAGGTCGGCCCGCCCGTTGCCCTCGAACGTGTCGATGAGGGCGTGCACCGTTCCCCGGATCCAGCGCTCGGCCCACCAGGCGCCGCGCTTGGGGACGAACGACGACTGGACGAGCGCGCGGTAGCGGCGGTGCCGGTCGCCGTCGAAATAGAGCATGACGCTGTCGCTCATGTCGAGCTCGGGGCCGGGGGCGGTCGGCTTGGAGACAAACGTGTCGCCGTCGCGCAGGACGTCCTGGCAGGTGGTGTAGTCGAAGACCGAGAAATGCGGCAGCTCGGGGTACGGGAGCCCTTGGAAGAACGCCACTCCGTGGTAGCCGACGAGCGGCCCGACAATACCGGGGTGCACCGGGCCCGTCTCCCGCAGCCGGTGAAAGTCCGGGTACGGGTCCTTCTCGAAGGAGCCGCCGCGGGTCGCGTACACGTCGCTGCGCAGGTCGAACAGCTCGCGGAGCCGCCGTGGGTCCAGCGTCACGGTATCGCTCATCTCATGCCAGCCCTTGTCGTGTCCGAAGTCCCGGTCCTGTCACGCCGAGCGGCTCGGATGCCCCGCCGACGGGTAATCCATCGATATAGAGCTGCGCAAAAATGAGATGGTCGGCCAATGGGTGGACTCCGGTCCCTGGGGCGTGGATCTGCCGCGAAAACGCGCCGGCGCGGAGCGACCGGCATGACGGATCGACCGCACGTCGCGCGCATTCTGGCGCGCGTTTCGGGACGTGCCGAAGAAGGCTGGTTCTGGGGTCGCCGACGGGTCATTGTCGGCTAGTCAGATGACTATAGCCATGTGACTAGAGCCACGCAAGGGGTCGCCGCGGACGGCGGTCGAGCGGTCGAGGGGCGGCTTACGATCCACACGTGGGAGTCGCCGGCAACACCTCAGAGCCCGTGGACGCGGCTGCGCCGGAGGCGTCCGAGGCGGGCGCCCCCGCGCGGCGACCGCGTGGCCGCCAGGAGGTGCGGGAGGCACTGCTCGAGGCGGCGCAGCGGCTGATCGCCCAGCAGGGGCCGGCCAACGTGCGGCTGCGCGAGATCGCGGACGCCGCGGGGGTGAACTTCGGCCTCGTCTACCAGTACCTCGGCACCAGGGAGGACCTGCTGCACGAGGTTTACCAGCGGGTCGCCGCCCGGTCGGCGACCCGTTTCGAGCACATCGAGGCGCTCGCCGACGTCGTCGATATCTTCCTGACGACCGCGGACGGCAGCATCGGCCGCATCATGGGCTGGGCGGCGCTCGAGGGCGGCTATTCCGCCGATGTTTTCGGCCCTTCACCCGCGCTCGAACAGGTCGCCGGGATCATTTCCCGCGAGGCCCGCCAGCACGAACGCGAGGTGCCGGACGAGGAGGCACGGGTCTTCGCGGCCTTCCTGCTGGTGGTGTCCCTCGGCTGGCGGCTGTTCCGCCCGATCGGCCTCGCCACCGCGGGCGTCGACCCAACCATGGTCGACGCCGACGCGATGGTGACGAAATGGCTCCACCTGCTGTCCGAAGCCTTCGTGCTCGGCCAGCCGGCCGCCAGCCCCGCCCCGCCCGCCTGACGGGCGTCCTCGGAACGTGAGTGTCGAGATCAGACTTTCTGGATCACGATGTGGTCGGGGAGAAGCTGGCAGAAGTCGTCCATGTCCGAGGTGAAGACAGTGACATCACCGCGTTGCCGCCGCGCCACGACAGCGACGACGGCGTCGATGGCGTACTTGTGGCCGTGAAGCCCTGCGATGGCAAGCAGACGCCTGGCCTCGCGAGCCTGGTCCTTGTCGAGCGGTGGCACGTCGACCCTGGAGAGTGCCCAGTCCCAGCGCTTTTCGATCGCGCGGCTGTCGAATGCCTCAATGAGGGTCATCGGTGAAGCGACGACCTCGATGTCATTTTCGTGCGCAAGGTCTAGGCGCTTGGTCATGGTTCAATGCCGTTTAGCCTAATTTGATCTTGCTGTTGGGGTCTGCCCGGCTCTGTTTCGGGTGAGTGGCTGCGGCGTGGCGGCGTGGCATCGGTGCTGGTGGGTGGTTTGGTGACGTTTCGTGGCTTCGAGGGTGACTCCCGATCAGGTGTCGGTCGGGGTGTTGGTGACGGCGGTGTCGCGGGATGCGGTGGACGAGGCGGTCGCGGTCTGTGGGGTCAGTGAGCGGCGCAGGGGTGGGAAGCTCCCGCCGCATGTGGCGATCTATCTGACGCTGGGTCTGTGTCTGTTCCCGGACGACGACTACGCCGAGGTCGCGGTGAAGGTCACCGGGTCGTTGGACCGGTTCGGCTGCTGGGACGCGGCGTGGTCGCCGCCGACGGCGGGCGGGATCACCCAGGCGCGTAAGCGGCTGGGTCGGGCGGTGATGGCCGAGGTGTTCGAGCGGGTCGCCGGGCAGGTCGCGACGCCCTCGACGCGGGGTGCGTGGTTGCGGGGCCGGTTGCTGCTGGCGGTCGACGGGTTCGAGGTCGACGTGCCCGACACCCCGGAGAACGCCGCCGAGTTCGGCTACGCCGGCTCGGGGGAGAAACGGTCGGCGTTCCCGAAGATGCGGGTCGTCGCGCTGGCGGAGTGCGGCACGCATGCGTTTCGGGCCGCCGAGGTCGGTGGGTGGGCGGCCGGGGAGAAGACGCTGGCGCGGGGGCTGCTGGTGCGGCTGGACCGGGATGAGGTGCTGACCGCGGATCGTGGGTTCTACTCGTTCGAGAACTGGTCGCTGGCGGCGGCCACCGGCGCGGACCTGATCTGGCGGGCCCCGACCGGGCTGGGGCTGCCGGTCGTGGAGGTCCTGTCCGACGGCACGTTCCTGACCGTGCTGATCAACCCGGAGATCACGGCCGGCCGGCGGCGGTCCGCGCTGCTGGCGGCCGCGAAGGCCGGGGCGCAGCTCGATCCGGACGAGGCGCACCTGGCCCGGGTCGTCGAGTACGACATCCCCGACCGGGCCGGAGGCGGGACCGGTGAACTGGTCGTCGTGCTGAGCACGATCCTCGACCCGGCCGACGCCCGCGCCGACGAGATCGCCGCCGGCTACAACGAACGCTGGGAACAGGAGACCGCGAACGACCAGCTCAAAACCCATCTACGCGGCCCCGGCAGGGTGCTGCGTTCCCGACTGCCCGAGCTGGCCGTCCAGGAGATGTGGGCCTGGCTGATCGTCCAGTACGCGCTCACCGCCCTGATCGCCGGCGCCGCCGAGGCCGCCGATCTCGATCCCGACCGGGTCGGCTTCGCCCGCACCCTGCGCCTGGTCCGCCGCTCCGCCACCGGAACGGCGGACATTCCCCCCTGAGGACTGGAAAGGCCAGCTCCCGGCCCTGCACGCCGAACTCACCCGCGTGCTCAACCCACCGCGGCGCCACCGCACCTGCCCCCGCGCCATCAAACGCGCCCGCCACAACAGCTACCGCGTCAAGAGACCCAACGAACCCGCCTCGACCCGCCACCCAGGCTTCGCCACGATCCGGCTCCACCCACTCAACCCGCGCGCCTCATCACCCGAAACATCAAGATCGACTTAAGCTAAACGGCATTGGGTCATGGTTCGGTCCCCGCGTACAGCCAGCGAGAGCGCCTCGGAATCGAGTACGAACACCTTGGGCCGCCGGGCGATGGCGGATCCGGACCCGCTCAAGACGCTGTTCCGGCCTGGTCGCCATCGCGCTTCGCGCGGCGGCGCGCGTGCTCCGCGTCGATCTCTTCCATTTCCCTACGGGCGTCGGCCCGCTCCTCGTCGGTAATCGGGCCGTACTCCTCTTCCAGCCAAGCGACAAGCTCGCCCAGTCGGTCGCGCGCAAGTTTGCGGCGCAGAACTTCGGCGATGTAGGAGGAGATGTCCTGCTCGCCGGTCTCGGCGCGGATTTCTTCCAGTAGTTCCTCGGGAACAGTGATCATGATCGTCTTGGTTCCCACGCTCGTGACCATAACCGCCGTATGCGGGGTTGGCGAGGGGTGCTCTCGGTGGCGGACTTCGGCCGGGGCCTGGGTCGCGAGTGGGGTCATGCACGCCTCCTGGCTGATGGCTACGACACTGTCGACTACGACAGTAGTTGCGTCAACCGAAAAGGTCAATTCGGGGCAAGTCGGCAAGTCGGCAAGTCGGCGTGTCGCGTGAGGGGGCGTGAACGTTGCCTCCGGTCTCCCGGCAGGAAAGTCGGCGCCTCGACGATCCGGAAGGGAGCACTGGGGCGTGCGGGCGCCCGTCCTACTTGGGCTGGAGGCGGGCGCCGGCGTCGATGCGGATGACCTGGGCGTTCAGGTAGCTGTTGGTGAGCAGCTCGACGGCCAGGGAGGCGAACTCGTCCGCGGTGCCGAGGCGGTGCGGGAAGAGGACGTCGCGCTTCAGCTTGTCCTTGAACGCAGCGGAGCCCGGGCCTTCGCCGTAGATCGGGGTGTCGATGAGCCCGGGGGCGATGCACTCCTGGCGGCCTGGCGACGATGGAACGAAATTCTAACGACGGTGCTGCCGACGCAAACACCTGCATAAGTGGTCATCGGCCCGAACCCTTGCGGCAGAGAAACAAGGTTCCATATTGTGGTCGGGTGGGCGGCGATGACTCGGACGGGGCGGACGGCTTAGGGGGATGGGGTCCGGCGCTCGCCGAGATCGGACGCCGCAAGGCGGTGGCGCTCGGGATGGGCGGCGAGGCCCGGCTCGTCCGGCAGGCCCAGCGCGGCCGGCTTAACGCCCGGCAGCGGCTCGCCGCGCTGTTCGACCCGGGCACGTTCTACGAGATCGGTGCCCTGGTCGGGGGAACCGAGGACCCGCCGGTCCCCGCCGACGCGTTCGTCGCCGGCTCCGGGCGGATCGACGGACGCCCCGCGCTCGCCGGCGCCGAGGACGTCACCGTGCTCGGCGGCTCGATCGGCACCGGCGCGGCCGACAAGCGTTACCGGCTGACCCAGCTCGCCCGCCAGGAGCGGGTGCCACTGGTGATGATGCTCGAGGGCGCTGGCCACCGGGTCACCGAGGGCGCGACCGGCCGCCGGCCCGGCGACCTTGGTGGCTTGGTCGAGCTTTCGGGTCTGGTGCCGATGGTGTGCCTGGTGCTGGGCGCTTCGGCCGGCCATGGCGCGCTCACGGCGCCGCTGTGCGACTTCGTCGTCATGACGGAGACCGCGTCGATCTTCTCGGCTGGCCCGCCGCTCGTGCGTTCGGCCACCGGCGAGGTGATCACCAAAGAGGACCTCGGCGGCCCGGACGTCGCCGTCACCACCAGCGGCGTCGTCCACAACGTCGTCGCGGACGACCGCGCGGCCATCGCGCTGGCCCGCCGCTATCTGTCCTACTTCCCGCTTAACGTCGCCGAGCCGCCGCCGCGCCGCCTGGACGGCCCCGATGCCGGACCGCGCCGCGTCGATGAGCTGCTCGAGCTGATCCCGCCCGATCCGCGGCGCCCGTACGCGATTCGGCCGGTGCTCGAGGCGATTGTCGACGACGGCGAGCTGCTCGAGGTGCAGCCCGATTTCGGCCGATCCATCGTCACGACCCTCGCTCATCTGGGTGGCCACGCCGTGGCGGTCGTCGCCAACGACCCGAGCGTGCTTGCCGGCGCGATCGACAGCGACGCGGCCGACAAGGTGGCCCACTTCCTCCAGGTGGCCGGCGTCTTCGGCCTGCCCTGCGTCTTTCTCGCCGACAATCCCGGTGTTCTCGCCGGCAGCGCCGCCGAACGCGCCGGCATCCTGCGCCACGCGGCCCGGATGTACGCCGTGCAGCATCGCCTCACGGTGCCGAAGCTGCACGTGACGTTGCGCAAGGCGTTCGGCTTCGGCTCCTCGATCATGGCGATGAACCCGTTCGACGGCCAGACCCTCACGCTCGCCTTCCCGTCCATCACGCTGGGCGCATTGCCCGCTTCCTCCACGGCGAGCAAGATCGAGGATCCCGAGGAGCGGGCCCGGGTCGCGGCCGAGCAGGCCAAGTCATCCATCACCGGAGGCGCCCGGCTGTCCTATGACGACGTCATCGACCCGCGCGAGCTGCGCAACGCACTGCTCGTCGGCCTCGCGCTGAGCGAGGGCCGCGAGTGGGCGGGCGTGAACCGCCCGCCCCAGCCGGGAGGGATCCTGCCTTGACCGTGCTCAAACTTGGCCTGCGCCTCAGCCTTTACCGGGCCGCCCGGCTCGCGGTGCCCGTCGACGAGGTCCGCCACGCGGAACGCCTCGGTTATCACTCCGTCTGGACCGCCGAGGCGTACGGAAGCGACGCACTCACGCCGTTGGCCTTTCTCGCGGCCCAGACCGAGCGGATCCGGCTGGGGACCGCCGTCGTTCAACTCGCCGCCCGACCGCCGGCCACGCTCGCGATGCAGGCGATGACGATCGACGCTCTGGCCGGCGGCAACCGGCTGATCCTTGGGATCGGGCTTTCCGGGCCGCAGATCGTCGAGGGTTGGTACGGCCAGCCATGGGGACGGCCGAACGCCCGGCTTCGCGACTACGTGACGATCGTGCGCAAGGTGCTGGCCCGCGAGGAGCCGCTCCGTCATGACGGCGAGGAGATCCAGCTGCCCTATGCCGGCCCCGGCGCGCTCGGCCAGGGCAAGCCACTGAAGTCGATCATGCATCCGGTGGCGCCGGTCCCGATCTGGCTCGGCGCCGGCGGCCCGCGCAACACCGCGCTCGCCGCCGACCTGTGCGACGGCTGGCTGCCGATGGGGCTCGGCCCGGACGGCGTGCCCCCGGCGGTCCAGGAACGGGCCGCGCGCGGCGGGTTCGACGTGTTCACCGGCTCGTCCGTGCGGATCACCGACGACGTACGCGGCGCGCTCGACGCGATGCGCCCGCTGACCGCCATGTACGTCGGCGGGATGGGCAGCGCGACGCACAACTACCACCGCGACGCGATGGCCCGCCGCGGCTTCGCCGCGGCCGCCGACCGCATCGGCGAACTCTGGCGCGCCGGGCGCAAGGAGGAAGCGATGGCGGCCGTTCCGGACGAGTACCTGGAGCAGACCGCCCTGCTCGGCTCGCCGGCCCGGATCCGGACGCGCTGGGAGACCGACTACGTCTCGCCCGGCATCACCGGGGTCATCATCGATGCCCACCAGCCCGAGGCGCTGGAGCTGATGGCCGACCTCGCCGGCACGAGAGACCTGGTGAGCGACCTAGAGGGCCAAAGGGCGCGCGAAAATAATCTTCCTTCGCACCTCCGGAGGACGTTGTCCCCAGGATCACCGGCGGGAGACGGCCGGTGACCGCCGACTACGAGTTTCTGCTGGTCGACACCCCGGCGGACGGCGTCCGCCGGATCACGCTGAACAGGCCGGAGAAACGCAACGCCATCTCGACCCCGTTGCGCACCGAGCTGCTCGACGCGTTGCGGGCGCATGACAACGACCCGGGCGTGCGGGTCAGCATCGTCCGTGGCGCGGGCCCGTGTTTCTCCGCCGGCTACGACCTTGGATCCCCGCTCATGGCCGACCCACCGTTCTACTCGGCGCCGGGCGATGGCCAGTGGGCGCGGCAGGCGGGCGAGACCTGGTTCAGCCTCTGGGACCTGGCCAAGCCGGTGATCGCCCAGATCCACGGCTACGCGATCGCCGGCGCGACGGAGCTTGCCTCCGCCTGCGACCTGGTCTATGTGGCCGAGGACGCGCGCATCAGCTACCCGGTGGTCCGGGTGGCGAGCCCGCCGGACTGGCAGTACCACACGGTGCTGCTCGGCCTGCGCCGCGCGATGGAGCTGATGCTCACCGGCGATGCCGTCGACGGCATCGAGGCCGCCCGCATCGGCTTCGCCAACCGCGCCTACCCGGCCGACCGGCTGGCGGAAGAGGTGCTCGCGATCGCGGTCCGCGTCGCCGGCATCCCCAGCGAGCTGACCCAGATCAACAAGCGTTCCGTCCACCGGGCCTTCGACGTCTGGGGCGCCCGCGCCGCCATCCGCGCCGGCACCGAGCTCACCGCCCTGGCCGCCCACACCGAGGCCGCAACCCGTTTCCGCCGCGACGCCCTGGCCGCTGTGAAGGCCGCCGTGACCGACAGTTCCAGCGGTTCCGCCCAAACCGCTGGCCCAGCCGGACCCGATGGTTCCGTTGGTTCCGGAAAAACGGGGAAGACGTCAGAAGCGGACTGACTTGCTAAGCAATGTGAGCCGTGTCACCCTCGGATGAGGAAATGCGTACGCGATGTGGGCGTGCGTTTCTTTGTCGTGAGGGTGAGGTATTCCTGTGCGATTATCTGGTATTGCCGCGGTGGCGGCGGCCGGCCTGTTATGCGTTACCGCCTGTGGCGGTGGTGGCGGTGGCGGTGGCGCCGCGGCGTCCGCGGCGCCGACGGTCGACCCGAAGGCCTTCCAACCGGGTGCCACGACGGGCTGGAACGACGGCGGAGTGAAGGTCGACGCGGCCGGCCTGCGCTGCGCGGACGCCTCTCCCGACCCGAACCGCGGCATCACCGCCACCGAGATCAAGGTGGGTGGGCTGGTGAGCCTCACCGCCCCCGGCGGCACGGCCCTGGGCGGCGCCGAGGTCGGCGCCGAGGTCCGCTTCAAACGGGCGAACGACGAGGGTGGCGTCAACGGTCGCAAGATCAATTATATTGGCACCAAGGACGACGGGACCGACCCGGGCCGCTCGGTGCAGCTCGCGCAGAGCCTCGCCGAGCGTGACCAGGTCTTCGCCGTCGTCCCGACCATTTCGACGTTCCCGAACTTCCTCGACCCGCTGTGCAAGGCCGCGATCCCGTTCTTCGGCTGGGGCACTAACACGGCGATGTGCGACTCCGCGCTCGGTTTCGCCTTCACCGGCTGCCTGCTGCAGACCGACCGTAAGTCCGTCCCGAGCGTGACCGGAATGCTCACCAGCGCGGTCCTCGGCGGCAGCCCGGCGGGCAGAACCGCCGCGGTGCTCGGTTCCGACAACGACTCCGCCCGCGAGGGCGTCGAGGTCTACAAGCGCACGCTGGGGCTCGCCGGCCTGAAGGTGACCTATGCCGAGGCCTCGGCGCCGACCAGCGGCGTGAACGACGCGACCCCGATCGTCAGCGCCATCATGACGTCCAACAAGGGCGCCCCGCCGGACATCATGGTTCTGAGCCTGTCCTTCCCGTCCACCCTGAAACTCACCGAGGCGCTGCGCGCCGCCGGCTTCACCGGTGAGATCGTCAACCAGGTCGGCTACGACCCGCGCCTGGCCGGCTTCGCGTCCTTCAAGGATTCGCTCACCTACCTGCAGTGGGCGCCGCTGGAGTCGTCGACCTCCTCGCCTGGCCTCGACCAGCTGAAGAAGGACTTCGCCAGGTACGCCCCGGACCAGAAGATCAGCCTAACGGCGATGGCCGGCTACTGGTCGGCCGACTTCTTCCTGACCGCGGCCGAGAAGGCCGGCCCGAACCTCACCGCCACCTCGTTGCTCAAGCTGCTCAACGGCGGCGGCTACACCTACGAGGTCCCCGGCGCGGTCGCCGAGAGCCGCTGGCCGCTCAACCACAACGTCCCGACCCCCTGCGGCTCCGCCGTCCGCCTCGTCGCCGGCCACTACGAGGTCGTCCAGCCGCTGGCCTGCGGCGCCACCGTCCCCATCCGCTGACCCTGGGCCGGGCCGCTGGGCAGGCCCGGCACGTCGTCCCGTGACGTGCCGGGCCTGCCGAGATGGGCCGGTGCCCCCCGGCCGCGCCGGGCCGGCCGCCCGCGGGAGGGCCGATGAGAGTCGGCCAGCTGCTGGCCCGCCGGCAAGGAGGTGCTGCCTACCAGGCCAGGATGGCGGGGTGGCCGCGACTCAGGGGAATGCGCGCGGCGTTGCCGGTGGCGAGGTCGATGCGGTACACATCGAGGCCGGCATCGTTCAGCATCAGCATCGTCCCGCTCGGGTCGAGCGCGAGCGTGCTGCCGTCCCCGGATCCATCGAGGGCCGAGTACTCGTGGTGCCCCTCCCACAGAACGCGTAGCTGCCTGCCCGTGGCCACGTCGAACTCGAGAAGGCGCTTTTCCACACCCCCATGATCGGGCCGGGACGTGGGAACGTAGAACCTGTCACCGTCCGCGCTCAGCAGCGGCGTCTGGTAACGCTCGTCGTCTTGCTGATGATCGAGGTTGACTTGGCGCGAGCCGGCCAACAGGTCGCCTCCGGCGCGGGTCGTGTCAAGAATCCATAGCCCAGCCTGGTCCAACGATGTCGCGGCGCCCACGACGTTGAGCTGGAAGGCGAGCGAGCGGCCGTCGGCGGACCAGCTGAAGCTATTGACGATGCCTCTGTCCGTCGTGAAGGTCGTGACGCTTCCGTCGCCGACGTCGATGACGTCGACGCCGGCACCGGTGGGAGTGCCGGTCGAGCTCGCGGCCTCCCGTTGGAATGCGATCCGGCCACCGTCCGGCGATACGGCGAACACCGAGATGCCTCGGTCTCTGACGGTATCGATGGGGATCAGCGACGCCACCGCGCCGTCGGTGTCGACGGTCAGCCGGAAGACATGTGCCTTCCAGGCGGAGTCCGTAGCGAGGAGGAAGAACGTCCGCGGGTCGGCCGCGGCGGCCGACACCCCCCACCAGGAGTCGTTGGCGGGTGGTGGCACCGTCGCCGTCACCTCCCCCGACAGGGAGTCGCGGACCGCGACCTCCTCAAACGCCTTGTCCTGGTCGCTTCCACCCCTATTGAGGGTGACGAAGGAGCGCGCCGGCGACACGGCGGGTGAAACCGAGGCGGTGAGTTCCTTCCCGCGCTGGAGCCCGTTTGCCAGTGGTCCGGCACCGGCGGCGAGCAGAAGCGACGCCGCGATGGCTACGGGTATGAGCCAACACGCGCGTCCTTTCCGGCCCGGGCGATGGGCAGGCGATCGCATGGGAAGGTGTCCCTCCCGGCGATCCGCGGCGTCTCCCGGCGAGATGTTTCCGGTGACCGGCATTTCCACGGCTCTCTCCCTCGTTACCAGGTGACCAGGGCGCCATAGCCGGCCAGGCTCAGGCGCGCGAATCGAGTGGTGTGTCCGGTCGCGGCGTCCACGACGGTGAGGCCTTGGTCGCCGCCGCCCCAGGCGACCAGCCAGCGCCCGCTGGGGTCCAGCGCGAGCTCCGAGATCATCCAGGTCGTCGCCGGGACCGGGTGGGTGAGCAGGACGCGCAGCTGACGACCCGTGGCCGCGTCCAGCTCGACGACACGGGTCGGCGCCAGTCCACCGTCGGCGACCGCGTGCCTGCTGATCACGAAGATCCGGGTGCCGTCCGGGCTGAGGACCGGGCTGATGTAGCCCTCGTCGCGGGCCTGCTGGCCGGTGACCGGCTGCCTGGAGCCCTCGAACAGGGTGCTGTGGGTACTCGTGTCGAGGATCCACAGCCCGGCCCGCGACGACGGGTTCGCCGGTACCGGCTGCTCCGGATGCAGGAGCGCGTCGATCTGGAAGGCAAGATGGCGCCCGTCGTCCGCCCAGCTAAGATCGGTCAGATACCCGCGGACGCTGTTGGGGAACTCTCTCTCGACCCCCCCGATCGCGACGTCGACGATCTGGATGCCCATGGCGGGCGGCGCGTCCAGGCTCGCCGGGGCGTACTCGGCCGGGAGTGCGAGGCGGCGGCCGTCCGGTGAGACGGCGAGCCAGGGTTCGGGAACCACCGGGACGTGCACGGCGTCCAGCCGGTTGATCGACGCGACGCGGCCAGCCGGGCCGAGCACCAACCGGTACAGCCACCAGGACGGATGCGCGCGCAGGTCGTCGCCGAGCAGGTAGAACGTCCCGGGCTGCGCAGCCGCGACGGCCTTCCACTCGATCCCGTCCGGCGGTGCCGGCGTCGCGGTGACCGAGCGGCTCCGCGCGTCGCGGACGGTCAGCTGGGGGCTCCGGACGCCGGTGTCGCCCAACTCCAGGGCGACGAGGTACCGGTCGGGGAGCACGTCCGCACCGGTGGCGGAGACCGAAGGGCCGGGGGAGACGGACGGCGCCACGGTGACGGTGACCCCAGCCGGGGTGACGGACGTGTGCCGCGCCAACCGCGGCAGCAGCACCACGCCGACGACGACGAGCAGGATGACCCCCACGACCAGCGCCGGCGCGATCCGCCGCCTCGGCCCGGCGCCGTCGCCGGCCCGTTCGCCTGGGCGCGCGTGGGCCCGACGGCCGGGCAGCGCCCGGTCCGGCTCGAAGGCCAGGTCGTCGGCAGTCACGATCTCGGCGACGGCGGCGAAGGCGTTGCGCAGGCGGTCCTCCAGGGCGGTCATGCTTCCTCCTCGCCGAGCAGGTCGCCGAGCGCGCGCAGTGCCCTGGTGGCGGTGGACCGGACGGTGGCGGGTGCGATGCCGAGCGTCTCGGCGATCTCGTCGTCGCCGAGGTCGAGGTAGTAGCGCAGGACGAGGACGATCTGGCGGCGCGGCGGCAGCCGGCGCACCGCGGCAAGCACCGCCCGCCGGTCCTCACCGAGCAGCACGGCCGACTCCGCCGACCAGACCGGTGGCTCGTAGCGCACCCCGACGCGGCGCGCCACCGCCCGGCGGCGCAGCTGGCTGCGCCCGCGGTTGACGACGCTCGCGCGCAGGTACGCCACCGCTCGCTCCGGGTCGCGCAGCCGCGGCCAGTGCCGCAGCAGCCCGATGAACGCGTCCTGGACGACGTCCTCGGCCGCGCGCTGGTCACCGAGCAGCAGCACCCCGAGCCGCAACAGCCCGAGCCGGTGCTCGGCGAACAGCAGACCGACCGCGTCGCGGGAACCATGGCCGGGGGCTGTGTCCGGGAACCGGGCGGTCATGCGGCCAGGATCTCGGCGCCCGCTGAGCCCGGCCGCGGTCGCCGCGTCCGCCGCGTCCGCCGCGTCCGCCGCGGTCCCGGCGGGCATGGTGGCCCCGGCGGGCACGGCTGGCGCGGCGGCGGCCTCGGCTCGTGGGCGGGGGGTGGATGGTCGCACGTGTAGATGACGCGCGACTCGGCCATCCGCTGCTCGTCCCGGCGAGTTTTCTCCGACCAGGCCGGCGGAGCTGCCTGCCCGACGGAACGTTCTGGTCGTGGCGGAGGCGGCGGGGAGGTCCGGGTGGCCGAGGGGCGCACGCTGGTTTGCTCGATACCGCGCCGTTTATATGTACCGTGCATACAGTGTGTACCGCGCACATCGAGAGTAGGCTCGGTTCCAGCGCGGATGCGAGGGGAGAGGGGTCGCGATGGAGCCCGAGACGACGGCGGATGCGGCCGGCCTGGCTGAAGTCGCCGACATCGAGCGCGAGCTGATGTTAATCAGCCGGTACATGGTCATGACTGCCACCGCCCGGGCGGAGGCGGCCAAGGCCGAGCAGCGGTTGGAACGTAGCGCCTACCTGTTGCTCAGCCGGATCGAGGCCGAGGGCCCGATGTCCATCGGCCAGCTCGCCGAGGCCTTCGGACTGGACGCGTCGACGATCAACCGGCAGACCGCCGCGATGCTGCGCGCCGGCTTGGTCGAGCGAATCCCGGACCCGGAGGGCGGGGTTGCCCGCAAGCTGCGCATCACCGATCATGGCCTCGCCCGGCTGTACGCCGACCGCGCCTGGGCGGTGGGTGGCATCGCCAGGATGGTCCGCGACTGGGACCCGGCGGATCTGGCGACCCTGGCCCACCTGCTCGCCCGCTTCAACCTCGCCATGGAGCGGGGCCAGGGGCGTCCCTGGCCCCGCCAGGACCGTTCGGAACTCCACCCCGCCCACTGATCAGCGGGCGACGACGAGGCCGCCGTCCACGAGAAGCACCTGGCCGGTGAGGAAGCTGCCGGCGTCGGCGGCCAGGAGGAGGGCCGGGCCGACCATCTCGTCGGGGTGGGCCAGCCGGGCCTGGTGGCTGGCCTTGGTCATCCGTTCCCGCGAGTCGGGGGTGGTGGCGCGGACCATGTCGGTGTCGACGGCGCCGGGGGCCAGCGCGTTGACCCGGACACCGCGCGGCGCGAACTCGGCGGCCATGGAACGGGTGAACGCGACCATCGCCGCCTTGGCGGCGGCGTACATCGACACCCCGGGGGAGTGCAGGAAGGCGCCGGCCGAGACGACGTTGATGACCGAGGCGGACGGGCTCGCGGTCAGGTAGGGCAGCGCCTCCTGCACGAGGAAGACCGGGCCGCGCAGGTTGACGTCGAACGACTTGCCCCATGCATCGGGGGTCATCGCGCCCAGTGGCTGAGCGAGGCCGGTCGCGGCGTCGTTGACGACGATGTCGATGCGGCCGAAGGTCGCGGCGGTCCGCTCGACGAGCGTGCGCAGGGCGGCCAGGTCGCCGACATGAGTGGGGACGCCGAGGGCCTGTCCACCCATCGCCTTCAGGTGGGTCTCGGTCTCGGCGCAGGCGTCGGCCTTGCGGCTGGCGACGACGACGGCCGCGCCGGCGGCGACGAAGCCCTCGGCGATCGCGCGGCCGATGCCGCGGGTGCCCCCGGTGATGACCGCGACCCGGCCGGTCAGGTCGAAGAGGGCCCGTAACTTCTCAGCGTCCATACCCGCATGGTGTGGTCTCCTAGAACCAGGAGTCAATCACTAGCCCCCAGAAGGAAGATGGAGGCCAGATATCGTGCTTTTAACTGGCCTCGCGGTCGGCAGGCGGCATTAGAACCTGGTTCTCGGGAGACGGGGTCGTGGCGCGGCTGGGCGGCCGGGCCGGTCAGCCGCCCGAGCCGAGGATGACGGCGCTGCGACCGATGGCGGCCAGCGCGCGGTGGACGTTCTTCACCTGGTTGGCGGCCGTGCCGCGGGGACGGTCACCCCGATGTCGAGATGTCAGGAGCGGTGCAGCGCGCTGGCGGAGACCGGTCCGACGTGCTGCCACAGCACGTTCACGGTCCGCCGGGCGAAGCGCCACGCGCCGTCGGCGCCCCTGCCGTAGGCGTCCGCGTAGCGGATCACCATGCGCAGGTCGGCGGGCTCTCCGTCCGCGCCGGTGTGCAGGTGGTGCGCGTCGCAGTACGTCTCGCCGACGGCGCTGTCCCCGTCGACCTGGCAGCGGTGGTTGCCGACGAGGTGGAACGTCTCCGGGAAGCGGGCGCCGAGCGCCCTCGGGATCGAGGCCATCGCGGCGGCTCCGGTGACCGTGGTCGCGGGATCCTCCAGGTTCGCGTAGCGCACCTGGAGCACAGCGTCGTCGGCGAACAGCGAGACGAACAACTGCTCGTCCCTGGCGTCGGCCGCCGCGGCGTAGCTGTCGACCAGGTCGCGCAGCGCGAGCCGGTCGGCCGGGTCGCCGGCCGAGCGGCCGGCGGGGAGCAGCCCGGCGGGGCGTGTCCTTCCGGCCGCGTTCAGCTCGTTCAGCTCCACAGCTTCTCCCAGCGCTGGCCTAGGTCGCCGACCCAGGCGGCCGCCTCGGCGTGGTCGCGGACGAACGCCGCGGCCGGCAGCGAGACCTCGGTGACACCGATCTCGGCCATCGCCGCCGCGCCGGCCAGCGTCCGGTCCAGGTCGAGCGCGCGGCCCTCGCCGCGGACCAGTGGCAGGGTGTGGCGCACGCGCGGGACGGCGTCGCCGCGGCCCGCGGCGGCCCAGGCCTCGCGGATCTTCCCGACCCCGGCCGCCACGCCCTCGGGCGACTCGCCCATGATCGGAATCCAGCCGTCGCCCAGCTCGGTGATACGGCGCAGGTTGCGCCTGGTCAGCGGGCCGCTGAACAGGACCGCCGGCCCGTTCCGCTGGACCGGCTTCGGGTCGCACCAGATCTTCTCGAAGCTGACCGTCGGCAGGTCCACGGCGGTGCCGCCGCCGGGAGCCCACAGTGCCCGGCAGGCGGCGATCGTGTCGTCGAGGATCTGCGCCCGGTTGTCGAAGTCGAGGTCGAGGGTCTCGTACTCCTCGGGCTGCCAGCCGGTACCGACGCCGATCTCGAGGCGGCCCAGGCTGAGCGCGTCCAGCGTCGCGCAGATCTTGGCGAGCATCGGGGCGCGGCGCAGCCCCGCGATGAGGACGCCGGTCGACAGCCGCACCCGCGACGTCGCCCCAGCGACGACCGACAACAGCGTGAGCGGCTCCAGCCAGGGCGAGCCGTTCGGGAAGTTGAACGTCCCGAACGGGTACCGGTCCGTTCGTTCGCCCATGATCACGTGGTCGCTCTGCACGAGAGTGTCGACGCCGGCGTCGTCGGCGGCGCGGCACAGATCGATGACCTTGTGTTGCTCGTCGGCCTTGAACATCGACTCCCCGACGGGCAGGCCGATCGCGAGCCGAGGACGCGACGTCGCCATCGCTCGGGCCTCCTTTGTGTGTCGCCGTCATGAGCTTGTGTGTCGCCGTCATGAGCTGCACCAAGATTATGTATATTGTCTACAATCATATCTTCCTTGAGTCGCGGGCGCGCGGGTTACGTGGAGGCCCCGGGTGTCAGAGGCGTGTGGCCGGCTGGCGCAGGCTCGCCGCCCAGGCCACGACGCGGTCCACAAGGCGACGCGGGTCGGGGGCCACATTGCTGTTGTGGTGGGCGTCCGGGAGGACGAAGAGCATCACGTCCGGGCAGGCCGTCAGCCAGCCGGGGCGTACTTCATGAAGTGACGACCGGGACGGCCACGAAGATCGTCGGCGGTGGCCGGCCGCCCGGCGGGGTCGGGCGGCCGGCCAGCCGCGGTTGGTCACTGGACGCGACAGCTCACTTGCGGGCGCCGCCCGAGCCCAGCGCGGTGCCGCACCAGAACCCCGCGGGGCCGTTGCCGCCGGGCACCACCTCGAAGGCGTCGCCCGCCGCGTTCACCCGCAGGAAGTTGAAGCACTTGGCCGGTGCCTCCGGCTCGTTGAGGTCCACGGGCGCGATCAGCCCGCCGGCGGAGTAGTCGTGCACCTGGCGCAGGTTCTGGATGAACGCCTCGCGGGTGGGGCACTGCCCGGCGCGGTCGAGGCCGAGCAGCATCTCGTCGGCCGTCACGTAGGAGGCGAGCGCGACCTCCTCGTCCGGGTCGGGGAGCTCCGGGGCGTAGGCGGCCATGGCGTCGTGGTAGGCGCGCATCGTGGGGGAGTTCTGCTGGAACGACTGGTAGCCAGTGATGACCGACATGCCGGCCATATCCCGGCCCCTGGTGGAGAGCAACTGGGTGCCGTAGCCGGCGCTGACCAGCGCCACCTTGAGCCTGATGCCGGCCGCCTTCGCCGCCGCGAGGATGTCGATGTAGGGTTCCGGCTGCATCGTGCCGATCAGCGCGTCGGCGCCGGTTCTCCTGAGGCCGTCGACCACCTTGGCGGGGCTGGAGACGGACTCGCTGTAGTCGCTCGTGCCGACGACGCTCACGCCCTGGGACGTGAGGCTGGGGGCGAACTGCACCGCCAGGCTGTGTGACGCCGGCGAGGACTGGTCGACGACGAGGTAGGCCTTCGTCCCGCCCTGCTTCTTCACGTACTCGCCGAACGTCGAGACCGGTTTTCCCTCGTTGAACAGCGAGCCGAAGTTGAACATGTTGTCGTGGCCTTCGGTCCAGGACTTGTCGGCGGCCACGCCGACCACCGGCACGCCGGCCTTGTCCATCCATTCGGCCGACGGCCCGATGACGATGGACTGCGCGATGAGGCCGAAGACGTGCTCGTTGTCGAGGAGGTCGTGCGCCGCCCGCGAGAACGCCTCGGGGGTCGACTCGTCGTCGCGCCACTCGAGGACGACCTGCCGTCCATGTACACCGCCCTTCGCGTTCTGCAGGTCCACCCGCGCCTCGATGGCGCTGCGCGCCGAATGGAACGCGGCGGAGACCACGCCGCCGGTGTCCGGGTAGATGAGTCCGAGCTTTATGGTCTTGCTGGTCACACCCGGCGACGGGCAGGAGCTGTCAGCGGCGTCCGTCGAGCCGGGTGAGGACGAGGCGGATGCGCAGCCCGCCGCGGCGGACAGCCCGAGCAGTGTGGCGGCCGCCGCGGCGACCGTCCGCCCGCGTAAGTGCTGACCTTTCATGACGTCTTCGTCTCCTGTCCGAACCAGAACGGAGTGGGGTCACATAGCGATCGTGATGTTGCGCACGCTACCGTTCCTGTTCCGGCCCTTTTCGGTGGGGTGGGGTGTCCCGGCCGTGGGCGGCTATTCGGGCATGTCCCGGCCACACAAAAATGATTTCGACGTCGCCGTCAAATATATGGGCGGCAAATTCGGATGTCGGCTGGCCCGCGGCGTTCCGGGCCATTCGTCAGGCCGGGGCGGGTCACGGCGTCGCGTGCGCCGCCCCGATGTCGGGACGGTGCGGAACGCCTCCGCGGTGAGCTGGGCGCTGTTGCCGACGTCGCGCGGCCGGTGACCGGGCGGCGGCTGGTGGTGCCGCTGTGGCCTAGTGGGCGCGCCGCTCCGCGGCGACGATGCTCGCGAGGAAGATCTTGCGGACCACGTCGTCGTGCCGGCCCTGCTCCGGGTCGACGGACTCGGAGAGCTGCCGGCTGAGCACGAAGCCGCGGATGGCGTGGAAGAGGGCGCTGCCCTGGGCCCGGTCGGAGCCGGGCCCGAGCGTCTCCTCGACAAGCCGCCGGATCTGATCGGCGACCCGCCCCGAGATGTCGGTCAGGGCCGCCGTCGCGGCGGCCGAGGTGTCCGGGTCGCTCTGCAGGTTCAGCATGATCTGTAGCCGGGCCAGGTAGCTCGGCGCGCCGTAGTACTGCGCGAGAAGCTCGTAGAGCGACTCGATGCGCTCCTCGAGCGTGTCGCCCTCGATGTGGCGCTGGGCTATCGAGGCGATGAACCGGCGGTTGAGCTCGTCGACGGCGGCGAGCATCAGCGACTCGCGCGAGCCGAAGTAGTACTGGATCGCCCCCCAGCTCAGGTTCGCGCGCCGGGCGATCTCGTTGGTGCTCGCCCGGTAGAAGCCCAGCTCGAGGATGCACGCGACGGCCGCGTCGAGGATCTGGGTGCGCCCGGCAGGGTCGCGTCCCGACCGGCGACGCCGTGACCGGTCACGCGGTGGCTGACCGGTCACGTTCTCCATGAGGTTCTCGGCCGTCTCGGACACGTCGCTCCTTGTGCGTACCACTTGGGCCGGGGCGACGGAGCTCTTCCGTGCGCCCGCCGCGGCCACCAGCGATGCGGTCGACCAGATCCTTTCACGGCGCGGACGTGCCCTGGAGGTCGTCATGCCTGGCGGGCGGCCCCGCGACCTTGACCGCCGCCGCATCCCACGGCCGCCGGGTCTCGCGGGTCAGCTCAGGTCGAGGTCGCGGGCCTCGCCGCTTGCCCACCAGTAGAGCCGCGTCTCGTCGTAGGTGACGACGAGCAGGGTTCGCACCGCGCCGGGCGGCCAGTTCCGCGCGCGTACCTCGTTCTCCCAGGCGTCCTTCAGCCAGCCCGGCTCGCCCTCCTCACCGCCGCGCAGGGCCACCGAGCCCGCGCCCCGGCTGCCGAGCCGCCAGCCGCCCGCCCGCAGCCAGGTGTCGACGGCCCCGGCGAACACCCGTGCCGGCTCCGTCGAGTGCGCGGCCCGCATGGCCGACACCGGCGGCAGCGCCAGCGGCAACGCGACCACCTCGACGAGGTGCCCGGCGCGCACGCCGTGCTCGTCGCCGTCCCATCTCGCCACGCGATTGCCCACCTGTGCAGGATAAACAATTCCGAGATCAGGGCAAGGCGCCGCCAGGGTTTTCCGCGGGTATGCCCGCCGACTTTCCGGCATCCGCCCACGACCACGCTGGCTTTTCTTTTGTATTGCGCTTTTCTAGCGCTTGCGACTGCCTTTTTGGCGGTGCATACCGCCGACAGGACCGGCGGCCGGCGCAGGAAATACCAAGACGCCGTCGCCATCGCTGAACGCTGTTGTCCTCGTCATCCCCCGGAACGCCGCGGCAAGCCGGCTCGACATTGCCGCCGTCCCGCGGTTCGCCAGTCCCGGGTCGCGCGTCCCGAGGGATGGCGTCTCGGCACACAGATCGGGCTCGGCCGCCCCCCGGCGGCCGAGCCCGACTGTCCCGGGTCCTGTTACCGGGCCCGTCCGCGGATCAGGACTGCGGCGCCACGGTGACGCCCGGGATCACGTCGCCACAGATCGGGTCGGCGCCCTTGACGAGGGTGAACTTGTCGCCCTCCAGCTTCGTGATCCAGGTGCAGTTGCCCGCCCCGCCCACGATGTTCTCGCGGTCGTTGATGTCGACCTTGCGCCCGCCGAACAGGCCCAGGCCGTCCCAGTCGTGGATGCCCGACAGCGAGGTGATGAGCGACGCCTGGGTCGGGTTGGCGCCGGCCCCCTTGAGCCCGCGGACGAGCAGGCCGATGGCCGCGTACCCGTTGTACGTGGCGTAGGAGGGCACGACGGTGACGCCGGCGGCCTTGAGGTCGCTCTGGAACTGCTTGGTGGCGGCCGTCTGCAGCTCGACGGGCTCGTAGCCGAGGGTGAAGTAGACGTTCTGCGCGGCGTTGAGCGCGCCGGGGCCGGCCTGCTCTAGGTCACCGCCGTATCCAGCGGGCAGCAGCGCGACCTTGATGTCGACGCCCTGCTGGCGCAGCCCGGTGATCAGGGCGAAGGAGGTGTTCGGGTCGACCGACGCGGTGAACGCGTCGATCCCGGCCTGCTTCATGGCCAGCACGGTCGGGCCGACGTCGGTGCTGCCGAACGGGAACTTGGCGTTGAGGTAGCCGACCTTGACGCCCGCGGCCTTGGCCGACTCCCCGGCCGAGAGGGCGGCCTCCGAGGACAGCGGCGAGACCGAGTAGCCAATCGACGCGAGGTTGGTGACGCCCTGCAGCTTGAAGAACTTGCCGATGGTCGTCGCGACCTTGGTCTGCTGCAGCGCCCCGACGACGGAGAACATGTTCTTCGCCGTGATCCACTCGGGGCCGTCCTCGGCCATGCCGACCACCGGGACCTTGTGGGCGGTCAGGTAGTTCGCCGCCGTGAAGGCCAGGGCCGAGTGTGCGATCACGACCAGCACGTGGTCCTGGGTGACCATCTTCTGCGCGGCCGAGAGCGCGCCGTCCGGCGTGGTCATCGTGTCGCCCACGACGTACTTGATGGTGTAGCCGTTCCGCGCCGCGTACACCACCCCGGCCTTGACGCCGTCGACACTGGTCTTGTTGCCAGAGGCGGCCGCGCCGGTGACGTCGGTTAATATTCCGACCGTAATTGTCTTGTTGCCGGCTGGGGCGTTCGCGTTCCCGCCGCCGCCCCCGTCCGACCCGGACGAGCCGCCGCAGCCGGCCGCCGCGACGAGCAGGGCGGTGGCACCGGCCACCGCGACGCCGAGAATTCGCTTTCTCCCGCGGATCATTTTTGCTCCCCGTGCATCGGTGGTGGGTCGCGGATGCGTTCTGGCTTGTCGTTTGGAGGAGAAGGATCCGGGACACCCGTCCGGCGCCGCCGTGCACCGGCGCTGTCGGCGCTGTCTGCGCTGTCGGCGTTGTCGGCGTCCGGCGTGGCCGGGCGGAGCGGCCGGTCGAGGCCACGGGGGCGCGGCCGCCGTTCCGATCTAGGTGTCGGCGGCCGTCGCGTCGCCGAGGTAGTGGCGCAGGACCTCGCCGCGGGCGTCGGTGGTGGGTCCCTGCCAGGCCACCGTGCCGCGTTGCAGGACCAGGCACTCGTCGGCGAAGTCCAGCGCGCGGTGGACGTACTGCTCGATCATGATCACGGTGACGCCGGCCTGGCGGGCCCGGGCGAGGCCGTCGAAGACCTGGTCGACCATTTTCGGGGCGAGTCCCAGCGACATCTCGTCGGCGATCACCAGTTTCGGTGAGGTGGCCAGGGCCCGGGCGAGGGAGAGCATCTGCTGCTCTCCGCCGGAGAGCAGCCCCGCGACCTGGCGGCGCCGGGACGCGAAGATCGGGAAGATCTCCAGCGCCAGGTCCACCGCCTCACGCCGGGCCCGCCGCCCACCGGACGCCCCGGCGGCCATCCGCAGGTTGTCGATGACCGTGAGGCCGCGAAAGACTCCCCGTCCTTCGGGCAGGTGGACCAGGGCGGCGCGGCGGATGCGGTGGGGCCGCCAGGCGCTGATGTCCTGGCCGTCGAAGACGACCCGGCCGGCGGACGGAGGGACCAGCCCCGAGACGGCGCGGGCCAGGCTGCTCTTCCCCGCGCCGTTCGCGCCCAGGATGGCCAGCGCCGTGCCGGTGCCCATGGTGAAGGAGACGCCGCCGAGCGCGAGCGCCTCGCCGTAGCGCACCGCCAGCCCGTCGACGGTCAGCAGCGCGCCACCCGCCGGGCCGGCGCCCAGGGCCGCGTCGCGGTCGCCAGCATCGGGACGGGCCGTGGCCAGGGCCGGCCCCGGGGCGCTCGCCTGGGCGACGGCGGCCGGACCGGCCGGGCCGTCGCCGTCCGCTGCACGCTCCCGAGACGCGTCGACCGCGTCCCCGGCCTCCGCCGCGTCGGCTTCGTCCGCGGCCTCCCCAGCACCCACGGCACTCGTGGTGTCCGTGGTGTCCGTGGTGTCCCGGGTGTCTGCCAGCTCCTCGCCGAGATAGGCGGCCTGGACCGTGGGGTCCGCCCGGACTTGTTCGGGGGTGCCGCTGGCGATCAGCTTCCCGAAGTCGAGGACGTAGATGGTGCTGGACAGGCGCATCACGAGTTCGACGTCGTGCTCCACCAGCAGGGCGGAGATGCCGCGCTCGCGGGTGGCGCGCCGCAGCACGCGTTCGAGCTGCTCGGTCTCCGCCGAGTCCAGTCCGGAGGAGGGCTCGTCCAGCAGGAGCACGGTCGGGGACGTCGCGAGCGCGCGGCCCAGCTCGACGAGCCGGGCGGTTCCCAGCGGCAGCCCCATGGCCGGGTGGTGGGCGACGTCGGTGAGCCCGAGCAGCTCCAGCAGGCCGTCGACGTCGTCGGTCTCGGCCGCCCGCGGCCGGTGCAGGCTGCCGACGGTGAACAGGTCGGACCAGACCCGTCGCCTGGCGTTGCGGACCCGGTGGGCGAGCACGAGATGGTCGCGGACGGTGAGGCTGGTGAACAGCTCGGGGTGCTGGAACGTGCGCGCCAGCCCCCGGGCAGCCCGCGCCTGCGCGCTGGCGCCGGTGACGTCCACGCCGTCGAGCAGTACCTGCCCGCGGGTCGGGCGCAGCAGCCCGGACACCACCGCGAACAGGGTGCTCTTCCCCGCGCCGTTCGGCCCGACCAGCCCGACGATCTGACCGGGTGGGACGGAAAGGCCGACGTCGTCGACGGCGACGAGACCGCCGAACCGCATCGTGACGCCGACGCAGGCCAGCCGTGGCGCCTCCGACGGGCCAGCGGGTAAAGGCGCCACGGCGCCCCGCGCCAGCTGCGCGGCCTCGGCGTCGGTCTGGGTCTGGGTCGTCGTGCCGTCCGTCGTCACCGGGCCGCCGGTCATGGTTCCGCCTTCGTCGTCGCGGCGGCCGCTTCCCGAGCCGGGCCGCCGACGTGGGCAACGGATGCTTCGGCCACGACCGGCGGGGGCGCGCCGGTCCCAACGTCCATCCCGGCCAGCGCGGGCGTGGCGGGCGACGACGGCTTCGCGATGCGTGACAGCGCCCCGGTCAGCAGCCCGCGCAGCTGGCGTCCGGCCTGCGGGACCGCGCCTTCGGGGTTGCGCGCGACCCCGATCGCGCCGAGGCCGAACAGGATCGGCAGCAGCGAGGTCAGCCGGGCCGGGGCGTAGCTCTGCAGCACTCCCTGCATCAGGGTGAACGACAGCCCGGCGAGCAGGGCGGCGGAGATCGACCGGACCCCGAGGGTCACCACCACCGCGAGCCACACCAGGCCGGCATAGGTCGCCCAGGACGTCGGCTGGGCCGTCATCTGGTACATCGCGACGAACGCACCACCCACCGCGGCGACGAACGCCGCCAGCGCGCCGACGATGACCTTCACCTGCACCACGGACAGGCCCAGCGTCCGCGCCGCCGGCGCGCTGTCCCGCACCCCGCGCAGCGCGAGCCCACTCGTCGAGCGGCGCAGGTTCAGGGTCAACGCCGCCAGGACCGCGAACACCCCCAACGCCAGGTAGGCGAACGTCAGGTCGTCGACGGCCCAGCCGGGGCGTTCGATGATGACCCCGAGCCCGCCCTGCAGGAAACGGCCGCGGGTGAAGACCAGCGTCTCGACCAGCAGCCCGAACGTCAGCGTCGCCAGACCCACATAGAGATCACCGAGCCGGATCGTGAGCAGCCCGAGGACCGCGCCGGCGGCGGCCGCGATGAGCCCCGCCAGGACGATCGCCAACAGCACGGGCAGGTGGGCGTTCGTCGCGAACTGGGCGGCGCCGAGCGCTCCCGCACCGGCGAAGACGATCTGCGAGAGCCACAGCATCCCGCCTTCTCCGGTGGCGACGGTGAACGTCAGATAGGTGATGCCGTAACACAGCCCGAGCGCCGTCAGCCCCAGCCAGTACGGCGAGCCCCTGAACATCAGCGGCACGAACGCCACGACGACCAAAGGGACCAGCCCGAGCCACTTCTCCCAGGGGGCGGCGTAGGCGGCCGCCGCGGTGGCCGCCGAATCCTGCGACGCGGGCCGGATCGCCTGGTCGAGCGGGCCGCCCGCGCCGGCGTCCTCGTCGACCGACCCCGACCGGACAACGTAGAAGATCAGGAAGACCACCATGAACGCGAACGGGACGCTGGGCACGATCGCCGCGGTCAGCGAACTGTTCGTGGGCAGGTACTTCTGGATCACGTCGGTGATGACGCCCATCGCCAGCGCCGCGACCACCGCGCCAGGCAGCGAACGCAGCCGCGCGGCCACCACCGCGGCGATCGCCGCCGACATCAGCGCCGTCATCCCACCCGGAGACAGGCCGTCCGTCGGAGCGACCAGAACACCGGCGAGCCCGGCCAGCGTCGAACTGACCGCCCACACCCCCAGCGAGACCCGGCCCGGGTGGGTGCCCGACAGCGAGGACATCGCCTCCGAGTCGACCATCGCCCGCACCTTCAGGCCCACGTCCGTCAGCCGCAGCACCACCGTGCCCGCGGCGACCACGAAGAGGAGGAACCCGTAGGTGATCACCTGGTCGGTGGTCACCACCGTCCCAAGAATGTGGAAGGGCTCGTCGTTCAGTGACGCCAGGCCCGGCGCGGACGTGATCGCCTGGTTGCCGAAAATCAGGTCGCTGATCGGGGGCAACGCCACCGACAGGCCGATCGTCGCGACAATCTTGACGAGCGTCGAGGAGTTCCGGATGAACCGGAACAGCACGGCGTAGAGCACGACGCCTAGCAGCGGTGCCAGCACGAGGATCGCCAGCAGGCCGGCCGACACCGTCGACATTCCATGCTGAGAGTTGAGCCAGTAGTAGAACCGGGCGACGACGTAGGCCATCGAGCCGAAGGCGAAGTTGAAGACGCCAGCCGAGACATAGGTGACCACCAGCGCCGCCGACGCGATCGCATAGATGGAGCCGAGCGCCAAGCCAGCCAAGATGTACTGAAGCACGCTAATTCCTCCGCGCCAGCCTCATCGGCCGACCGTTAACGTAAGAACGCGACAGTACTTTCGGGAAGTTCGGAATGGGTCCAGGTCGCGCGCCTTCTCACCGACATTGCTCCTTAGTCGAGCCGGTTGCCGGGGTCAGTGGCATGCCGCCTGCTTCACGTCGGCCGACGGGGTGTGACGAAGGTTACATTCTTCGATGTCGGAGTCAAGCTTTGCCGAGCTCCGCGACTCCCCGGAAGGGTGCACTCACAGAGTGTGCGTTCACTCGCATGGCTGTGGTCGGCGTGGAGGCCGCGCAGCCGCATGACCGCGGCGTGGAACAGGCCGCATGACGTCCGGGTCCCGCCAGCCCGTAGCGACTTCCATTACGGCCACGCGGGGCGCTCGACCACGATCCACGCCACGCCTGGCGGGAGGGCTCGGCCGCCCGGTCCACCCAGCCGGTATCGCGCGGTGCCGCCAGCCGATCGTTCTCCTTGCCGGCAGCCGGCAGCCGGCAGCCGGTGCGGGGACCGTTTCGGCGGATCCGGAGGGTCGAACGCCTCGGCCTCGACCCGCCCTGGCGGCATCGCCCGCCGCGCCGGTACGCTATCCATCCGCGATTTATTTTGTGTTTTCGCTGGCGTCACCGAAGGCGGGCTGGACGCGTACCGGCCGCACCTTTAAGGCGCGCCACGAGGCCGTGCGGACCAGTCCGTGGGGATTGGTATCGCCCATCGATCCATTGCTAACGAGACGTTGGTTCCTGCTATGTCGAAAAACAGTTCGACGCTGTTCATGGCACCCCTTGGCCGCATGACGTGCGCGGCCACTGGCGGATGTCGTCGAAGGTCGGCGTGAGGAGTACGGAGTCCATGACAGTCGTCGAAACCCCAGTGCTCAGCGGCTTCTCTCCCATCGCGGGCGCGGCCACCGCGGCGGGAGTGTCCGTGCCGGTCCCGAGGTCCGTGGGTTCGCGCGGCGCCCGGCCGGCGGTCGGCGGGGCGCGGTTGCTGGGTACCGGCGCCTACCGGCCCGCGGGCCGGCTGACCAGCGACGAGGTGGGCGGAAGGTTCGGCCGTACCGCGCAGTGGGTCGAGGCGCGGACCGGCTTCGCGGCCCGGGGGGTCGCCGCCGCGGACGAGACCGTGGGCGCGATGGCGCTCGCCGCGGCGCGCGACGCCCTCGACGACAGTGGGCTGCCCGCCGGAGCGGTCGACCTGGTGATGGTCGCGACCTGCAGCTCCCCGCCGCGCACCGGCGTTGTCGCCGCCGACGTCGCGAGCGGCCTTGGCGTGCCCGGCGTGGCGACCGTCGATCTCAACGCGGTCTGCGCCGGTTTCTGCTACGCCGTCGCGGCGGCGTCCGACTCGGTGCGCGCCGGCACCGCCCGCCACGCCGTCGTCGTCGGCGCCGAGCGGATGACCGACTACGTCGACCCGGCCGACTTGGGCACTTCGATCATCTTCGGGGATGGCGCCGGCGCGGTCGTCATCGGGCCGGCCGCCGCGGGCGCGGCCGGGGAGCCGGCCGCGATCGGCCCGGTGACGTGGGGGAGCGACGGCTCCCGCGCTTCGCTCATCCGGGTCGAGCCGGAGAACCAATGGATGCGGATGGAAGGACCCGCTGTCTTCCGCTGGGCCATCGAGACCGTCCACAAGATCGCGCTCGACGCCTGCGAGCGTGCGGGTGTCGCTCCGGCCGACCTGGCGGCCGTCGTGCCGCACCAGGCCAACCTCCGTATTGTCGACACCGTCGCCGAGAAGCTCGGCGCGGTCAGGGCCGTGGTCGCGCGTGACGGTGCCGGGGCGGGCAACACCTCGGCCGCCTCCATCCCGTTGGCCCTGCACCGGCTGCGCCGCGCCAGGGCGGTGCGGGCCGGTGACCTGGCGCTGCTCGTCGGTTACGGCGCCGGCCTCACCTGGGCGGCACAGGTGGTCCGCATCCCGTAGCACAGGTTGCTTGGCCGCGTCTGGCAGGTCTTTCATCTTCGTGTATCGGACTGCTATGGAATGCGTCTCTCCCCGCCAGAGAACTACGATGACGACCGGCGTCGTAGGCGCAGCCGCCACGATCGCGTCCCAGGCCACGATCGCGACGTAGATCGCGATTGAGGAGGAAGAGATACATGGGCAAGCTGGACGGCAAGGTCGCCTTCATCACCGGCGCCGGGCGGGGGCAGGGGCGTAGTCACGCCATCAAGCTCGCCAGCGAGGGTGCGGACATCATCGCGGTCGACATCTGCGAGGACATCCCGTCCGTCAACTACGAGATGGCGAGCGCCGAGGATCTGGCGCAGACCGTCAAGGAGGTCGAGGCGCTCGGCCGCGGCATCGTCGCCGTCAAGGCCGACGTGCGGATCAAGGAGCAGCTGAAGGCCGCGCTCGACCAGGGCATCGCCCGCTTCGGCAGGGTCGACATCGTCTGCGCGAACGCCGGCATCCTGCCGATGAACGACAACACCCTCATCGAGGGCTTCATCGACGGCATGGACGTCGACTTCGTCGGTGCGCACAACACGGTCGCCGTCGTCGCCCCGCACCTGCAGGCCGGTGCCTCCATCATCATCACCGGCTCCACCGCCGGGCTGATGAAGAACACCACCGAGGCAATGGGCAAGACGGGCGGCGTGGCGTACTCGTTCGCCAAGCGGCTGGTTTTCCAGTACGTCGAGACGCTCGCGCTGCAGCTGGCGCCGCACAACATCCGGCTGAACGCGGTTCACCCGACCAACGTCAACACCCGCCTGCTGCAGAACGACGACATCTACCGCTCGTTCCGTCCCGACCTCGTCGCCCAGGGCAAGACCCCGACCCGCGAGGACGCGGAGGCGGTCTTCCCCGGGATGCAGCCGATGCCGATCCCGTACATCGAGCCGGGAGACGTGTCGGCCCTGGTGCTGTTCCTGGCCAGCGAGGACTCCCGCTACATGACCGGCATCAACCTCCGGCTCGACGCCGGCTCGATGCTCAAGGGCGAACGCGCGATCTGACGGCGCGCGGGCAGTACGGCCCGGGGCGGTGCCCGGCACGGTAGAACGAACCGACCGTGCCGGGCACCGCCCCGCGTCGTTGCGACGGCCGGATGTCGTGACGACACGGGTCGGTGCGACGGCTGGATGGCTGGATATCTGGATGGACAGGCAAGATCGTGGTTGGATATAGTATCCGATCTGACGCCGTCGTCCGCCAGCTCAGGGAGCGCGCCGCATGGGTATCGAGATCGATCTGAAGGGCCGTCGGATCCTGGTCGTCGGGGCTTCGTCCGGTGTCGGCCGTTCGACCGCTCTCGCGATCGCCGCGCGCGGCGGTGAGATCGCCGTCGTCGGCCGGCGCGCCGCCCAGCTCGACGAGGTTGTCTCCACGGCCGGCGGCGGTGTCGCGATCCCCGCGGATCTGCACCGCGAGGACGACTGCGCCCGGATCGTCGAGACCGCGACGGCGACACTCGGCGGCTTGGACGCGGTGCTCTTCCCGGTAGGTGTCTCCCCGTTGGAGCTGATGGCCAGGCTGACCGCCGAGTCCTGGGGGAGCGCGTTCGCCACCAACGTCGTCGGCCCGGCACTGGTCACCGCCGCGGCCGTGAAGGCGCGGACCGAGCCCGGCCTGTTCCTCTATGTCTCCTCGGCCAACGTCGCCCAGCCGCTGCAGGGCCTCGGCGCCTACGGTGCCACCAAGGCCGCCCTGGAGCACACGGTCCGCACCTGGCGGCTGGAACACCCCGAGCACCGCTTCCTCCGGCTGACCATCGGCGCGACCACGCCGACCGACATCCACCGCGACTTCTCCGGTGACGTACTCAGCGAGGTCCTGCCGAAGTGGGCCGGCACCGGCGTCGTCACCGCCGAATTCATGCACGTCGACGACGTGGGTGTCGCCGTCGCCGAGCTGACCGCGTTCGCGCTCGCGCACCCGAAGATCGCCGTCGACGACGTCACCTTCAACCCGGCGAGCGCGCCGCTGGACGCCTCGACCCTGGGCCACCTGGGCCAGCGCGCCGCCGAAGGCGACCTGCTCGACGCGGAAGGGAAACTGCCGCTCTGACCGCCGGGGCCCCGCCGGCCCCGCGCCGATGCCCCACCCGACCGAGTTCGTCGGAGGTTGCCGTGACGGCAGGAACCCAGCACGCCCCGGATCCGGCGGCGCACGAACCGGCGGTACAGCGGCCGCTGGTCGCGACCGAGCTCCGGGACGGCTATGCGGTGCTGACGCTCGACGACCCGGCGCACCGCAACGCGCTGTCGCTGGAACTCTCCGACGCCCTTGCCGCCGCGGTCGCGGCGGTGCTGGGGGCGGGCGTGGGTGCGATCGTGCTGGCCGCGAGCCCGCCGGTGTTCTCCGCGGGCGGGAACCTGGACGATCTGATCACCCCGAAGGCGCCGCTGCGCGACGTGTACGCCGGGATGCTCGCCATCGCGAACGCCCCGGTGCCGACGGTCGCGGCCGTCGGCGGCCCGGCCATCGGCGCCGGGGTGAACCTGCCGCTGGCCTGCGACGTCGTGCTGGCGTCGCCGTCGGCGACGTTCGACCCCCGCTTCCTCGACGTCGGTATTCACCCCGGCGGCGGCCATCTGTGGCGGCTGGCTCATCGGGTCGGGCCGCAGGGCGCCGCGGCGCTGGTGCTGTGCGGCGACCGGCTCACCGGTGAGGAGGCGGCGGCCGCCGGGCTCGCCTGGCGCTGCGTGCCGGACGGCGAGCTGATGGACCGGGCGTGCGCGCTGGCCGCCCGCGCCGGGGGCCGCCAGCGTGACCTGGTGGCGCGTACGAAGGAGACGCTGCGGGCGAGCCTCGCGGTCACGTCGTCTGACGACGCGGTCGAGCTGGAGCTGGCCGCTCAGGAGTGGTCGGTCGGCCGGCCCGGTTTCGCCGACCACGTCCGCGCCCTGCGCGACAGCCTGCGCGCGGCGAAGGCCGCCAGGACCGCCGAGGCGGACCGCCAGCGTCAGGGCGGCTGAGGCCCAGACCGGGCCAGCGTCAGGGCGGCTGAGGCGGCCGTGTCAGGGCGGCTGAGGCGGCACGCGAGGCCCGCCCGTCGGCTACAGCTGACGGGCCAGCAGCTCCCGGTGGTGCACCGGGTCGCCGAACAGCACCCGCGAGCTCTTCGCCCGTTTGAAATAGAGGTGGGCCGGGTGCTCCCAGGTGAAGCCGATGCCGCCGTGGATCTGGATGTTCTCGGCGGCGGCGTGCACATACGCGTCGGAGCAGTAGGCCTTGGCGAGGCTCGAGACCAGCGCGAGCTCCGGGTCGTCGGGCCGCTGCGCCGCCGCGGCGGCGGCGTAGGCCGCCGAGCGGGCCGACTCGACCTCGACGAGGACGTCCGCGCACTTGTGCTTGATCGCCTGGAACGATCCGATCGGCCGGCCGAACTGGACGCGGGTCTTGGCGTACTCGACGGCCATGTCCAGCGTCCGGCTCGCGCCGCCGACCTGCTCGGCGGCCAGCGCCACGATCGCCAGCCGCAGCGCCCGCTCGATGGCGGGCCAGGCGGCCCCCTCCGCGCCGACGAGCCGCCCGGGCACGCCGGCGAGGTCGAGGCGCGCCTGCCGGCGGGTCTGGTCCAGGGTCGCGAGGCCGGTGCGGCGCAGGCCGTCCGCGGCGCCGTCGACCGCGAAGAGGCTCACCCCGCCGCCGGTGCGGGCGGCGACCAGCACCAGCTCGGCGGTGGCGCCGTCCAGCACGAACATCTTGGTGCCCGTCAGCCGCCAGCCGTCGGCGCCGTGCTCGGCCGTCGCCGTCACCGACGACTCCTCCCAGCGGCCGTCGGCCTCGGTGACCGCGAGCGTCGCGACGGTCCCGGACGCGACCCGCGGCAGCAGGTCGGCCGCCGCGGCGTCGTCGCCGGTGGCGAGCAGCGCCTGCGCGGCTGCGACCGTGGCCAGGTGGGGCGCGCAGAGCAGCGCGGCGCCGCTCTCCTCGAAGACGACGCCGATCTCGGCGAAGCCATAGCCGACGCCGCCGAGCTCCTCCGGTATGCCCAGGCCCAGTACGCCGAGGTCCTCGGCCAGGCCGCGCCACACGGCCGGGTCCCAGCCGGCGGGCGTGGCCATGGCCGCGCGCACCGCCTCCTCGCCCGCGACGTCCGCGAGGAACTCGCGCACCACCCCACGCAACTGCTCGCGTTCCTCGCTGAATGGCACGCTCACGTAGACCTCCCGAACGCCTTCCTCGACGCCTACGGATCCCGCGACGCCTACGGATCCCGCGACGTTCGCGGGATCCGTGCCTACAGCCTGCTTGCGCTGCCCGTGCTGTTCGCGGACCGGTGCCTACAGGTCCGTCCAGCCCTCGTGACGGTCGGCGCGGCTGGGCTGGCGCCCGATGCGCATCGGCGACAGCGGCGCGTCGCGCATCAGGAAACGGCCGGACGACTCGCTGACCTCGCGCAGCCGCTTGCTCCAGCGGTTCACCGCCTCGCCACCGAAGGTGGCCGCCTTCTCGAGTTCCGCCCAGGCCTGCATGCTCTCGATGGCCCACAGCAGCAGGCACTCGGAATCGTCGGCCAGCGCGGTGCGGAACGCGCCGACGAGCTTCCATCCGAACGACGCGTACACCGGCGCCGCCTCGTCGGCGGCGATCTCCAGGAAGTCGCTGGCGGTTCCGCGCGGGACCTTGACCAGCTCGTGCGCGTACACGTCGCCGCGCACGCCGTCTGCGCACAGCTGCTCGATGGTCGGTGCCCAGGGCGCCGGGACGACGATCCGGTCAAGGCCGCCGCTGCGGTAGCCGGACGCCTCCTGCCACCACTTCGCGAGCTTCGGGTCCTGGAAGGCGGCGGACTTCGTCTCGTGCTCGAGACCGGCGGCGAGACCGTCGAAGCCGTCCTCCTCCCACATGTTGATCACCTGCGGCCAGCGCCCCGTCGTGCCGATCACGCCCCAGACGCCGTAGCAGAGCTGGTTGCGCTCCTCCTGGGCGATCGGGCTCCAGTTCGCGGTCATGTGGTGGATGTAGTTCGCCCGGTTCGTACCCAGGATGTCGATGAACTCGTGGGTGTAGACCTTGGTGTTCGCCGTGGTGGTGTTCGCCGTGGTGGTGTTCGCCGTGGTGGTGTTCGCCGTCACACGCAGATTGTATATAACATACCTTTCATCATCGGAAGGGCTGAGGAGGGGGCATGACGGTCGGTGACTGGCTGCGCCGCCAGGGCCTCCGGCACGTGGTCGAGATGCCCGGCGGCCCGCGCGGCGGCGGCGCCGGGCGCGTGGTTCCCGGCATCCGGGCCGTGCCCGCGCCGGACCTCGACTGCGCGCTCGCGCTCGCCGAGGCCGAGGGAACGATGGGCGCGGGTCTCGGCGCCCTGTGGGACGGCGACGTGCTGACCCTGTTCTCGCGGCGGGTGGACCCCGGCGAGCCGGCGACCGCCCGCTCGGCGCCGGAGCTCGCGGCCGCCGTGTCGCGGGCAAGGAAGGCGGGCGCCGGCGCGGTGGCGGTCCACCTCGACTTCGACCTGACGGCCGACCCGGAGCCGCCCGTGGCCGGCACCCCCGCGACGGCGCTCATGGACCGGGGCCTCGCCCCGAGGCTGCCGGGCGCGGCTTGCCGGCCGGGCGCCGCGGGGCCGCTGGAAGTAGACCTGGTGCTCGCCGGGCACGGCGTCGTCCGGGCGGGCGCGGCGCGGGCCCTGGCGGAGCTCGCCGCGCGCGGCGGCCTCGGCGTCCTCAACGTCTTCACCGCCAAGGGCGTGTTCCGCTGGGACAGCCCGCATCACCTCGGCACCGGGTTCCTGCAGGAGCGCGACCTCGCGCTCGCCGGCGCGTACCCGGACGCGGTGGTCGTCACCGTCGGGCTGGACGCCGACGAGTGCGCGCCCGCGCTGTTCGCCGCCGCCGGCGTCGACCCCGCGCGGCTGGTCATCGTCGACCCCGCCGACCTGCCGGCCGCCGCGGCGACGATGCGGGCGCGGGTTCCCGTCACCGAGGGCGGCCCGCGTCCCGCGCTCTACCGGGAGCTCGCCGCCGTCGCCGGCCCTCTGTACGCGGCCACCGGCGCGCCGTTGAACCCGGCGTGCGCGGCGGCCGACCTCGCCGCGGTCCTGCCCGAGGGCGGCTCCGTGTGGACCGAGCCGGGCCCGGCGGCGCACTGGATCGGCCGGACGTTCTCGACGGTCCGGCTCGGCAGCGTCCGGGTGCCGGCGGCTGGGCGGGACGGCGTGGCGATCGCCGGCGCGCTGTCCGCCGCCCTCGCCGGTGACGGCATCGGCGTGGCCGTGGTCGACCACCCGCCTCACGCTGGTGTCGCGGCCGCCTGCCTGGACTGGGCCGGGCGCCTCGGCATCCGGCTCGTCGTCGAGGTCTGGGGCGAGCGCGGCGTGCCCCGATCGTCCGCCCAGCACCGGGAATGGCTCGTCGACGCGCTCGCCACCCCGGGTGTGCGCGTCCTTGAGTTACCGGTCGACTACACCGCCACCCAGGAACTGGTCGCCGCCGCCGGCCCGTTGGTCGCCTGGACTGTCAGCCCGTCGGCTGGTCCCATGTGATGCGGACTACTTGCCGATGGGCGGCATATTGGATGCAATCAGTTGTCAAGAGGACACGTTGCCTCTGACGTACTTGCTTGTGAGCGGAGGCTCGGCATGAACGCGGAAGACCTCATCCTGATCAGCGTCGACGACCATCTTGTCGAACCGCCGGACATGTTCCAGGGGCGCCTGCCGGCGAGGTTCGCCGACGCGGCGCCGAAGGTCCTCCACCGCGAGGACGGCTCCGATGTGTGGACGTTCAACGGTTCGATCATCCCGAACGTCGGGCTGAACGCGGTGGCCGGCCGGCCGAAGGAGGAGTACGGCGTCGAGCCGACAGCCTTCGACGAGATGCGTCCCGGCTGTTTTGACATCCACGAGCGCGTCAAGGACATGAGCGCCGCCGGCGTGCTCGGTTCCATGTGCTTCCCCTCGTTCCCAGGCTTCTCCGCCCGGCTGTTCTCCGCGGCGGACGACAAGGACCTGGCGCTGTCGGTCGTCCAGGCCTACAACGACTGGCACGTCGACGAGTGGTGCGGCGCCTACCCCGGCCGGTTCATCCCGATGGGCCTGCCGGTCCTGTGGGACCCGGAGCTCGCCGCCAAGGAGGTCCACCGGCTCGCGGCCAAGGGCTGCCACTCGATCACCTTCACCGAGAACCCGGCGACCCTGGGCCTCCCCAGCTTCCACGACGCGTACTGGGACCCGCTGTGGAAGGCGCTGGTCGACACCGACACGGTGCTCTCGATCCACCTCGGCTCGTCCGGCAAGCTCACGTTTACAGCGCCTGACGCCCCGATGGACGTCCTGATCACCCTGCAGCCGATGAACATCTGCAGCGCCGCGGCCGACCTGCTCTGGTCCCGGGTGCTCAAGGAGTTCCCGACGATCAAGATCGCCCTGTCCGAGGGCGGCACCGGGTGGATCCCGTACTTCCTCGAGCGCCTCGACCGGACCTACGACATGCACCACCTGTGGACCGGCCAGAACTTCGGCGGGAAGCTGCCGAGCGAGGTCTTCCGGGAACACTTCCTCACCTGCTTCATCGAGGACCCGGTCGGCGTCGAGCTGCGCCACAAGATCGGTATCGACAACATCGCGTGGGAGTGCGACTACCCGCACTCGGACTCCAGCTGGCCGTGGCCGGGCGAGGAACTGCTCAAGTCCGCACCGGGCGTGCCGGTCGACGACATCAACAAGATGTCCTACGAGAACGCGATGCGGTGGTACTCCTTCGATCCGTTCGCGCACCGGCCGAAGGAGGCCTCCACTGTCGGCGCGCTGCGCGCCGAGGTCGCCGGGCACGATGTGGAGATCCGCCCGTTCGACAAGGGCCGCTTCGAGATCAAGCACGAGGGCATCTCCCTCGCCGAGATGGCCTCGAAGGCCACTGCCTGACGCTGTTTCATCCCGGCCGCCGACGGTCGTCCGCCTCGCGCGGGCGGCCGTCGTCGGCGGCATCCTGACCCCTGGCATGGGCACCGGGCGTACGAGGCTTCCCGTCGTCGCGGGTCCTTCGCCTGGGCTGACCCGCGAGAAGAAAGCGGTTGATCGGGTGAGCGGCACGGCGGAAAGCCCGCGGACCGATGGCGTGTACGCGGGTCCGCCCGCGGCCGACTGGGACGCGCGCACCTTCTGGGAGCTGGTCGAGCGCCGGGCGGCGGCCACGCCCGACACCGAGCTGCTCCTCGACGACCTCGGCCGGAGCCTGACCGCCGCGCAGTTCAGGCGCGCCGCCGAGCGGGTCGCCGCGGCGCTCGCCTCGCGCGGGATCGGCGTCGGCACCGTGGTGAGCTGGCAGCTGCCGACGACCCTGGAGTCGGCGGTGCTCATGGCCGCGCTCGCCCGCGTCGGCGCCACCCAGAACCCGATCATCCCGACGCTGCGCGAACGCGAGGTCGCCCACGTCACCGCGAAGGCGGCGACCTCGCTGTTCGTCACCGTGCCGCGCTGGCGTGGCTTCGACCACGAGGCGATGATCTCCTCGATCAGCGCCGCGCGCGCCGGCACCGGCGCGCCCGCCATCGACGTGCTGCTCGTCGACCACCGCGCGGCCGCGGCCGGCGCGCCCGGCGCCACGGCGGCGGGCGACCGCCTTGCCCTGCCGATGGTCGACGACTCCGAGCCGATCCCGCCCCCGGCGCCGCCGGCCGGGCCGGGGGAGGCCCGCTGGATCTACACCACCTCGGGTACCACCGCGGACCCGAAGGGTGTGCTGCACACCGACGTCTCGGTGTCGGTCGCGGCGCGCGGCAGCGTCTCCGGCGTCGCCTCGACGCCCGCCGATCTCTACCCGATCGCGTTCCCCATCGCCCACATCGGCGGCGCCGTCATGCTCTCCGCGTCGCTGCTGTCCGGGATGAGGCTGCTGCTGCTCGACAGCTTCGACCCCGAGGCGTCCCCGCGGACGATGGCGGCGCTCGGGGCGACCTTCCTCGGCTCGGCCCTGCCGTTCCTGCGGGCGTACATCGCCGCCCAGTCCGCCGACCGCACGAAGGACCCGGACGCGGTGCTCTTCCCGAAGCTGCGGGCGGCGTTCAGCGGCGGCGCGCCCAAGCCCCCCGGACTGCATGCCGAGGTCGCCCGTGAGCTCGGCGGCCGTGGTGTGCTCTCCAGCTGGGGCATGACCGAGTTCCCGCTGGCGACGCACGCGCGCCTCGACGACACCGACGACGAGCTCACCGTCACCGAGGGCGGCCCCGCCCCGGGCGTCGAGCTGCGGGTGATCGCGTTCGACGGCACCCCGTGCCCGCCCGGCGAGGAGGGCGAGCTGCTGGTCCGAGGCGCACAGCTCTTCTCCGGCTACCTCGGCGTCCCCGCCGCCGAGACCGCCGGCCTCTTCGACGCCGACGGCTTCTTCCGCACCGGCGACCTCGGCGTCGTCGGCCCGCGCGGCCACGTCCGCATCACCGGCCGCCGCAAGGACGTCATCATCCGCAACGCGGAGAACATCGCGGCGCCCGAGGTCGAGGACATCCTCGCCACCCACCCGTCCGTCGCCGAGGTCGCCGTCATCGGCCTCCCCGACGACCGCACCGGCGAACGCTGCTGCGCCGTCATCCGTCTGGCCGAGGGCGCCGCGCCCGTCACCCTCGCAGACCTGGCCACCCATGCCTCGGCCGCGGGCCTGGCGAAGTTCAAGCTCCCCGAGCAGCTCGAGATCGTCGACGACCTCCCCCGCACCGACATGGGCAAGGTAGCCAAGAACGCCCTCCGCCGGCGCTACGTGCCCTGACCCTTCGCCTGTCGATGTGCGCGTCCGTGCACATCAGCCGCTCTGTGCGCGTACGTGCGCAGAGCCCGGTTGGGTGGCCTGCCGCCCGGGACCGTGTGGCCGCACCGCCATGTCGTATTTCCGCGAGACCTGGCGCCGGGCGGCGGGCACGCTGGACGGGTGGACATGGACGTTGAGCGGTGTGTGCGAGCTGTTCAGGCGCGGGACGAGCGCTTCGACGGCTGGTTCTTCACCGCCGTGCTCACCACCGGGATCTACTGCCGCCCCAGCTGCCCGGCGACGCCGCCGAAGCCCGAGAACATGCGGTTCTTCCCGAGCGCCGCGGCGGCGCAGCAGGCGGGCTTCCGGGCCTGCAAGCGCTGCCGGCCGGGCGCCGTGCCGGGCTCGCCGCAGTGGAACGAGCGCGCCGACCTCGTCGCCCGCGCGATGCGGCTGATCGCGGACGGGCTGGTCGACCGCGAGGGTGTGCCGGGGCTCGCCGCCCGGCTCGGTTACAGCGTTCGCCAGCTCGAACGGCAGCTGATGGCCGAGCTGGGCGCGGGGCCGCTCGCCCTGGCCCGCGCGCAGCGCGCGCAGACCGCGCGCCTGCTGATCGAGACCACGAAACTGCCGATGGCCGACCTGGCGTACGCGGCGGGCTTCGCCAGCGTGCGCGCCTTCAACGAGACGGTCCAGGATGTCTTCGCGGTCTCGCCGAGCGAGCTGCGGACGCGGGCGAAGGCCGTCGACGAGCCAGGAGCACCGGGCACCAGAACAGCCGGCACCAGAACGGCCGGAACCAGAACGGCCGGCACCATCGTCGTGCGGCTCCCGTTCCGGCGGCCGCTGTGCCCGGACAACCTGTTCGGCCACCTCGCGGCCACGGCGGTGCCGGGGATCGAGGAATGGCGCGACGGTGCGTACCGCCGGACGCTGCGGCTCCCACACGGACACGCCGTCGCGGCGCTGCGCCCGGCGCCGGAGCACATCGAGTGCCGGCTGGCCCTGTCCGACCTGCGCGACCTGACGACCGCGATCAACCGGTGCCGGTGGCTGCTGGACCTGGACGCGGACCCGGTCGCGATCGACGCCCAGCTCGGCGCCGACGAGGTACTGGCTCCGCTGGTCGCGAAGAACCCAGGCCGGCGGGTCCCGCGTACCACCGACCCGGCGGAGCTCGCGATCCGCGCGGTGCTTGGCCAGCAGGTGTCGACGGCCGCCGCGCGAACGCTCGCCGCGCGGCTGGTGACCGCGCACGGCGAGCCCGCCCGGGACGCCGACGGCGGGCTGACCCACCTGTTCCCGACCACGTCGGCGCTGGCCGAGCTGGATCCGGAGACGCTGGCGATGCCCCGGTCCCGGCGGGCGAGCGTGCGCGCGCTGGTCACCGCCCTCGCGACGGGGGACCTGGAGCTGGACGTCGGCGGCGACTGGGAGCGGGCCAGGGCCCAGCTCGCGGCGGTGCCGGGCGTCGGGCCCTGGACGGTCGACCTGGTCGCCATGCGCGCGCTCGGCGATCCCGACGCGTTCGTCGCCACGGATCTCGGCGTGCGGCGCGCGGCGGCCGATCTCGGCCTGCCGTCGACGCCCGCGGCGCTGACGAAGCGCGCGGCGCCCTGGCGGCCGTGGCGCGCCTACGCGGTCCAGTACCTCTGGGCGACCAGCGACCACCCCATCAACCGGCTTCCATCCGACTGACCCATCCGACTGACCCACAGGAGAGAAGATGCGTGCCCAGCAGTCAGAACACGTGACCCACACGGTGATCGACAGCCCGGTCGGGGATCTCACCCTGGTCGCCGTCGACGGCGTGCTCGCCGGCCTGTACATGGAGCAGCAGCGGCACCGTCCCGGGCCGGAGACGTTCGGCGATCGCGACCCGGCCGCGTTCGGCGACGTCGTCGCCCAGCTGCGGGCGTACTTCGACGGGGCGCTGACGGCCTTCGACCTGCCACTGGCCCCGCGAGGGACCGAGTTCCAGCGCGCAGTGTGGGCCGGGCTGCGCGAGATCCCCTACGGGCGGACCATCTCGTACGGCGAGCTGGCCGACCGCGTCGGCCGGCCGGGCGCGGCGCGCGCCGTCGGCCTCGCGAACGGCCGCAACCCGATCGGCATCATCGTGCCGTGCCACCGCGTCGTCGGGTCCGCCGGCGACCTCACCGGCTACGGCGGCGGCCTAGACCGCAAGCGGCACCTGCTGGCGCTCGAGGCGAGCCGCGCCCCGGCCGCGGTTGGGGCAGGAGACGTGCGCCGCACGTTGTGGTGAGTCCTCGCCGAACGGGTCAACCGACCGGGTGAGGCGGGTCCGGGGCGACCGAACGGCCGCCCCGGACCCGGGTGAGCTGATTGCCTACTCTGCCGGTTGCCTACTCCGCCGGTTGCCTACTCCGCCGGCGGTGGAGTGAGGAGGCCGGCCTCATGGAGATAGGCGACGACCTGGTTGGCACTGGTCTCGGCGGAGACCGCGCCGGAGGCGTCGAGGTGGAGTTCGGGGTTGAGGGGTGGTTCGTAGGGGGAGTCGATGCCGGTGAAGTTGGTGAGTTCGCCGCGGCGGGCTTTGGCGTAGAGGCCCTTGCGGTCGCGGGTTTCGGCGACGTCGAGGGGGGTGTCGACGAAGACCTCGATGAACTCGCCGTCGGCGAGCAGGTCGCGGGCGAGCTGCCGTTCGGCGCGGAACGGGGAGATGAACGACGTCAGGACGATGAGGCCGGCGTCGACCATCAGTCTGGCGACCTCGCCGATGCGGCGGATGTTCTCCACCCGGTCGGCTTCGGTGAAGCCGAGGTCCTTGTTCAGGCCGTGGCGGACGTTGTCGCCGTCGAGGAGGTAGGTGTGGTGGCCCTGGTCGTGGAGCTTCTTCTCGACGAGGTTGGCGATGGTGGACTTGCCGGCGCCGGACAGGCCGGTGAACCAGACGACCGCCGGGCGCTGGCCCTTGGCCGCGGCCCGCGCTGCCTTGTTGACCTCGACGGCCTGCCAGTGGATGTTGTCGGACCGGCGTAGGGCGAAGTGCAACAGGCCGGCGGCGACGGTGGCGTTGGTGAACCGGTCGATGAGGATGAACCCGCCCATGTCGCGGTTCACCGTGTAGGGGTCGAACGCGATCCGCCGGTCCAGGTTGAGATTGGCGACGCCGATCTCGTTGAGTTCGAGGGTGCGGGCGGCGGTGTGTTCGAGGGTGTTGACGTTGACCTTGTACTTCGGCTGGGCGACGGTCGCGCCGACGGTGCGGGTGCCGAGTTTGAGCAGGTAGGGCCGGCCGGGCAGCATCGGCTCGTCGCTCATCCAGACGAGGTGGCACTCGAACTGGTCGGCGACGGCCGGCGGGTCGCCCGCGGCGGCGAGCACGTCGCCACGGGAGACGTCCACCTCGTCGGCGAGGGTGATCGTGACGGACTGGCCGGCGATGGCCTCGGGCAGGTCGCCGTCGGCGGTGACGATCCGCTCGACGGTGCTCTCGGTGCCCGACGGGACGATGCGGACCCGGTCGCCGGGGCGGACCGTGCCGCCGGTGACCTGGCCGGAGAAGCCGCGGAAGTCCAGGTCGGGCCGGTTGACCCACTGGACCGGCAGGCGGAACGGGCCGGTGTCCAGGTCGTCGGTGACCTGCACGGTCTCCAGGTGCCCGACCAGGGTCGGGCCGGTGTACCACGAGATGTTCGGACTCGGCTCGGTGATGTTGTCGCCGCGCAGCGCCGACAGCGGTATGCAGACGATGTCGGTCAGCCCGATCTGCTCCGCGAACGCGCGGTAGTCGGCCTCGATGGCGTCGAAGACGTCCTTCGAGTAGTCGACGAGGTCGAGCTTGTTCACGGCGAGCACGACGTGGCGGATGCCGAGCAGGGAGACCAGGTAGCTGTGGCGGCGGGTCTGGGTGAGCACGCCCTTGCGGGCGTCGATCAAAATCACCGCGAGGTCGGCGGTGGAGGCGCCGGTGACCATGTTGCGGGTGTACTGCTCGTGGCCCGGGGTGTCGGCGACGATGAACTTACGGTGCTCGGTGGAGAAGAACCGGTAGGCGACGTCGATCGTGATGCCCTGCTCGCGCTCGGCCGCCAGGCCGTCGACGAGCAGCGCGAAGTCGAGCTCACCGCCCTGCGTGCCGACCTTCTTCGAGTCGGACTCCAGCGCGGCGAGGTGGTCGGAGAACACCAGTTTCGCGTCGTACAGCAGCCGGCCAATCAGCGTGCTCTTGCCGTCATCCACGCTGCCGCAGGTGATGAACCGCAGCATCGACTTGTTCTCGTGCTGGCGTAGGTACTCGTCGATGTCGGTGGCGACGAGGTCGCCCGCCGCGTGCGCCATGCTGCCTCCTGCTGGAAGGCCTCCGAGCGTGCGAAGGAAAAGCATTTTCGCACGCTCTTCGGCCGGGCTCCCTGTTGAAATGCCTCCGGGCATGCGAAGGAAAAGCATTTTCGCATGCCCTTTGGCGGGGTCAGAAGTACCCCTCCTGCTTCTTCTTCTCCATCGACCCGGACGAGTCGTGGTCGATGACCCGGCCCTGGCGTTCCGAGCTGGTCGTGAGCAGCATCTCCTGGATGATCTCGGTCAGCGTCGTCGCCGAGCTCTCCACCGCCCCGGTCAGCGGGTAGCAGCCGAGCGTGCGGAACCGGACCTCGCGCTGCTCGGGCACCTCGCCCGGTGCCAGCCGCATCCGCTCGTCATCCACCATGATCAGTGCGCCGTCGCGCTCGACGACCGGTCGCGGCGCGGCGTAGTACAGCGGGACGATCGGGATGTTCTCGTGATGGATGTAAAGCCAGATATCCAGCTCGGTCCAGTTCGACAGCGGGAACACCCGCACGCTCTGCCCCGGCGCCTTGCGGGCGTTGTAGAGCCGCCACAGCTCGGGGCGCTGCTGCTTGGGGTCCCAGCGATGCGCCGTGGAGCGGATCGAGAAGACCCGTTCCTTCGCCCGGGACTTCTCCTCGTCGCGGCGCGCCCCACCGAACGCCAGGTCGAAGCCGTACTTGTCCAGCGCCTGCTTCAACCCCTCGGTCTTCCACACATCGGTATGCACCGCCGAGCCGTGGTCGAACGGGTTGATGCCCTGCGCGAGCGCGTCGGGGTTCTGGTGGACCAGCAGATCCAGACCCAGGTCCGCGACCAGTCCGTCCCGGAAGGCGTACATGGCGTTGAACTTCCACGTCGTGTCGACGTGCAGCAGCGGGAACGGCGGTTTCGACGGGTAGAACGCCTTCATCGCCAGGTGCAGCATCACCGAGCTGTCCTTGCCCGCCGAGTACAGCATCACCGGCCGCTCGCTCTCCGAGACGGCCTCCCGGAAGATCTGGATGCTTTCCGCCTCCAGACGCTGCAGGTGGCTGAGGCGGGTGGTGCCTGGGAGCAGGTCCCGGGCACCGCCGCCGGTCGGCGCGCTCATGACCACTCGATCTGGTCGCGTACGGTAGACCGCTCGAGCATGCCGTAGGTCTCCTCTCCGTCCCACGTATACCTGCACTCGCCCTGGAACAGCACCGGGAAGTTGGGCAGTTCCGGCCGATGGACCGTGTCGTGGGTGGTGTTCACGGTCACGCCTTCGATACGGGTGATGCCGAGTTCGGACTCGAACACGACGGGGACGGGATCGCCCGACGGTACCAGCCGGCGCAGCCAGGGGGCCTCGACAACGCGGGCCGGAATGAGCTTCTCCTCACCCAGGAACAGGTAGCCCTCGTTGAACACCTCGCGGCCGTCCGGACGCGGTGGGTAGGTGATGTAGCCGAAGGCCTTGCCGCTGGGGAACACCGCGGACTGCCAGGTGTGGCCGCGGAACTCCTCCAGATGACGGACGCCCTGTCGCTTGATGCGCAGGCCGCTGCCGGTAAAGGTCTTCTCCTCGCCCGGTACCCGGACGACACCGGTCGCGGCGAACAACTGCTCGATGCGCGGCCCGTGGCCCATCATGTCGCCGTCGGAGGTGTTCGCGAGGCGCTCGGCCGCGTCGGGCAGCAGCGCTCCCTGCTCCCACGGCGGCGCGGCCATCGTCGTCTCGACCTCGACGCGCAGGTTCACCGTCGGGCCGTCCTGCCTGCCCTCGACGAGTGCCTGGGAGGTCGTCTCGACGGCCGGGCCGTCGTAGGTCATCCGCCACGTCCGGTAGGGCTCGAGGACCTCGAACGCGAGCCCGCCCGCGCCGAGGATCGCCGGCTGGCCGGCCGCGTTGAACGGTGAGTGCGCCGGGCCGGCGCCGCGCAGCCGATACACCCGGCCGTCGGCGAACACCACGTTGAACGTGACGAGGTGCGTGTCCCAGTTGGCCGCGACGGCCTCGATCCCGAACCGGGGCAGGCCGATCTCGCCCTTGTCGTCGGTGACCCAGAAGCTGGCCGAGTCCCGCATGTCGGGGTTGTCCGGCCGGGAGGGAAAGAAGTACTCCCGATCGATGGGCAGGCCACCGGAGAGGTCGATCGCCATGGAGATCGTGTCCTTCCTAACTTGCGTCGTGAGGCCGGAGGCCCCCGCCGGCGGGACTGGTGGCGCTGGCTGGCGCGTCGGTGGGATGGGTGGGGACGGTGCCCGGGCGGGAGGTCCAACGCGCCGCCCGGTCGATGTACTCCGCGAACCGTGGCCGGATCGCGTCGAGGTCGAGGCCGTAGTCGGCCGGGTCGGCGTGCTTGACGCGCACGCGGTCCTCCGAGTTCTCCTTCCACCACCGGCGCATGTTCTCCTCGAACGCCGGGGTGGCGGGCGCACCCAGCCAGTCGTAGAGGCCACGGATCTCGCCGATCGGGTCGCGCTGCATGGCGCGGAAGTCGATGTCGTAGAACCGGTGGGAGTTGCCGTTGTCGCGGAACGCCAGCGTCCGGGCCATCCCGGTGGCGAGCACCGTGGTGTTGATCGCGCCGATGTAGTGCTTGTCGACGGTGTCGTTGAACCGCAGCGCGACGTTGGAGTAGACGTCGCAGACCGAGACCAGGACCTCGGTCGGGTCGCGGTGGGTCATCACGAACCTCGCGTCGGGGAAGGCCTTGTCGATGTCGACCAGGTGGGCGAGGTGGTTGGGGTTCTTCAGCCGCCAGGGCTTCGCGGGCCGGCCCCACTGCAGGTACTTCAGCGCCCGGCGCATGTACTGGAACGTCTCGGTGAGGTCCGCGTCGAGCAGCCACTCGGCGTACGAGGGGACGCGGGCGAAGCACTCGAAGTAGTGCACCTTGAAGTCCAGGAGCATCAGCTCGTGGCATTCCTGCGGGCCGTCGGGGAAGGATGGGACGAGAGCCTTGTCGAGCTCGGTGCGCCGGGACTGGATCTCGATCTGGCGCAGCAGCCGCGGGTCCGGGGACTCCGTCACCGACGCCGGCGGTGGCACGAGCTCGGCGGCTTCCCAGCGGTGCAGGTAACGGATGTCCGGGTCCTCGGCGAGCAGCCCCGCCAGCGCGGTCGAGCCGGTCCGGGGCAGGCCGAGGGCGATGAGCGGCCCGATGATCGGCGCGTCGTCGGTCTCGGGGTGGTCCTTGTACCATTGCTCGATATACAGACGGGTCCTGAGGGCCCCGACCATCAGGCGGCTCAGCGCGGCCTGGCCGGTCGCGCTGAGCTGTGCCTCGGTCTCCAACGCGTGGGTGACCCGCTCCAGGCCCTCGCGGAACGAATCACCGCCGAAATCGTCGAGGCCGGTCGAGGCACGCGCCTCGTCGATGAGGCTGTCAGCTAATCGCACGTGAGCGCTCCCTTCTCGCGACCCACACCCCCGGGTAGGTGGCCGGTGCCGCGAGGGTGGGTGGGGACCGTGTATGGGTGAGAACAGTCGGCCGGCTGGCCCGGCCTATTTCATGACAGTAGAGTGCCATGAATACCGGCGTCCCGGCAACACCCGATGAGGAGGCGAGCGGGCAGGTGGGTGAGCACCGTCTCGATGGGCCACCGGAGACGACGCCCGACACGGAGCCCCACGACGTCGGCGACGACGCGGCGGGGGACAACGCGGCGTTCGATGACGCGGCGGCCGAGGACGCGGGCGACGCGGCGGGCCACGGACGCCGTCGCTATGACAGCCCGCTGCGGCGCGAGCGCGCGGCGCGGACCCGGGAGCGCATTCTCGCCGCGGGGTCCGAGCTGGTGCACGAGTTCACCACGTGGGACTGGAAGGGCCTCACCTTCCGCGCCGTCGCGGAGCGCGCCGGCGTGGGCGAGCGCACCGTCTACCGGTACTTCGCCACCGAGCGGGAGCTGCACGACGCCGTCATGCGCAGCCTCGGCGAGGAGTCCGGGATCAGCTACGAGGGGCTCAGCCTCGATCGGATGGGCCCGATCAGCGCGCGGCTGTTCGCGACCCTGCCGTCATACGCGGTCGCGCGCTGGGGCGACGAGACACCGTCCCAGCCGACACTGGTGGAAGCGGACGTGGTCCGCCGTGAGGCCGTGATCGGCGCGGTCGCGGGGCCGGCCGCCGACTGGACCGACGAGGAACGGCGGATGGCCGCGGCCATGCTCGACGTGCTGTGGAGCGTGCAGTCCTACCAGCGGCTGCTCGCCGCCTGGCAGCTCGACGGCGAGCAGGCGACCAGGGCGATCACCTGGGCGATCGGGGTGCTGGCCGACGCGATCCGCGAGGGCCGCAGACCGCCGCCGCCCACCGCGGTGTGAGCGAATCCGAACGGTCCTACAGCGTGCGGAACAGTCCGCCGTCGGCGAGGATCTGGGCGCCGTTGATGTAGCCGGACGCGTCGCTCGCCAGGAAGACGCAGACGCCGACCAGATCCTCCGGGACGCCGATGCGCCCCATCGGGTTCATCTCAGCCGCGCGGCGCTGCGCCTCGGCGCCCCACGCCTTGGAGATGTCGGTGTCGAACGCGCCCGGCAGCACCAGGTTCGCGCGCACCTTCGGCGCCCACTGGCCGGCCAGCCCCAGCGTGAGCGCGTTCAGCCCGGCTTTCGCCATGGCGTAGGGAAGGTCCTCCGGGCCTGGCCGCAGCGAGCCGGCGGTGGTGACGTTGATGATCGATCCGCCGTCGCCGGCCGCCATCCGCTCGCCGACGAGCGCGGACAGCCGGAACGGCCCGCTCGCGTTGACGGCGTGCACCTTGTCGTAGAGCTCGCGGGTGACCGTGGAGAGCTTCTCGTACAGCGGTGACATGCCGGCGTTGTTGACCAGCACGTCGACCTTGCCGAACTCGGCGTAGACGGTCTCGACGAGCCGGTCGCAGTCGTCCCAGCTGCCGACGTGGCAGGCGACGGGAAGCGCGCGTCGGCCGGTGGCGGCCTCGATCTCCTTGGCCGCCTTCTCGCACGCCTCGAGCTTGCGGCTGGCGATGACGATGTCCGCGCCGGCGGCCGCCAGGCCCTCGGCCACCGCCCGGCCGATGCCCCGGCTGCCGCCGGTGACGATCGCGACCCGGCCGGTCAGGTCGAAAAGCTCCGCGGGAGTCTTCATCAGGCGCCCTCCGTCCGAATCGTTGTCAACGTCGAAGTCAATCCTTGTCTCACCGGCCGTTCGGGCGCCATGCCACGAGGCGGCGACGTGGCGTGACCCGGGCCACTTTCGGGCCGCCCACGAAAATATAGTTGACCTGGTCCGCCGTCCACGGTGAGTCGGGCCAGAGCGGACCTACCGATGGCGTGTAGGGCGCGAGTAGGTAAGGCTGGGTGTGGGGTCGCTGGCCTGGGTCGGTGATCCGCGAAGCCGGGCTGAGGGGAGCCCGTCTCGCTATACAGTTGACCCGGTCACGGCGGTGCGGTGTCCGGGCTGTCGACACCTCAGGAGGACCAGTGGCGGACGAGCTTGGCGCGGGCGGTCTGCGGTTCGAGCGGGACGGCGCCCTCGCGTGGCTGTACATCGACCGGCCGCACGCGCGTAACGCCTTCACCCCGGCCATGTACTTCGGCATCAAGAAGGCCGTGCACCTGGTCAACTCCGACCCGGATCTGGCCGCCCTCATCATCACGGGCACCGGCGACGTCTTCGCCCCCGGCGGTGACCTGGCCGGCCGCAGCGACCCGGGCGACGAGCCGACCCCGAACATCGGCGCCCACATGCTGCCGTTCCTGACCATCCGCGACAGCACCGCGCCGGTGATCGCGGCCGTCAACGGCATCTGCCAGGCCGGCGGGCTGCTGATCGCGATGATGTCCGACATCTGCGTGGCCAGCGACCGCGCGACCTTCCGGGTGCCCGAGCTGCTGCGCGGTATCCCGGACGCGACCTACGCCGCCACCCTGCCGGCGCACGTCGGCATCGCGGTCGCCCGTGACCTGCTCCTCTCGGCCCGCAAGTTCGACGCGGCCGAGGCCCAGCGGATCGGCCTGATCTCCCGGGTCGTCCCGCACGAGCAGCTGCGCGACGAGGCGGTCGACGCGGCCAAGCAGGTGCTGCGGACACCGCCGATGGCCCGCATGCACGTCAAGCGGATGCTCAACGAGCGCTACGGTTTCATCGACTACCAGACGATGTTCTGGGCGCTGGAGAACTCGCCGGAGCCGCGCGAGGGCATGCGCGCGTTCATGGAGAAGCGCTCGCCGGAATGGGTCCCGAAGCAGTTCGCGGAAGACGGGCCCCTATGAGGCTGGCGCTGCGCGCCAGCCTTCGGGCGCTGGGCCTAACCTCCCAGATCGGCTACGCAAGCTCCGCCAATCCGGCAGGGACCCTGCTCCCAACGTGGTTCTGGGGCCGAAGCATATGACGGTGGTCGGTCTGGGCCCGAGGCTGGCGAGGTTGCTGAGTTGGCACAGCGCTGGGGCGCTGTCACCATCAGTGGCCGGGTTGGCGGGGTGCCGTCACCAGATGCGGCGCAGGCGAGGAGCGCTGTGAGGGTCGTAGGCGTGAAGGCGCGATGACGCCGTCGGCGGCGGCGGTCACGGGTCGTGTCCCCGCCGCCGGGACGTTGCGGCCGCCGGTCCGGCGCAGCCCACAGAAGATCGGGCATGTGCTGGCGGCCGACCTGCGCCGCCAGATCCTGCGCGGAACGCTGGCCGCCGACGCGCGGCTGCCGCCCGAGACCGAGCTCATGGCGGCCTTCGGCGTCTCCCGCGACACGCTGCGCGAGGCGCTGCGGATTCTCGAGGCCCAGTCGCTGCTCGACGTCCGCAGGGGCCGCGGCGGCGGGGCCGTCGTGCGCCGCCCCGGCCTCACCTCGGCGGCGAGCTACGTCGCCCTCCTGCTGCAGCTGCGCGGTACCACGCTGGAGCACCTGGAGGAGGCCCGCTCGGTGCTCGAGCCGCCCGCGGCGGGGCAGCTCGTCCTGCGCCCCGGCGACGACGCGCTCGACCACCTCGCCACCCTGCACGACAACGAGCGCGCCGCGGGCGACCTGCTCGCGTTCGTCACCGCGGTCTCGACCTTCGACCAGGCCGTCACCGACCTCTCCGGGAACCGCTCCATCGCGGTGATCGCCGGCATCCTGCGGGTGATTCACGCCGGTCAGGTGTACACCGCGCTGGACGCCGCCGACCCGAGGTCCTCCGAGCGGATCGGCCGGCGGATCGTCGCCGCGCACGGCGCGTTCCTCGCGGCGGCCCGCCAGCGGGAGGCCGCCGCGGCGAGCCGGGCCTGGAGCGGCTACCTGCTGTCCACCGGCCGGCTGCTGGTTCCCCGTGGCCGCGGCCGGGCGCCGATCGACGTCGTGCCGCTGTGGCGCGCCCACACCGACGGCGCGTCCACTGCCGGGGCGTCCACAGGCGGGACCTCCGCTGGCGGGGCGTTCGCCGGTGCCGCGGCGCCGCCGCGGCGGATGGCCGCCGTCGTCGCCAATGAGATCCGGGCCCGCATCGCCGAGGGCCGCCTCGCCGACGGCGACCGGCTGCCTTCACTCGCGGGTCTCGCCGCCGAGTTCGGCATCTCCCGGCCGACGCTGCGCGAGGCGCTGCGGATCCTGGAGATGGAGTCGCTACTGACGCTGCGGGCCGGCGATCGCGCCGGCGCCCAGGTTCACCACCCGTCCACGCTGGTCGCCGCCCAGCTCGCGGGCACGGTGCTCGAAGCCCGCCAGGTCACCCTCGCCGACTACTTCCACGCCGTCCGCCTCATCGAGCCCGCGATGATGGAGCTCGCGGCCACCCGGATCGACGACAGGTCGCTCGCGGCGCTGCGGGCGCTCGTGGCGGAGATGGCGACCGCGGCCGATGACGTCTCCCGCTTCTCCGACGCGTGGCGGCGCGCCGCCGCCGTCGTCTTCGGCACGACGGGCAACCCTGCCCTCGCCGTCGTCGCCGAGATCCTCCAGTGGGTGCGCCTGGGTACGAGGCCGGCGGTCAACGCACCGGCCGACGACTCGTGGGCCGCCGCCGCCACCAGCTGCCTCGTCCCGCTGTTCGCCGAGCTGGTCGACGCCTTGGCCGCCCGAGACCCCGGCCGGGCCCGCGGGTGCTGGGCGGCCCTCCTCGACGTCAACGTCCCCTTCGCCGAGTCCCACGACTACGCCCACCGCCTCATGGTCGACGTCATTGATGAGCCCGTCGGCGTCGTCCGGCCGGTGACTCCTACGGAACCGCCTTCTCGCCCGCGCCCGCCGCGGCGGATTCGAGCTGGGTGAGGTGTCGCTCGATGAGCGCGAGGGTCTCCGAGTGGCCGGTGGTAACGCCGAGAATGTCCTCCGAGATGAGGATCCGGGCGATGCCGACGACGACGAGGGCGACCACCGTCGGCGGGACGTCGTCGATGTTGACGCCGGCGTCGGCGAGAAGGCCGGTGAGGGCCTTCACCTGGAGCGCGCGGAAGCGTTCCGCGTAGTCGGCGATCTCGGTGCGGATGGCCTTGCGGTGGTTTGCCAGCGCCTGGAACTCCGACAGCAGGACGGTGCCCACCGGCTCGCTGGAGAGCTCCCAGAGCGCACGTAGCGGCTTTTCCGAGGCAAGCGCCTGCTCGTAGCGTCTCAGATTTACCTCGGCGCCTTTCTGGAAGAGCGCCAGGAAAAGGTCGTCCATCGTGCGGAAGTAGTAATGCACGAGCGCGGGCTTGACGCCGGCCTTCGCCGCGACCCGCCGCGAGGTCGCCGCGGCGTAGCCTTCCTCGATCATGATCTGGGCGGTGACGTCGAGCAGCGCGGCCCTGGTCTTCGAGTCCGGCGCGCCCATCCGGCGGGGAGTGGTCACGGCGCGGCGCTCCGTACCGCCGGCCGCGGCGCACGTGCCGCGGCCCGTGCTGGCGCCTGTGCCCCTACCAGCCCGGACGCCGTACCCCTTGACGTGTGAGGCGATGGGAAGGTAGGCATGCGCCCAGCATAACGATTGGGCGAGCGCTCAGCACCTGGCTCGCCCATGGGCCCCGCGCCCGCCGCCAACGCACCGCCAGCACGCCGCGACGCGAGGAGCCAGATCCATGACCGAGACGGCCACGGCCCCAACCCCGCCGACCCGCTACACGGGCAGCCGGGTGCCGCGGGTCGAGGACGGCCGGCTGCTCACCGGGCACGGGACCTTCGTCGACGACATCCAGCGGCCCGGAATGCTGCACGCCTGTTTTGTGCGCAGCCCGTTCGCCCGTGCGCTGATCAACGAGATCGACGCGTCGGCCGCGCTCGCGCTTCCCGGGGTGCACGCCGTTTTCACGGCCGCCGACCTGAACCCGGATGTGCACGAGCAGTGGTACTCCTCCTACGGCCCGAAGGTACCGGACACGCCGCGCCCGCCGCTGGCCTCGGGCGAGGTCCGGTTCGTCGGTGACCCGGTCGCGCTGGTGGTAGCCGAAAACCGCTACATAGCCGAGGACGCGGTCGAGCTGGTCGAGGTCGACTACGAGCCGTTAACCGCCTTGGCCGACTATCGCGATGCCCAGACCTCGGGCATCCTCGTCCACCCGAAATACCCGAACAACGTCGCCGGCGGCCTTGCCGGCCCGCCGCCGCAGGTCGTCGAGGCGGCCTTCGCCTCGGCCGCGCACACCGCCGACGAGACCTTCTACCAGCAGGCCTACGCCCCCGTCCCCATGGAGACCCGGGGCATGGTCGTCGAATGGTCCGCCGACACCGACGAGCTGACGATCTGGGCGGCGACGCAGACCCCGCACGAGGTGCGCGCCTTCGGCGCCCGGTTGCTGGGGCTCGAGCCTGAGCGCGTCCGCGTCCTCATGCGCGACACCGGCGGCGGCTTCGGCCAGAAGGTCGTGCCGATGCGCGAGGACATGTGCGTCATGCTCGCCGCGCGCAAGGTCCCGGCCGCCCTCAAGTGGATCGAGGACCGGCGGGAGAACCTGATGGCCGCGGGCCAGGCCCGCCACGAGCACGGCCACGCCAGGATCGCCTTCGCCGCCGACGGCACGATCCTCGCCGCCGGCATCGAGCACACCCAGGACATCGGCGCCTACCCGACGCCATGGCCGGTCGGCGCCGCCGCCGCCGTGGGACTGCTGTTCCCCGGCCCGTACAAGGTGCCGCTCGCGACCTGGTCGACGACGTCGATCTTCTCGAACACCGCCGGGCGCCACGCCTACCGCGGGCCGTGGCAGTTCGAGTCGGTCGCCCGCGAGCTGCTGCTCGACATCGCCGCCCGCGACATGGGCCTCGACCCGGTGGAGCTGCGCCGCCGCAACATGATCAGCCGCGACGAGCTACCCTACCCGAACCCGGCCGGCATGCCTCCGTACGACCACTCGTCGCCGCTGGAGACCTTCGAGCTCGCGCTGAAGATGCTCGACTACGACGCGTTCCGCGCCGAGCAGGCCGCCGCCCGCGCGGCCGGGCGCTACCTGGGGGTCGGCACCTCCACCTACATCGAGCCGACGGCCACCGGCCAGGAGTACTACGCCTGCGAGGGCGCGGTGCTCCGGGTCGCCCCCGACGGCCGAGTGACGGTCATCGTCAACGGCGGCTCGTCGGGCAACAGCCTGGAGACGACCGTCATCCAGCTGACCGCCGACGCGCTCGGCGTCCCCTTCGACAACGTTGACACCATCCAGGGCGACACGGCGGTGACGCCGTTCGGTTCCGGCACCGCCGGCAGCCGCAGCGGCTCGGCGACGGCCGGCGCCGTCGGCGAGGCGGCCGCGGCCCTGCGGGCGAAGCTCGCCGAGCTCGCCTCCCCGCGCCTGGGCGTGCCCCCCGAGGACATCGAGGTCGCCGACGGGCGGGCCCAGGTGCGCGGGTCGGGGCAGTCGTCGGGGCAGTCGTCGGGGCAGTCACTGACCTACGCGGACCTCGCGGGGCCGGACGGGGTCGAGGCCAGCGCCACCTACACCGCGAAGGCCCCGATGCTGTGGTCGAACGCGACCCACGTCTGCACCTGCGAGGTCGACGTCGTCATGGGCAAGGTGACCCTGCTGCGCTACATCGTCGGCGAGGACGTCGGCCCGATGATCAATCCGAACATCGTCGAGGGGCAGATCGCCGGCGGCACGGTCCAGGGCATCGGCGGCGCGCTGCTCGAGCACATGGTCTACGACGAGGACGGCAACCCGCTGGCCAGCACGTTCGTCGACTACCTGCTGCCGACGACGACCGAGGTGCCGCACATCGAGTACGGCCACATGGAGACGCCGGCGCCCGGGCCGGGCGGCCACAAGGGCGCCGGTGAGGGCGGGGCGATCGGCGCGCCGCCGGCCGTCATCAACGCCGTCGCCGACGCGCTGTCGCCGTTCGGCGTGAAGATCACAAATTTGCCGGCGAGCCCGGCCGCACTTGTTGCTCTACTGACCGAGGCGGGGCACTGATGGAGCTGGTGAACGAATTCCGGGTCGCGCTGCCGGTCGAGGCCGCCTGGGCGCTGCTGACCGACCCGGAGCGGATCGCGCCCTGCATGCCGGGCGCTCAGCTGTTGTCGGTCGACGGCGTGGACTTCCACGGCGCCGTCAAGGTCAAGGTCGGCCCGATCGTCGCCCAGTACAAGGGAAAGGCCACCTTCCGGGAGAAGAACGCCGAGACCCACCGCGCCGTCATCAAGGCCGACGGTAAGGAGTCCCGCGGCCAGGGCAACGCGAGCGCCGTCGTCACCATGGGGCTCACCCCCGACGGCGACGGCACCGCCGTCCACCTCGTCACCGACCTCACCATCTCCGGCAAGGCCGCGCAGTTCGGCCGCGGCGTGCTGGCCGACGTCAGCGGGAAGCTGGTCACCCAGTTCGTCCGCAACCTGGAGGCCGACGTGGTGGCGGCCGGCGCGGCGGACCCGGCCGCCGCCGGTCCCGCGGAGCCTGCCAGCCCCGTCAGCCCCGTCAGCCCCACAGGCCCCGCCGCCTCGGCCGGCCCCGCGGTTTCGGCCAGCCCCGCCGAAGCATCGGGGCCGGCTGGGGCGGACGGCTCCGCCGGTCCCGCCAACCACTCCGTCGCCTCGCCGGCCGCCGGCAGCGAGGCGACGACGCCGGCCCAGACCGTCGCGTCGGCGACCGCGCCGGCACCGGCAGGGCTGGCCGCCGCCCCGCTGCCGGCGGCCGGCGCCGGCGCGACCGCGCCAGCACCCGCACCACCGGACGCGCCCGCGGCGGGATTGGCCGCACCGGCACCGGCACCGACACCGACACCGACACCGGCACCGGCACCGGCAGCGAAGGCGCCGGCCGCACCGGTGCGGACCGCCGAGGCCGAGCCAGTGAGCCTGCTCGGCGTGGTCGCCTGGCCGCTGGCCAGGCGGGCGCTGCCGGTGCTCGTCGGCGCGGCCGTCGTCGGGCTGGTCATCTGGCTGATCGTGCGCAACGCCTGACCGTGCCCAGGGCCGCGGGGCGAGTGCGGCTCCGCCACCATCGCGCGCCCCGCGGCCCTGCACCACAACCCATCCTTGGGAGTCCTCATGACCCAGTCCACGCGGCTGGCCCGGTCCACGCGGCGGGCTGGATGAAGCCCGCGCGGTTCGAATACCACCGTCCCGGCAGCGTGGACGAGGCGGCGGCGCTGCTCGCCGAGCTGGGGGACGAGGCCAAGGTTCTCGCCGGCGGCCAGAGCCTGGTACCGATGCTGTCGCTGCGCCTGGCCTACTTCGACCATCTGATCGACGTGTCCCGGCTGGACGGTCTGCGCGGCCTCACGGTCGACAGCGCGAGCCTCCGCTTGGGCGCCGGCGTGACCGAGGCCGCTGTCGGGGCGGACGTGGGCGTTGCCCGCGCGGTACCGCTGCTCGCGCGTGCAACGCCCCTGATTGGACACTTCCAGATCCGCAACCGGGGCACCCTCGGCGGCTCGATCGCGCACGCCGACCCGGCGGCCGAGTACCCGGCCGTCGCGCTCGCGCTCGACGCCGAGCTGGAGGCCTTCTCAGCCTCGGCCGGCCGGCGGGTCATCCCCGCCGCCGAGTTCTTCACCGGCCTGTGGAGCACGGCGCTGGAGCCGGACGAGCTGCTCGTCGGGGTTCGCTTCCCGGTGTGGACGGGCCGGTGCGGGTTCGCGGTCGAGGAGTTCGCCCGCCGGGCCGGCGACTTCGCGATCGCCGGCGTGGTCGTCGCCCTCGAGCTGGACGGCGACGACCGGGTCGCCCGCGCCGCGATCGGGATGCTGGGCCTCGGCTCGACGCCGCTGCGCGCGCCGGCGGCGGAGGCGGCCGCCGTCGGCCAGCGAGCCGGCGAGCTGGACGGGGCCGAGCTCGGCCGGCTGGCCATGAGCGGCCTGGAGGACATCCCCGCGGACCTGCAGGGTTCGGCGGACTACCGCGTCCGGGTCGGCGCCGAGCTGGTCGCGCGGGCGTGGGCGGCGGCGAGCGCGGAAGCGGCCGGCTCCGACGGGGTTGGCGTCACGGCGGCGAGTGCGGGAGCGATCGATGGCTGAGCTACCGGTCCGGCTGACGGTGAACGGCGAGACGGTCGAGAAGACGGCCGAGCCGCGGATGACGTTGGCTGATTTCCTGCGGGAACGCTGCGGCCTCACGGGCACGCATCTCGGCTGCGAGCACGGCGCCTGCGGCGCCTGCACCCTGCTGGTCGAGGGCGCCGCCGTCCGCTCCTGCCTGATGTTCGCCGTGCAGGCCGACGGCCTGGACGTCACGACCGTCGAGGGCATCGCGGCCCCTGACGGCACGCTCTCCCCGGTCCAGGCCGCGATGCGTGACTGCCACGGCCTGCAGTGCGGCTTCTGCACGCCCGGCTTCGTCATGTCGATCACGGCGCTGCTGCGCGACAACCCGAAGCCGACGGACGAGGAGATCCGCGAGGGCCTGTCCGGCAACTTCTGCCGCTGCACCGGCTACCAGGGCATCCTCGCCGCCGTCCACCAGGCAGCCGAGACGGCCTGACGGCGCTCGGCGGCCCCGCGAGGGGCACCGCCGCGCCAGGACCGCCATCCATATCCAGATCGTGTCGGATGGGCAGGTCCATAGGCAGGCTGAGCTGACACAGTTCGCACCCGATGGTTGGGAGTGCGTCAGCTCAGCCTGCCTATAGACAGGCCCATCCGACACAGTCGGAGCTGCGCGGCGCCGCTGTGGCGCCAGACACCCGCGAGGACCGCGGCGCGCGGCCTATCTGGTGCCTGGATCCGGTCCATCGCGGGCCGCTACGGCCCGCTCAGCCGTGCGGGGATTGACGCTCTCCGTGACCGGCGCGGTGGCGTGCCGGCCAGCGGCGCAGTCGCCGGTACATGGTGGCCAGGAAGCGCCGGAATTCTCGTCGCTGCGCCGCCAGCGGCGTGAGGACATTGGCGCATCCGGTGGGGGTCAACACTCGCGGGATGAGAACGTCCTTCTCAACACCAGAGAGGACTGCTACCATGGCCTCCAGTCCGGGGTACGGAAAGGAACCGCGCGAACATGGCTCACTTCCCGAAGCCAGCTGAGGGCAGCTGGACCCAGCACTATCCCGACCTGAGCACGGCGGATGCCTCGTACGAGGACTCGATCTCGCCCGAGCACTACGAGCTCGAGCGCAAGGCGATCTTCGGCAAGACGTGGCTCAACGTCGGCCGGGTCGAGCAGCTTCCGAAGGTGGGCAGCTACTTCACCAAGGAGATCGACGCCGCTCGCTCCTCGGTGATCATTGTGCGGAACGCCGAAGGCATCCAGGCGTTCCACAACGTCTGCCGCCACCGCGGCAACAAGCTGGTCTGGCAGGACTTTCCGCGTGAGGAGACGTCCGGCACGGCGCGGCAGTTCATCTGCAAGTACCACGCCTGGCGGTACGACCTCGGCGGCGCCTGCACCTTCGTGCAGCAGGAGTCCGAGTTCTTCGACCTCGACAAGGCGAAGTACAGCCTCGCGGACGTGCGCTGCGAGATCTGGCAGGGCTTCATCTTCATCAACTTCGACAAGGACGGCACCCAGTCCCTCGTCGAGTACCTCGGCCCGCTCGCGGCCGGCCTCGAGGGTTACCCCTGGGGCGAGATGACCGCGGTGTACAAGTACAAGTCGGACATCGGCGCCAACTGGAAGCTGTTCATCGACGCGTTCGCGGAGTTCTACCACGCGCCGGTGCTGCACAGCCGCCAGGCAACCGCGGAGGAGTCCCGCAAGCTGCAGCAGTACGGCTTCGAGGCGCTGTCGTACCAGATCGAGGGCCCGCACTCGATGGTCTCCAGCTGGGGCGGCATGTCCCCGCCGAAGGACCCGAGGATGGTCAAGCCGATCGAGCGGGAGCTGCGCACCGGCCTGTTCGGCCCGTGGGACAAGCCGTTCGACATCGAGCTGCCGCCCGCGCTCAACCCGGCCCGGCACAAGGCCTGGGGTGTCGACTCGTTCGTGTTCTTCCCGAACTTCATGATCCTGGTCTGGGAGCCGGGCTGGTACCTCACGTACCACTACTGGCCGACCGCGGTGAACCGCCACACCTTCGAGGCGGCGCTGTACTTCGCGCCGGCGAAGAACGCGACGGACCGGCTGCGCCAGGAGCTGGCGGCGGCGACGTTCAAGGAGTACGGCCTGCAGGACGCCAACACCCTCGAGGCGACCCAGAGCATGCTCGAGTCCCGGGCGGTCAGCGAGTTCCCGCTGAACGACCAGGAGATCCTCCTGCGCCACCTGCACCAGACCGCCCGCGCGTTCTGCGCCGAGTACGTCAAGACCACCCCGGGCGCCAAGCCGTCCCCGGCGCTGGTCTGACCGCCCGGTCGATCGAGAAATCGAGAAGGAGCCACCCGTGGCCAAGCTGCCCGCGGACTTCGCGGACCTGGAGCCGTTCACCGACTGGTGCCTCGCGGCCGAGGACGACCGGTTCGCCAAGCGGTACGGCTCGAACATGGACGAGATGCAGACGTTCTACGACGCGGTCTTCCCCCGCATGCAGGACGCGCTGGCCTATCTCGACAAGTTCGACCTGGACGACCTCCCCGAGGACGCCTACAACCTGCTGCTTCTGTACTACTCGCTGTGCACGATCTCGTTCCCGGTCGAGGCGTGGCGCCAGCCGCGCGTGCCGGACGCGGGCGCCGCACACATCTCGAACGTTCTCGCCCCCGCGGTCTGACCGGTCCTCGACGGACCAGAAGATCCCTCGGGCGGACGGATTCGGGATAACTGCCACCGGCTCCTCGTGGGCCGGCGCGGCCCTGGCCGGGGCCGACGAAGCCATGTTGACCAGCCCCGTTGACATGGCGACGCCGGCACCGGCCGGGTCTGTCTACCTCCCCTACCCCCCGATGACCATGGCTCCTGTCGGCTCGGCTTCGGTCGACGCGGCGACCCGCTCCGCGAAAGACTGGGAGCGTCGCCCACACCGGCAGGCGATCTTGACGTAGGGGACTCACCTGACATGGCTCGAATCGATCCGCTCCCGCTGAAGCAGTGGCCCAAGGAGATGCGGCAGGTGCTGGCCGCGCTCGAGCCACCGGGCGTGCCCGCGAAGCTGTCCCCCGAGGGCCGTTCCAAGGCCCTGAACACCCTGGGTGTCTACGCGTACCACACGACGCTGGCGCAGGCGTTCTTCACCTTCAACGGCCACATCCTGTCGACGAGCACCCTCACGCCGCGCCAGCGCGAGCTGCTGGTGCTGCGGGTCGCCGCGGCCCGCGGGGCGGGCTACGAGTGGCTGCAGCACACCTTCCTCGGGCGGGACGCTGGCCTGTCCGACGAGGAGATCCAGCGGATCGCGCTCGGCCCGGACGCGCCGCTGTGGGACCCGCTGGACGCGGCGCTGCTGCGCGCCGTCGACGAGCTGGTCGACGACGGCAAGATCGGCGACGAGACCTGGGCCGTCCTCGCGGACAAGTTCGAGGTCAAGCAGATCCTGGACGTGATCTTCACGGTCGGCGCGTACGAGACGCTCGCCTACCTGCTGCGTTCCTTCGAGGTCGACATCGACGACGACATGCTGGCGGCCGTCCGCCGCCAGTCGACCACCGCATAGACGGGCGCGCGCCCCGCGCCGCGTTCTGACCAGACGGGAGAGACCATGTCCGTCACCGTCAGCCCGATCAGTCCGGGAATCGGCGTCGAGATCGTGGGCCGTACCGGGCCGGAGCTCGCCACTTCCGAGGTCGCCGCCGAGCTGCGCAAGTACCTCGACGAGCATGGCGTTGTCATCTACCGCGAGGCGCACATCAACGACGCCGACCTGGTGACGCTGTCCCGGATGCTCGGCGAGGTGGTCGTCGCGCCGATGGGCGGGGAGAAGGACCACCCCGAGGTCTCGGCGATCACCCTCGACCCGGCGCAGAGCACCCTCGCGGCCTACCGGGCGGGCACGTTCTTCTGGCACATCGACGGCGCCAACGACCTGGTCCCGCAGAAGGCCACGCTGCTGACCGCGCTCGAGGTCGCCACCGAGGGCGGCGACACCGAGTTCGCCAACCTCTACGCCGCCTATGAGGCGCTCTCCGACGAGGAGAAGGCGCGGTTCGCCGAGCTTCGGGTGGTGCACAGCTTCGCGGCGACGCAACGGCTGGCCCAGCCGGACGCGTCGCCGAAGATGCGCGCCTCGTGGGACAAGGTGCGCTCCGGGGAACACCCGCTGGTGTGGACCCGGCGCAGCGGGCGCAAGTCGCTGCTCGTCGGCGCCACCGCCGACCACGTCGTCGGCCTGGCCGAGGACGAGAGCCGCGCCCTGCTCGACCGGCTGCTCGACTGGGCGACCCAGCCCGACTTCTCGCTGCGCCACCACTGGCACCGCGGCGACCTGGTCATCTGGGACAACACCGGAATCCTGCACCGCGCCCAGCCATACACGGCCGCGTCCCGCCGCCTGATGCACCGAACCACCCTCGTCGGCGAGGAAGCCGTGGCCTGACAGCTCGGCGCAGCAGTCACCGACACAGGCGTCACCGACTGAAGGGAACCACGCGCAGATGACCGCGGCACCCAGCGACAGCCTGGCCGGCAAGGTCGCCATCGTCACCGGCGGCGGATCGGGCATCGGGCGCGGCTGCGCGCTGCGCCTGGCCGCCGACGGTGCCAAGATCGGCGTCTTCGATCTGGACCCCGGCAACGCCAAGGCGGTCGCCGACGAGATCGCCGCCGCTGGCGGCGAGGCGCACCCCGTCACCGTCGATGTGACCAGCCGCGAGCAGATCGACGCCGGCGTCGCGGAGATCAAGTCGCTGTACGGCCCCGCCACGATCCTGGTGACGTCGGCCGGCCGAGAGGGCTTCCGCCGGTTCCTCGACATCACCGCCGACCAGTGGAACGCGCTGGTGAACGTGAACCTCACCGGCACGTTCCACAGCTGCCAGGCCGTGGTCCCCGACATGATCGAGGCGCACTGGGGCCGGATCGTGACCATCTCGTCGTCCAGCGCCCAGGGCGGCCAGCCGCTCATGACGCACTACTCGGCGTCCAAGGGCGGCGTCATCACCTTCACCAAGTCGCTGGCCCTGGAGCTCGGCGAGTTCGGCATCACCGTGAACACGATCCCGCCCGGCTTCATCATCACCCCGATGACCGAGCGGAACGCCGCCAAGGGTCGCCTCGGTCCCGGTGGCCTCGACGCCGTCGTCGCTCGCACCCCGGTGCGCCGCGGCGGCCAGTCCGAGGACATCGCCGCTGCCTGCTCCTTCCTCTGCCGCGACGAGGCCAGCTACGTCACCGGCCAGATCATCGGCGTCAACGGCGGCCGCAACACCACCTCCACCGTCTTCTAACCCGAGGCCGGCGAAATCGTCCGAAGCCGGCTGCTCGCCTCGGCCGGAGCCGGCTTCGGACGAGGTCTGGAAGGTGTGGATGACGCCGGACGGCGTCCCACCTCGACGCATTCCAGGGTGACCACGCGGCGGCCGCGTTCCGGCCGGACGGCAGAGTCCTCGCGCTGTCCAATGCGCGCCAGGTGGTCCGGCGCCAGCCCGGCTCGCGCCGTTATGCGGCAACGACAATCTTGCCGTTGGCGTGATGTTGCAGCATGTGCGTGACGGCGCTCGCCGCCTGGTCGAGTGGGTAGATCTTGTCGATGACCACCCTGATCTTGCCGGATTCGAGGAGCTGGAGGAGTGCGTCGAGATTTTCGTGATTCACGGCAGGGGTCACCAGTCTTACATTGATGGAACCCAATCCCCGCAGAACTGCCCGCGCCGTCCTGGGCAGGCCAGCGAGCAGGCCGCCGGTGTACCCGATGCTGTTCGGGATGAGAACTCCTCCGGGTGCCAGCAGGCGCGCGAGTGCTTTCGACGGATGGTTCAGCACATTGTCGAGGATGACGTCGAATAGCTGTTGGCTCTGGGTGACGTCCTCGGTCGTGTAGTCGATGAGGTGGTCTGCCCCAAGCGACCGGACCAGTTCGACGTTGCGGGAACCGCATACGCCGGTTACGTTCGCGCCCAACACCTTGGCTATCTGGACCGCCATGGTTCCGACGCCGCCCGAGGCGCCGTTGATCAGAACGCGCGTGCCAGCACCGACCTGTGCCATGTCTCGGATGGCGACCAGGGCGGCGAGCCCGGTCGTGACCGACGCCGCGGCGTCGGTGAACGCGAGTCCGGCTGGTTTCCTGACGAGTTGGGCCGCTGGCGCGACCACATACTCGGCAAAGGCGCCGGCCCGCGCTCTGGTGGAGCCGACCACCTCGTCTCCGGGTGACAGGTCGGTGACTCGCGGGCCGACGGTCTCCACCACGCCAGCGACGTCGCTGCCTCGGATCGGGCGCTTCGGTCGGCGTAGTCCGGCACTCAGGCGGAGGATGTATGGCACTCCAGTGACGGCGGCCCAGTCCGGTGTGTTGACGCTGGTGGCCCGCATCCGTATCAGGACGTCGTCAGCGCCGATCGACGGCACAGGGATCTCCTGGAGCCGCATCACCCGCTCCGGCACCCCATAGCCCTCCTGAACGACGGCGCGCATGGTCGGTGAATCGGCATGCATGGTAGAGCTTCTCCCGCTGGACGGAGCTCGTCGGAAGGCGGTGCTCGCGTCTTGATCCATACCGCGTCCTCCCAGGTCAAGGTGGTGGTAGACTCGCCCGTGCTTACGGCGTAAGGATAGGGCTTACGGTGTAAGGGTAGGGCTTACCGTGCAAGGCAGTCAAGGGGGGTCTCTTGGGGACGCGAGCCAGGGCTGTAGGGGGGAAGGTGACGTGAGGATCTCCGCGCTGGGCGGGACGGGCCCCGAACGCCGCCCTCAGCTGACGAGGGAGCGGGTCATGGCGGCCGCCATCGAGCTCGCCGACAGGGACGGCGTTGACGCCATCAGCATGCGTAAGCTCGCGCAGCATCTGGGCATCGAGGCGATGTCCCTCTACACGCACGTACGCAACAAGAGCGACCTTCTGAGCGGCATGACCGAAGCCGTGATCAGTCAGATTCCTATCAGCATCGATGATGCCGACTGGAAGACCTCGCTGCGCCAGATGGCGCTTGCCGCCCGCAGCATAATTCTGCGTCATCCGTGGGTGCCCACCACGGTGGAGATGCAGGCGGCGCCCGGGCCCGCCATGTTGACATATGCCAACGCGGTGATCGGCATCCTCCGTGAAGGTGGCTTCTCGGTCGCGCAGGCGCATCACGCCCTGCATATCCTTGGTAGTCGCGTTCTCGGGTTCACGAGGGATCTCTTCGACGACTCCGGTGATCTTGATCCTGAGACGGCCGCCGGTCTCGCCAGGGAACTCGGCGCGAGCCACCCCTACGCGGTGGAGATGGCGCTCGCGGTGACCCACGGCGGCGCGCTCGGCCGGTGCGATGACGACGCCGAATTCGAATTCGCGCTCGACTTCATCCTCGACGGCCTTGCCCGACTCCAGAGCTCCTGATGCCGACACCGCTCACAGGCCAGTCGGGTCTCGTCTGGGGACCGCTCCAGGTTGTCCCTCAGCCCGCTGACGCGATCCCGCCTCAGGGTCTGCGTGGAGACGACGTGTGCCTGGTAGCCGTTGATCGCGCGGCCGAGGAGCCGTTGGGGAGCCCGGCGCCGATCGGACTCGGCTTGGAGGGCGTGGTACTGATCGATCCATCCGAACCGCGACGCGAGCTGAGGTGTGGTGACGGTCATCCACGTCGCCTTCGTGGTCTCGGCGAGGTACTCAGCAGCGCGGCGATGCCGACCGGGCGGCGGCCGAGGTGGTTGGACAGCCGGCCGAGCAGCAGTAGCGACAGCGCCGTCATCGCGAAGTAGATGACGGTGGTGAGCGCCAGGCCCGAGTTCGAGATGCCGTCCTCGAGCCGATAGGTGCTGTACAGCGGGATCGGCGTACCCGACGCGAGGAACGTCAGGATCAACGTGGCCGAGCCCACGACGAACGCGGCCTTGGGCGGAAGGCGACGTTGTCCGTACAAGGAGTGGGCAGCCATGGAACCCATCCGAACAGCCCAAACACCCCGCAGGCCCCGCCCACCGCCTGACCTAACACGCGAGCCCCACCCCACACCTCGTTGAACTGCGTCACGCCGGCCGCGACGGTCGCCCGCTCGATGGGTCTCACCGCGGCGTCGCACCGCGGGCGCCGGAGACGTCCCCGATGTGGTCGCGTCGCTGGTCATGGGGTCCTGTGAACGGGTATGACTGGCGCGTGTTCGACTGGGATCGTGAGCAGCTGTGGCGGCTACGCGCGCCCGGCGTCGACGTGGCCGCGGCGCTGGCCGGGCGGCCGATCGCGGCCGTCGCCGAGCACGTCGGGCAGCTGCTGCTCGACGTGATCGCTGGCGCCGGGGCCGGGGCCGGGGCCGCCAGGATCGGCGGCAAGGAGGCCGACGTGCTGGCCGAGCAGGCACGGCGATGCGTGGCCGAGCTGTGGGGGCGGGGCTGGGAGGGCGACGACGTGCTGGCCCGTGAGCTGGCCGACGTGCTCGGGGAGCCTTGGCCGCCGGAGACGGCGGCCGACGCGCCGATGAGCAGCGTCCCGGACCTGCCACGGTGGCCGCTGACACCGATTCCGGTGCATCTGGCGGACCTGGCCGAGTTCCTGGACGGTGACCCACGCCAGGGGCGCGGCGTCATCGACCTGGAAACCGGGTTCATATGGCCGCCTGGAAGCCTGGAGTTCGACCCGCCGCCGGAGCTGAACGAGCTCCGCGACGACTTTGACCCGGAAAGGTGGTTGGCCTTTTCTCCGGAGAGCGGCGAAGGCTACCGGGACATGCTCGACTTCGCCGACACGGTGGACGCGCGCTGGCGGGAGCGGCTACTGCGGGCCCTCGACGGGCGCGGCCCGTTCCGGCGTTTCCGGGACGCGCTCGCGGACGCGCCGAACGGCTACCGGTCACGCTGGGAGGTCTTCGGCACGGAACGCGCACTCGGCCGCGCCCGCGTCTTCCTCGCCGACAACGGCTACCGCGCGACGGGCCACGGCTGGACACCGGCGGTCTGATGCGCGGAGTGTGACCACCTGGCGACCGGACTGGCTCGCCCGACCGGTGACGATGTCGCTCAGCTCGCCGATGTCGACGCCGATCTCTGGCGGGTCGGCGCTGGCAGCCCATGCCGGAACGCGCACCGCAATCTCTCCCGCGAGGTCAGGCGGGCAGGACTGCGAAGCGGACGGGTTCGGACAGGACGGTGGTGGCGGCCGGGAGATCGGACATGCGGCTGGCGAGGGTGGCTTCGGCCAGACGGGGTGGGAGGGCGGTGCTGAACTTCAGGCCGCTGAGCGCTTCGTCGGTGACGAGAGGGAGGCAGATATGGGCGTCGGCATCGGTGGTGGCCGCTCGCCACATGTCGGGGGTGAGGTCGGTGCGTAGCCGCAGGTAGGCGGCGGTGGGGGCCTGGCTGGGGTCGGAGAGGTCGCTGAGGGTGGCTGCGAGGGTGCGGTTCGCGCGTTCACCCGCCCAGGTCCACCAGCGGACGTCGGTGAGGTCCTCCGTTCGGACGATCATCGTTCCGGCGGGGTGGACAACGTCGAGATGGGCGTCGCGGATCGCCGCGAGATGCTCGGTCGCGCGACGGGTCAGCGAGACTGGGGGGTCAGCGCCAAGCAGGACCGCGCGCATTGCCCTGGTCATCGGGAACGACAGGGCCCCGGCCGTTGAGGTGAGCCAGCGGGCACGGCCGCCGCCGTCGGCGGGTTCGACGAAGCAGCGGCGGCGTTTCCAGTCGATGTGGGTGACCCGCCAGCTCCGACCGGCGAGCAGCAGCAGGCGCGGGCCCTCGACCGGGTCGGTGAGCAGGACCGGGTCGGTCCGGCCGATCTCGTCGCGGCCGGAGAGGACCGTGAACTCGGGGGCGGCGGTGAACACGGCGGTCAGCTCGGAGAAGTGCCGATGGCCGAACTTCCGCTCGGCTTCGGGGCCGACGAACAGCATGCCGCCGTCGGAGTCGAGGTAGCCCATCCGGACGAGGTGGCGCACGATCGGCTCGGCGGACCGGTCGAACGGGGCGACGCCGTTCCATTCTTCGGCCCAGAGCTGGTCGCCGACGCGGTTCTCCTGCAGGCAGTAGGCCAGCACCTGCTGGGCGATTATGTGGCGCGGCTCCGGCGGGGGGACGACTGGCTCGACCCAGCCGCGGCCCCAGAGCAGCAGCAGGCCGGCCGCCTGCACCAACGCGGACTCGGACAGCGCGAGGAACAGGCAGTTGCGGATGGTGCCGGCGCGCCGGCCGGTGCGGCCGAGGCGCTGCAGGAACGAGGCGACGGTCGCCGGGGCGTTGATCTGGACGACGCGGTCCAGGTCGCCGACGTCGATGCCGAGCTCGAGCGTGCTCGTCGAGACGATGACGCAGTCGCGCGCCTGAGCGAAGGCTTCCTCGGACCGGCGCCGCTCGTCGACGGACAGCGACGCATGCGAGAGGAACGTCGTCACGCCGAGGGAGCGCAGTGCCTGGCCGAGCTCCTCGACGGTCTTCTTCGAGTCGCAGAAGACCAGCCGCTTCTCGCCTTGGTGCAGCAAAGCGAGCACCTTCGCCGCGTTCGCGACCGACCCGACGTAGTCCAGCTCGATCTCGCCCGGCGGCGGGGCGGGCGGCAGAGCCGGCGAATAGATCATGGGACGGGCGCTACCGGCCACGACCGCCCGTGCGTCATGCGCGGGCAGGCTGGCGTTGATGGCCTTGACGGCGGGCCCAGTCAACTGCCCGGTCGACGACACAGCCGTCGGCGCGGCGGCCAGGTCCGGGGCGACGACCTCCGCGCGGCGGCGGCCGGCGCCGGAGCCCTGCAACCAGTGCAGCAGCTCGGCCGGGTTGCCGACTGTCGCTGACAGGCCGATGACCTGAAGCTCCGGCCCGGCCTGTCCGTGCCCGGCGGGCATCGTCGGTCCGACACCCTCGGGCCGCGCGTCGCCTGCGATGATCTCCGCGTTCCGCGGAACGCGCCGGTCGTCGGCGGACGAGGGAGGGCTGGACGGGAGAGAGCCGGTGGCGTTCGCGGCCTGGTCGCGGGCGATGATGCGGCGCAGGCGTTCCAGGACGGCGAGCAGGTGCCAGCCGCGGTCGTCGCCGGCGAAGGCGTGTACCTCGTCGACGATCACGGTCCGCACGCCCGCGAAGAAGTCCTGATGGTCGGTGCGGACGCTGATGAGCATCGCCTCGAGTGACTCAGGTGTGGTCAGCAGGACGTCGGGCCGTTCTCGGCGGATCCGGTCCCGGCGGCTGGTCGTCACGTCGCCGTGCCAGACGGCGGCGCGCCGACCGAGCCAGCCGGTGTAGGCCTCCAGCCGAGGTGCCAGATTGTTGAGCAGCGCCTTCAGCGGACACAGGTACAGGACCGAGGTTCCCTGCCAGTTCTCCGCCGCCATCCGCGACAGCACGGGGAAGACCGTGGCCTCGGTCTTTCCGCCAGCTGTCGGGGCGAGCAGCAGTGCGTCCGCCCCGGCGAGCAGCGGCTCGACGGCTGCTTGCTGCAACGGCCGCAGCCCTGGCCACTGCAGCGTGTTGACGATGTGGTGCAGCACTACCGGATGCAGCAGCTCCGCCGCATCCGCCGGGCCGCTCTGGCCGGATTCGGGCTCGGGCTCGACGGTCACCTGAGACCCAGATCCAGGCCCGCGACGGGGAGGGTGCAATCTCTCAGGTCCTCGACGATGCCGAAGGCCGTTGGGCAGCCGTGCCGCGGGTCCCGCCGGCGCGTTGAGCTAGCTCCATCGCTCATCCGGACCTCCCCGACGCCAGGTGGACTCGGCCTGTAGGGCACGGTACTGGTCGATCTACCCGAACCGTGATAGTGGGCTTGGTGGTGGCGCCGTCCGGCGGCACGCTCGGACCGGAACACGGGTGTGGGGACCGAGTGCTCCGGGTGCGCGGCGCCTCCGGAGTGCTGGTCGGCACGATTTTGGTGCGCACCTCGTCGGCGTCCCGCCAGACTCACGCCTGCGCCTGCGTCCCATCGGCGATTGAGCAGGTCCCCTTAGCCTTCCAGGTCCTCGTCCTCGCTGAACCGGTCGAAGAACTCCGGGTCGTGTGTGAAGTCCGCGATCTCCACCTCGTCATCGCCGACGAGGGCGCCGTAGAAGTCGATGGGGCCGAAAACGCCGGAATCGGCGAAGCGCGCGATCCGTACGGGGCCTGTGAGAAGTCCGTCTGGGTTTGGCAGGTTGTCCCAGTTCTTCTCGAACTGAAGACGGGCCGCCCGAACCGCCACGGACATGAACTCGCCGAACCTCGGGCCGCCGTAGTCGAATCCCCGGTCCTGGGGGTAGGTCGAGAGCGCCTTGGTGAGGAAGGCGTCACCAAACCTGATCTTGTTGGTCACCGTGCAAGGCGTCCCTCTCGGACGTACTGCTCGGCGATCTCCCGGCCGCGACGGGCCGCCGTGCGGCTGACCTGGCCCGTCGCGCGTGGAAGATAGGCCGATGCGAACGGGATGTCCTCGCCTGGGCCTACCATCTGCCAACCGGGCTCGTCGTGCGAGTAGTCGCTGGCGCTGGCACTGGTATGTGCGGACAGCAGCGCGACCGCGTCATCGACGACACGAAGCTCGGACTCGGTGAACAGCTCAAGCCTCGGCGCGCGCAGCGCCTTCAGCCGATGCATCGTGTAGCCCAGCACGGGTTCCTCGACCAGCTGCACCGCACCCTCACGGACCAGCCTGCCGCGAACGTCCTTGAGGTTGCGTGGGGCGGGCCCGTTGGGTAGCCGACGGTACGGTTCTCCGGTGATCGGCATGCCGGTCTCGCGGACATGGGCGAACTCGGCGTAGTAGAGCACCTTGTTCAGCTTGGTGGCGCCACCGAAGCGGTCGTCGGCCAGCTTTCCAGCAACGAGGACGATGAGCTCACCGAGCTTCTCGGCGTCGGGAGGCAGGGTCGTGAGGTCGCCGGCGGACAGCTGCTCGGCGACCGCTCGTGCTTCGTCATGCGACATCATCGGGCGCTCCCTCCAGGCCGAGGTCCTGTCAACCATAGAGCGCCGCACCGACGAAAACGGGGTGCTGAGCGTACCGGCCGGTGTGGTGGGGTCGGCTGCTCGGATGGCGCATGGCGTACCGGAGCCTGTCGCGACCTCGCTGTGCTCGGCGCCGGTCCTGGATCTGCCATGCGGGCCGGTGGGGCCTGCTACGCATGAGGGGTCAACCATGGAGGGTGCCTCCGGCACCTCGTTCGCTTGTCGACGGCGAGTGGGGCCAGCCAGTCTCTTCGATGATGGTCCGATACTGGCTGACCTGACAGTGTCGTAGCTATCAGTATAGGGGATCAATGGGAAGATCGACATGCGCCGGTCGTAGTTGCGCAATCGGCATGGCCAGCCGTCGTTCACGCAGAAGGGCTCCGGCCGGGCATGGTTACAGCGAGCCGACCTGACCTGAACACTCGAACCGGGCTGCGCCGACCCTCGCCCCCCGCCGGCTGGCGTCGCGCCGGCCGGCACGAGGCTTATCCGAGGTCCAGCGCGATGTCGTCGGCGCGGGTGGCGGCGTTGCGTTCGAGGTCGGTCATCTCGGCGGCCGCGATCGTCAGGGGGTAGTCGCGGCGGGGGTCGAAGTCGTCGAACTGGTCGACGCGGTCGAGGACGTCTCCCACGAGCTTCTTCAGGAACAGGCGGGGCGTGACGCCGACCTTCCCGCCGAGCTTGCCGGCAACCCCGCTGGCCAGCTCACCGAGGTAGGCGTCGTCGACGAGCTTGTTGATCCGTTCGGTCGCCTCCGAGGCCGTGCCGGCCACGTACAGCCCGCGTACCCGGCCGCCGAGCTCCACCAGCGACGCCTCGCTGAAGCCCGCCAACCGGACCTGCACGGACTTGCCCGTGTCCCACCGTGGGTCAAGGCTGAGGTCGGTCGCCAGCCGCTGGGCCAGCGGTGGCAGGCGCTGCACGCCCTGCGGTCCGTCGTAGAAGGCCGGCGTCCCGGTGATGATGAGATACAGGCCGGGGAAACGGCCACCCTGCACCTCGTCGATGAGCTGACGCAGCGCGTTCAACGCCTTGTCGCGGGCGTCGGAGCGGACTCGCTGCAGGGTCTCGACCTCGTCGAGGACGACGAGCAGGCCCCGGTAACCGCTGTCCCGCAGCACCACCAGCAGCCCCTGCAGGAAGCCGAGCGCCCCGAAGTGGTCGAGGTCGCCGCGTACCCCGGCAACCCGGCGGGCGCTCGCGGCGACGTGCGGTTGGCCGCCGAGCCAGGCGAGCACCGCAGCCGCGGTTGCCTGGTCTCCGGCGACCGTCGCGGCCCGGTAGCCGCGCAGCGCGGCGGCGAACGCGGGCGCCGTCCGGGCGACGTCGGCGAGCCGCCGTTCGAGCAACTCCCCGACGGCCTTCTCCAGTGCCGCCGCCTCGGCATCCTCGTCAGCGTCGTCGGTCTCGGAGCCGGTGTCGACGTCGCCGGAGGCGAGCGCGTCCTCCTCCAGGGCATAGAACCAGCCGTCGACGACGGCCCGCATCGCGCTCGGTGGGAAGGTCGCCGTGGTCAGCCGTTCGGTGAGCCTGCGGTAGACGGTCTCCAGCTTGTGTAGCGGCGTCTCGTTCTCCGAGATCTGCACCTCGGCGGTGGCAAGGTTCTGCTTCTTCGCCTGCTCGGCGAGCCACCGGGTGAAGAACGTCTTCCCGGAGCCGTACTCGCCTCGCACCGCCTTGAAGACCGAACCACCCGCAGCGACGGCGGCCAGGTCCTCGGTGACGGCCCGCTCGAACTTTCCCAGCCCGACGGCCAGCAGGTCCAGCCCGGCCGCCGGCACCGCGCCCCGCCGCAACGCGTCCAGCACGTCTCGCCGCCGCGCCGCGCTGACCCCGTCGCCGGCTGCGCCGCTCACGTAGCCCTCCCCGCATCCGACGGTCCTGCGGCCGGCACGGTCACCCGGCCAGCCCGAACTGCTGGCGGAGCAGGGTGCCATTGAGGCGCAGGGTCCGGCCGTCGTCGATCGACTCGACCACAGGGTAGTTGTCGATGTTGAACACGCGCTGCAGGTTGTTGGCGAAGCCGCCCGCTCGATGCGGAAGCTCGCCTGCCCGCTCGGCGACGACCGCGGTCGCGAGCGTCCCGTTCGCCTCCACCAGCGCCCGCACCGCCGCCGCGATCTTCTCGGGGTCGGCCCTGCGAGCCAGGCTCTTGAGCTGCTCCTGGAACAGCTCGGACGCGAGCAGCCCGGCGACGAGCTCGTCCACCGGCGACGGGGGAGTGGGCGAGGCCGCCGCTTCCGCGCCTCCGGCGAGCGAGGCACCGCCGGCCGATGCCGCTGGCTCGGCGGGGAGCTCGAACAGCGCTGGGCCGGCTGGGGCGTCGGTCGGGCGGCGCCTTTTGCGCCCGGCGACGACTGTCTCCGCGCCACCGGCACCGGTGCCGGTGGCGCCGCCACGGCCGAGCAGGACGGTGGCGCCACCGCCGAGGCCGCTGAGGGCCTCGGCCTGGTCGAGTGCCCACCAACCGGGCCGCTGATCAGGCAAGGAGCGCCAGCCAGGTGGCACATCCCGGCCGCTCGACCTCGCCGACGGGCCGAACGGCAGGAAGGCGAGCACCGGGACGGTGACCTCCGCCGGCGCCGCGCCTCCGTGGTAGCCGCCCCTGCGCGCGGTGTACCGCAGCGCCGGGTCCCACAACGCGACGATCTGGCCGCCGGGGGCGAGCACCCGCGGACCGGCCAGGACCACCTCGCCCTCGCCGACCTGGGCCGGGCCATCGGCGGCCCCGGAGCGGTGCCGCGCCGAGAGCGCGTCGTCGGCACGGCGCTGCTCGCCGCCGAGCTCGAGGACGTGGCCGTGGTCGCTTGTGAGGATGACGGCGCGTTCGGCGGTCCTGGCAAGTTCGAGGACGTGGCGCAGCGGGCCGACGTCGGCCACGTTCCAGCCGGCGTCGTAGCGCTCCCGGCCGTTGTCGAGCGTGTCGTCGACGGTGTTGATGACGACGGCGACCAGCGGCGTGTCGGCCGTCAGCTCGCCGGTGAGCTCACGGCCGAGCGGTGCACCCGGTTCGCCGGTCAGGTCGCGGCTGTGGAACAGCCGGGCCCGGCGGCCGCCCCAGCGCGGGTGCCGCTCGAACGCGGCCCGCTCCACGGCCTGGTCACCCTCGACAAGCCGGCCCGCGAGCAGCGACGTCCGCGAGGCCGTCGTCACGGTCGGCAGAACGGCGACGGCCGCCCGTCGCCTCGCCGCCACCGTCCTTACGGCGTCCTCAGCGCCGTCGTTGCCGAGACCCGCAAGCTCGGCGCCGAGCGGGTCGTACTCGGCCCAGCGTGCGCGGCGCAGGTCCTCGCCGAGCTGGGCGGCGACCGCCGCGCTCATGCCGTCGAGGACGACGAGCAGCGCCTTCCCGCCCGGCCTGTGCACAGCCGGCGCGACGACCCGGTCGAGGATCTCCTCGACGAGAAGCGGCTCCCTGGCCGCGCCGTTGCTGCCCGCCTGTCCCGCCCCGCCGGCCGTCGGCGCGTGGCCGGTGACGGTCCAGCGGGCGAGCTCACGCGCGAACGCCGCATCGAGGACGTGGCGGCGCCGGGCGGCGGCCCGGTACAGGGCACCGTAGGCGGCGGCGACCTCGTCCGCCGGATCGCCGGCCCACAGCTGGCCGAGCGCGACGTCGACCCAGGCCCCGTCGGCCAGGTGCGCGTCGAGCCCTCCGGCGAGCGTGGTCGGCGCGGCGCCGATGCCCACGGCCGACGTGCGGCCGGTCGAGGCCGCAGGGCGGGTGGGCTGGGTGGCGAGCCAGCTCGCGACCCGGGCGGCCATGGCGGCGCGTTCGACCCGCTCACGGCGCAGGTCGGCCAGGCGGTGGCGGCGCAGGGTCGCGACGGCGTGGACGACGTCGAGCGCCGCCTGCGCGAGCAGCGAGCGGGCGACGCCGGCGTCGACGGCCGCGGCGAAGTCGCGGACCGCGGTGGCGATCGCGGCCATCCGGTGGTCGAATCCGGCCTGCAGCAGGTCACTCGCCGTTCCCGCGGCCCGGGCGCCGAACTGGTCGAGCAGTCGCTCGGCCGCCTCGAGCAGCGCGGGGATCTCGTCGGCCGGGTGCAGGGTGCTGGCCGGCGCGAGCCCGAACGGCACGATCCCGAGCTGGCTTGCCCCCGGCCGGGCCGAGCGCAGCGTGGTCAGCACCAGTTCGCGGGCGGTGTCGGCGAAGGCCCGCACGGTCATGTCGTCGAGGTGCTGGTCGCCGAAGTACAGATCGACACGGCCCTTCGCGCGCTCGTCCGCCCCGCCGGTCCTGGGAGCCCACAGGGCATCGCAGACGAGGCCGAGGGCGAGGGCCTCGGTGCCATGGCCTGCCTCGACGAGGGCGAACAACGCCCGCCCGACTCGCCTGGTCCGGGACACCAGCCATTCGGTGAGCCCTGCGCGCTCCTCGACGCCGAGCGCGCGGAACGCATCGGTCGCGCCGAAGGTCGCCGACCAGCGCAGCAGGGTGACCGCGTCCAGGTCGGCGGCGCGCAGACCGTACTCGTGCAGGCCGAGCCGGGCGACGGCGAGCTCGCCCAACGCGATCTCCCGGGAGAGCAACGTCCCGGCCAGGCGCGGCCAGCCGCCGGCGGGGCGAGCCTCGAGGAGAGCCTGCGCGGCCCACTTGTCGGCGACGAGCCGCGGGTCCATGCGGGTCGCGCCGAAGTCCTCCTCGACGGCGGTCCACGACTCGATGACGTCGACGCGGTGCCGGTAGACCTGGCTGAGCACGGTGTCGCCGAGCGCGGCTTCGTCGGCGTCGGTGATGAGCGCGAGCACCCCGTCGCCGGGTTCCGCGGCTCGCCGGGTGACCTGCTCGAGGACGGCGAGCGGCGACACGCACGGCACAACCCGCACCACCCGGCCCGCGGCGGTGAACTCCGCCGGCCCGGTCCATTCCGGCTGGCCGCGGAACAACAGCACCGGCGGCCGCGCCGCGCCCTGGGTGCTGTGCGACGGCCGCAGCAGCCGCCGGACCCGTGCCTGCAGCGCCGCGGGCGTCACTCGCGGCGCGCGTGCCCCGCCCGCGACGGCACTCATCGGTGTGCTCACGGCGCCGGCCGCCAGATGATCTCGATTTCGCCGTCCCGGTCGGCCGTGACGGCGCGGATCCGGCCGATCATCTCGTCGAGGTCGGCCGGTGTCCCGGTCCAGTGCTGCTCCTTGTGCCCGGTGCCGGCTGGCCCCGCCTCGGCGCCGCCGGGACGGCCACCGTCGACGAGCGTGCCGGTGCCCGCGCCGGTCAGCTCGCGGGCGTCGGCCCGAGCGTCGGCGGCCCGGCCACCGCTGGACGCGTCGACGCCCGTGTCGGGACGGGTCGGCCCGCCCGCGCCTGGGCCGGCGGGCGGCCTGGACACGGACGTGGACCGCGGCGTCGGAGGTTCGACCGGTGGCGGGATGTAGGCACGCTTGAGGAGGGCGTTCGTCTCGGAACGGGCGTTGATCAGGACTTTGGCCAGGGCGACGGTCAGCTCGTCGGCGGCGCCGGCGGCGCGGACCCGGTCGAGGATCTCTCGCGCCTCGATCTCGTGCGGCTCGGGGAGTCTCGCGACGAGGTCGAAGATGTCCCACGGCGCGGCGCGCACCGCGGCGGCGACGTCGAAGGCTCTGCTGATGCTGACGGCAAGTCGGTCCGCGGGCCCGCCGAGGTCCGCCCGTGCCAGGCGGGTCACGATCTCCGGGCCAGGCTTGGGCACGTCCAACGCCGAGAGCAGGTTGTGCGCCGACCTGGCTGTGCGCAGCCGGCCGACGGCGTCCGGGCCCGTCCCGGCCGGGCCGCCGGTGGCGAGGTCCAGGCCGAGCCGGGCAGCATGCTGCTCCAGCACGCCGACCAGGTCTTTGCTCGCCGACCAGCGTTCCCGCGCCCTGGCCTGCACGTCAGCGACGAACTGGCGCACCAGCCGGCCGCGCAGCAGGGCTGGCGCCTTCACCCCGAATATGACCTCGGCCCGCTGACGGGCCGTCGTCCAGTCCTCCGGCGACGGCAGTTGCTGCGCCCGCAGCACGAGGTCCGTGGTGATGGTGTTCAGCTCGGGCGGCGGGTTGAGCAGGCCACCGTGCCGGTACCAGGCCCGGTCGGTCTGCTCGGCGAACGCGGCGATGATCAGCGCCGCGACGGGCTGGTCGAGCCCGCGCGGGCGAGGCGTGTCGATCCAGCGCAGCAGGTCGGCGACGGCCAGCTCCCCGTCGGGGCGGGCCGGCGGGCCGGCGCCGGCGGCCCTGGCCTGGGCGTCGAGCCGGTTGAACTCCTCCACCCAGGTCCGCTTGAGCTCGAAACGCACCTCGTGCATCTCGCCGAGCCCGAGCGCCGGCGCGATCCGGCGCAGCGCCGCCCGGTCGGTCCTGTCGACCTCGACCGACCCGCCGTCGGCCTCGGCCGCCGCCCGCACGTAGCGGAACACGGTCTTCAGTTCGCCGAGTTTGACGACCTCGCCCCGCCGGTCGGGGTCGAGGTCGGGGTGGCCCGGGTACTGCTCGGCGAGCAGGTCGCCGACGAGGCGGCGCACCGCGTCCTTCATCGCCTCGCCGACGGCGAGCGTCGGGCGCAGCCCCGGCCACAGCGGCAGCAGGTGGTCGTCGTAGCCGACGGTGACGTCGGCCTCGGCCTTCGGCGCGAGGCCGTAGGCCTGCCGCAGCAGGCCGCGGAACCGGGTGAGCAGCGCGTCATAGCGGCTCTTGAGGATGGAGCGGGCCCGCTGCCGGTCGTCGACGCCGAGATGCTGGGCGTGGCTGTCGAACCGCGCCCCGCTGCCGCCGAGCAGCGCGTCCAGGATGACGAGCATCCGCAGGTCCGCGAGCCGCGCCGCGGTCAGGTACGCCGGCACCCAGACGACTGCCTGCCCCCGCATGCCGGAGTCCTTGAGGCGCTGTACCCGCGCCCGGGCGTCGACGGCGCCGAGCCCGTCGTCGTCGAACGGGTAGTCGAGCACGAGGCGCCAGTCGTCGTCGTTCAGCGGCGCGAACTGGTCGTCGCGCAGGTCGGCGGTGTCGCGGACGGAACCGAGGACGATCTCGGCGGTCCTTTTGCTGCCCTTCCAGGCGAGCTCGACCCGGTCGCCGAACACGTCGCCGGACGTGGTGATCCCCAGCTCGTTGAGGAGGAGTCCGCGGACGAGGACGCGGCGGCTGCCGGGGGTGTCGTAGCGGGCGGCGTTCTGCAGGATGCTGTCGACCTCGACGTCGACGAGTTCCAGGCCGACCCCCGGGTTGTCGCCGGGGACGAACTTGATCTCGCCGAACTGGCCGGCCCACTGCTCGACCTTCGCCACGACCCGGGAGACCTCGCGGCCCGGGATCGGGCTCACGATCGAGCCGTGGTTGAGCGCCGAGAGGCGCTGGGCGGTCAGGTTGCGCAGCGCCGGGACGCTGGGCGCGAGCGCGGACAGCAGCAACGTCTTGACCAGCCGGTCGTCGCCGGTGAACGCCCGCACCCGGGCGGCCGTCTCACCCTCCCCGCCGCCGCGTCGGCGGGCGGTGGCGAGACTGTCCTCGTCCAGACCGTGCTGGTCGAGCAGGTAGGGGCGCAGCCGGCGTTCGTAGAGCTTCTGCGCCGCGTCGAACTCGGCCTTCAGCGCGTCGGTGAACGGCTTGTCGGCGCCCCGGGTGATGACGTCCCACAGGTCGCCGAGCGGGACGACCTCGCCGAGGCGAAGGATGTCGCGGTGCTCGATGAGCAGCTGGCGCATCAGCTTCAGCGCGGTCCGGTTGCGCTGCAGCGCGGACGAGACGTGGACGAGGGTGTCCATGAACGCCGGGCTGAACGGGTAGGACAGACGGAACGCGTCCCGGTCGGAACCGGTCGCGGACTCGCCGCCGAGCATGGTGTCCCACACCGCGGCGCGCACGTTCGTCGTCTTCTCGAACGCCCGGGTGATCGCCGCCGCCGCGTCGGCGTCCTTCGGGCGCAGCAGCCGCCGGTTCGCGATCAGCGGCAGGTTGCGGTCTTCCAGCGTGATGGTGTCGAACCGGCCGGAGGCGAGGTTGAGGGTGTCGAGGAAGCCGAGCTGGACGGCGCCGGCGACCGACTCGCCGACGAGCTCGCGCAGGTCGCGCTGGCGGGCGATGAAGCTGACCACCGGGACCGGCCGGGTGCCCTGCCCGCCCTCGACGAAGTTGGTGACCTTCTGGACCTCGCGGGCGACGAACGCGTGGTCGCCCATCGCGTTCGCGAGCCACAGGATCAGCTCGTCGAGGAACAGCACGACCGCGTCGTAGCCGAGGCCCTTCGCGTGCGCGGCGATCTCGGTGAGGCCCGGGTCGAGCGAGATGAACGCGTCGGCGTCCTCGCGCAGGTCCTTCGAGGCACCGGCGAACCAGGTGAACAGCAGGTCGGAGACCAGCCGGCGGCGCAGCGGGTCCGCGGTCGACGTCGCGGCGAACGCGGTGTCCAGGTCCGCGGATGTCCAGGCGCCACCGTCGCCGTCGCCCCACTCGTCCTCGTCGTCTTCTTCGTCGCCGGCGGCGGGCGTGCCCGGGGCGTCGGCGAGGCCCTTGATGAACTCCGCGTCGCCGATGCGGTCACGCAGGTTGCGGGCGTCGTCGAGCACCGACTGGGCGCGGTGGACGGCCGGCACCGGGGCGTCCGGGTGCAGCGTGTGGATGTAGTCGGCGTAGCCGCCGAGGACCCGCTGCTCGATCGACTTCGCACCGATCAGGTGGAACGGGACCAGCAGGAACCTCTTCCCGGCGAGCTGGCCCTCGTGCCTGCCGAGGACGGCGGCGAGCTCGTCGCGGGCCCGGGCGGCCGGCTCGCCGCGCAGCAGCGCGTGCAGCACCGCCATGAAGTGCGACTTGCCGGAGCCGAACGAGCCGTGCAGGTAGACGCCCTTCGACTGGCCGCTCGAGACGGCCTGGGCGATCAAGCCCAGCGCCTCGTCGAAGTTGCCGACGAGGCGGTCGGTCAGGACGTAGTCCCGCAGCGTCGCCGCCGCGTCGGTGACACCCTCGGTCAGCCTGAGGACGAAGTCGCTGTCGGAGCTGCGTTCCGGGATGGTGATGACCTCGCGCAGCAGCGGCGCCGACGTCGTGGACGGGCTGGTCATGCGGTGGCTGCCTTCTTCTTGCGGCCGCGGCCGGCGGCCTGCGGGCGCCAGGCGGAGAGCGCCTCGTCGGTCAGGTGCAGGCGGGCCCGCGCGTCGGAAAGGAACGCGTCGTAGACCTCGGCGGGGGAGCCGTCGTAGAGCGGGTCGATCTCGTTGTGCCACTGGCGGACCCACGGCAGCACCTCGCGCAGGCCGGCGACCAGCGGGGCCAGCCGGTCCGCGCCCCAGCCGTCGGACTCCTCCCGTTCGACGAGCAGCGTCGCCAGCGCCTGCGCCTGCTCCCGGTGGTCCCAGCCGGCCCAGCCGACCAGCAGCGTCGGGTCGTTGTCGCGGCTCGCGTGCGGGTAGGAGATGAACCGCTCCTTCGGGACGTCAAGCTTGCCGCGGGCCCGCCAGTAGCTGGTCTTGCGGAAGTCCTTCGGGGCGTACCTCGGCGGGACGGGGATCGCGTCGCGGATCTTCTTCTTGCGTTCCTCGTCCGGCTCGGCGTCCTCGGCCCGCTGCTGGTCCCAGACGAACTCCCAGTCGGCGCGCTTCTCGAGGCCGGTATCGGCGTAGCGCAGGGCGGCGAGGTACGGGACGTGCTCGACCTCGATCAGCCCGGCGACGACCTTCGACAACTCCTCGCCGGGGCGGTAGATGTCGGCGACGGCGACGAAGTCCGCGTCGGCGGCCAGCTCGTCGGCCAGGCGCGCGGTCGTCCACAGCCGCGGCTGCACCATCCCGTCGACCTCGGCGAACCACAGCTCGCGGGTCTCCAGCCGGTCGAGCAGCCAGTCACGCAGCGCCGCGTCCTGAAGCTTGTCCCAGCCCTCGGTCGCCCAACGGCGCTTGTACTCGGGCCGCTCGATCAGCCCGATGTTCCGGTTCGCCTCGATGACGCCGATCCGCTTCTCCACCAGCGCCCGGTACCCGGCCGGCCAGTGCGCGGGTGGCTCGGTGATGGGATCGTATCGATGGTTGTGATGTGAGAACCATGTTGTTTCTATATCGCCAGCTTCAACAGAGCGAGCGAGAACAATCGCAAAGGCTCGTTCGGCCGGCGCGAGTTCGGGGACATCGGCTGAGGGCGCCGTCAGATCGTCAGTCAAGAGGCCGTATGTGCGGTAGACTTGCCAGTCCAGCTCTTCTTGAAATGCGACCATGCGGCCACGTGTCGATTCCCACTTCGTGCGTGCCTCAGCCAGTGACGAACGTGTTGGGGTCCCCTTGGTGATAAGCGATGCCGGGCTATTCGCGGTCAGACGCTGTGCTAGCCCATCCAGCTCTCGTGCAAGTCCGAGCGGCAGCTCGAAGGGCAACGGAAACTCCTGAATCTTGGTTCCCGTGAATTCGTACCGGTGCTCCCAAGGTTCGTCAGCACCAGCCTGCTCTGCGCCGGGACGACCCTTGTTGTGGCTGACCTGCTTGAGCCAGAAGCACGCCGTCGAGCTGTTCAACACCCCCAACAGTCGCAGATGCTCCTCCTCCGACGCCTCCACCGGAAATTTGATCACCGGAGAAGACTGTTTGAAGACCCTTCCGCTATGTTCGAAAATAAAATGATTATGGGTCCCCACGAAGGCAAAACCGATAGAATTTGGAGAGCAATTGGAGTCCTTGGGTACCTGGTGCCATGAATGCCAGGGGCGCCCCTCGGAAAAGTATGTGCCCTTCGTGAAAGTTGTTCTCGAACCTAGTTCGGTGCGGAATGGCCATAGCCACTCCATGGGCCCGCTAATAGGTTGAAGGACTCCTTGATGGTAGGGGAACCATGCTAGTGACGAAGAAACTGCCGCGTAGTCGCGTATTGCTGTACCGTCGACCAGTGGATACCATTCCGCGCTCCCCCGGCAAGAGTGCGGTACTGAGTGTTTCGGGCGCTCGAGCACGTCATCTGCGTGGCTCATCGCCATGAATCCAATTCTGACAACATGATCGGACAGTCGACTGCTTGCCGCGCTTTCCACCGCGTTTTGAAGGTCGCCCGCGCCGCCGCCGCTGAGGCTCCATGGGAACCTGGAGATCTCAACTCGCGGGTGGTCGGTCACACTTACCCACTTGCTCTCTGATCCTGGGTTGTGCACCTGATCAACGATGGCACGCCAGACCAACCCGGCGCGAGGATCGCTTGGGGCCGCTGGCTCCCCCCGAACGCCAAGAACGGCTCTGACCGATGTCGACCGATTCCATCGATTCCTCTTGCCGATGATGACGACGGTCGGAGTGCCATGGCCCGGAATGTAAGCGCCTGAGGTATCGACGACATGTGTGAGTTCAACTTGTTGTGCGTAGAAATCCGTGACAAGCTTACGGCCAAACTCTCGCTTCATGAATGAGTTGGCCGTGATCTGGCCCGCGCGCCCAGCTCCTTGGCCGCGCTGGTCACCCTGCTTCGCTAGCTCGAAGAAACGCTCGGCAAAAGGAACAGTCAAGGAGTACAGACCTGAGCAAGCGCTGTACAGCTCCCGGTACAACTCGTTGAGCTTCCTGTCCTTGACGGTGATGTACGGCGGGTTACCGACGACCGCGTGGTAGCGGCCCTCCTCCAAGATGCCGGGGTGGTCGGCGAGGTCCTCGGTGGCGTAGGCGAAGTCGGCGAGTTCGTCGCGGTCCTCGCCGAACAGGTCGAGCTGGCGGCTCTTGAGGAGCGAGTCCCCGACGGCGATGTGCAGCGGGAACCGGTAGCGAGCGGCCGCGCCGAGCGTCGCGACTCCGGCGGCGCTCAGAGCCGCGACGACGAGGCGGAAGCGGGCGATCGCGACCGCGTAGGGGTTGATGTCGACACCGTGCACGGCGTCGAGCGCGAGCCGGACCCGCTCGTAGACGTCCCGGCTGGGCGCGTTCTCTTCCCACTCCGCCAGCAGACGCTGAAATGCGCCCAGCAGAAAGTGCCCCGAGCCGCAGGTCGGGTCGATCAGCTTGACCTCGTCGTAGCCGAACTCCTCGATGGCCGGCGTCAGCGTCAGGTCGAGGATGAACTCCTCGACGAACTCCGGGGTCTGGAGCAGGGCGTACTTCTTGCGGACGTCCTCGGAGAGGTCCTGGTAGAGGTCACCCAGAAATCGCGTGTCCCAGGCGGGGTCGGTGAAGTCGTGGACGAGGGAGCCGGCCTCGGCGCGGCGGCGCCAGAAGGCGATCAGGTCCTTGGCGGCGTCGTGGGAGAGGGGGACCTGGTAGAGGGCGTTGTGGCGGCGGTCGAACAGGCCGGCGCCTACCGGTACCTGGGCGATCTCGTCGAAGGCGGTCAGCAGCCAGCCGCGGGCGGTCTCGTGCGGGTTCTCCCGGTAGAACTCCTCGTTCCGCTCCTCGGCCAGCGTCATCCGCTCGCCCGTCGGGCCGGCGAGGAACGGGTCGACGAGCAGGCCGTTGTCCTCGCTGAACCGGACGAACACCGTGCCGAGCACCCAGGCGACCGCCGCTTGGGTGACCCGCTCGCCGAGCCAGGCCGACCAGGTCGCCGCCGTCCGGCCTACCTCGAACGCCCGGTCGTATTCGGCCTTCAGCTTCGCGCCGACCTCGGCGACCGCGTCGACCTGGGCGCGCAGGTCCTTCTCCAGGGCCTTCACCTGCCGCTGGGTGTCCTTGAGCAGGACCTTGCGGTCGATCACGATGCTTTCCCTTTTCCCCCGGCGGGATCCGCCCGGTGCAGGTTGGCGACCCAGGAATCCGGCAGCGGGATCCACTCGCTCTCGGTGTCGAGCTGGACGAGCGCGCCGTCGAGCCGGGGCGGAAGTCCGGGTTCGGTCGCCGGGCACAGCAGCCACGTCGGCCGGCCGCGGTGGCGGGCCCGCGCGGCGAGCTCGCTCAGCAGCTCCAGCCCGTCGTAGCGGCCGAACACTCCGGCGTCGTGCAACAGCAGCGGCGGGGGCGCCCCGCCCAGGCCCGTCCCGCCGGCCGGGGCGTCGACCAGCTCGCGCAGCCGCGGCGCCGCGTGCGCCCAGGCGGCGTCGACGTAGGCACGCAGGTTCCGGCTCGCCTTGCTGCCGGGTTCGGCGGCGTCGGCGCGCAGGATCGTCGCCCAGGTCGGCTTGGGCCGCGGGTCGACCTGGGCGTGCAGCGCGTCCAGGAACAGCGCCGCGACGCTCACCGGTGTGGCGGCGAACCGGTCCGGTCTGGTGAGCTCCGCCCGGGCCGCCAGGTAGCGGCTGCGCCGGACGGTCAGCGCGCGAAACCCGTCGCCCGCCGCCGCGGTGGCGAGGCGCCGTTCGGCGGTGAGCGCGGCGGTCTGGTCGGGGGTGGTGAGCTGACTGACCGGGCGGGCACCGCCGAGGACGGTCCGCCTCCGGCCGATCGTCGTCGGCTCGGAGCCCGTGCCGGTCGACGAGAGCAGGCCACCCTTGGGGGCGTATCCGCGCAGCGCCGCGTCCCAGGTGACGGTGAACCCGGCCCGGGTGAGCAGCTCGTCGAGCGCCGGGTGCTCGGGCAGCGGGGTCTCCAGGTCGGGGAAGCGGGCGTGGACCCGCTCGTGTACCTGTTCGACGGTCAGGACCCGTTCCTGGTCGCCGGCCGCGGCGTCGCGCGGGGACAGGACGCCTGCCTGGGCGAGGCGCAGTGCCCGCTCGGCGTCCAGCTCGCGTGGGTAGATCTCCAGGCGGGCGGTGGCGGCGGCGCCTCGCGACGCGGCGGCGGCGAGACGCACCAGCCGCTGCTCGTCGAGCGGCATCCGGCCGGCGGCGCCAGCCGGCACCTCGGCGCTGTCTGCCTCCTCGGCCATCGCCTCGCCGCCGGAGTCGTCCTCGTCCTCGTTGTTGCCGGCGGCGAACGGGGTGGCGGGCACGGCGGCGAGCTCGCGCAGCACGGTTGCCGGCGCCGGTAGCGACTCGGCCCTGGCGAGCCGGTCCGCGGCGCGGCCGAGCCGGACCGCGTAGTCGAACAGCGCCGGGGCGGCCGGGGTGAACGGGCCGTCGTCCTCGGTCGCCTCCAGGACGACCAGCGTCCGGTCGTTGTGCCGGCGGATCCACAGCCGTGGCTCGTCGGCGAGCATGTCGGTCTCGATCGCCGCCCGCACCGCCGCGGCCGCGAGGGCGCGGCGCAGCGCCGGCACGTCCGCCGCGCAGCCGCGCCGGGCGAGCACCGCCGTGGCCAGCTCGTCGAAGCCCATCACCCGGCCGCCGTCGGCGAGCAGCTCCAGGATCTCGGCGTGCACGCTGCGCACCGCCCGGTCCTTGGCCCAGGCGCGGCGCTGCTTGCCCAGCACCTGGGCGACCCGGCCGGACGTCACCCCGACGCGGGCGGCGACCAGCTGCTGCTGCGGCCAGGCCGGCAGGCCGGGCAGCGTGCCCGCGCGGTCCGGTAGGCCCAGCAGCAGCCGGGTCGCCTCGACCTCGGTGGCGTTCGCGCCCTTCGCTGCCGGCCGGGGCAGCAGCCCGTCGGCGATCCGGTCGACGCCGAAGCGGGCGGGGTCCTCGTCCACGACGGCGGAGGCCGCTGCGGTGGGCGCGACCGGCGACACGGCGCCCTCGTCGGTGGCCTTGCCAGCCGCCGTGGCACCCGCCGCGGTCGGCGCCGGCGGCGCGGCGAGCTGGCGGCGCCACTGGTTGATCCGGTTCTGCAGCTCCCGGCGGGTCTTCTGCCCGGTGCCCGGCAGGCTGATGATCTCCTTGGAGCCGAGCGCGAGCAGCGCCCCGACGGTCGTCGCGTTCAACCGGTGCGCCACGGAGATCGCCCGCGGCGACAGGCCCGCAGCCTCCAGCGCGGTGTCCGCCGTCACCCGCGCGGCCGCCTCGTCGCGGGCCGCCTTGGCCGCCGTCTCGGCATCGTCGGCTGTCGGGCCGTCGGGCACCGCGACGTCGGGTGCGGCGCCCGCGCCGATACCCGCGGGACCGGCCGGCCCGGCTGGTCCCGCGACGTCGGTTCCGTCGGCCGACGCACGCGGGTCAACCGTGGCCGGGTGGTCGCTGCCGACGGGCGGCACCGAGTCGGCGGCGCGGAACACGCCCAGCCACGCGTCGCGCATCTCCTTCAGCGAGCCGAAGCGGGCGACGGCGTCCCGGTCGAGCGCGCGCAGGAAGAAGGAGGCGAGGCCGTCGCGGATCGCCGGGTCGAACGCCTCGGTCGCGAGCGTCGGCGAGCCTTCGGTGAACCGCGGCTCGGTTGATCCGTCACCCCACAGCGGCAGCTCGCCGCTGGCCATCTCGTGCAGGGTGACGGCCAGGGCGTAGCGCTCGGCGGCGTCGTCGTAGACCATCCGAGGCCCGGCGCCGAGAAACGGGTCGAGGTAGCGCGGAGTGCCGGCCTGGATCTCGCGGACCGAGATGCCGGCGAGTGAGAAGTCGATCAGAACAAGCTGGTAGGTGCGGTTCTGTCGCCTGCGGATGACGATGTTGTCGGGTTTGAGGTCGCGGTGCGCGACGCCCTCGCCCTCCAGGTAGTCGACCGCGCCGAACAGGTAGTCGCTGTACGTCTCCAGTCGTCGATCGTCAGCCGGCCTTCGTCGCGCAGCTTGCGGGCGACCGTCCGCTCGCCGGCGTGCTCCAGCACGAGCACCCACCGGTCGGCGATGAGCAGCGGTTCCTGGCGGGCCAGCCGGATCACCCGGGAGTCGCCGAGCCGGCGCAGCACCGACGCCTCGTGCTCCAGCCGGGTCGCCCGGTCGTCGGAGAGCGCGACCTTGAGCACCTCCTGGTGCCCGGTCTTCACGTTGAGCGCGAGGAACGCCCGACTGGTCGAACCGGTGCCCAGACGGCGCTCGATCCGCCATTCGCCGCCGACCAGGTCGGTCGGGCGGGCCTCCAACGGGTCCGGCTCGGGTTCGGGGTCCTGCTCCGCCGCCTGTCCCCGAGCCGGCGGTGTGTCGTTCCCCTCGTCCGCGGCGGCCGGCGGGGCGGTGGCCAGGCGCGGGGCGGTGAGTTCGTCCTCCAGCAGCTCGAGCATTTCCAGCAGCTCCTGGGCGCTGCCGGGACGGTCGGCCGGGACCGGGCGGGTGGCCTGGGCGACGAAGTCGTCGGCTAGCTCGGAGACCGAGTCGACGACCGCGGACGGGTGCAGCCCGCGGGCCTCCTCCAGCCGGGTGAGCAGCTCGCGGCGGCTCTGCGCCGGCGCACCGCCCGTCAGGATCAGGTAGGCGAGCGCCCCGAGGCCGAAGACGTCGAGGCCGATCGGGTCCGGGTAGGGGGCGTCCAGCTCGGGGGCGAGGTAGCCGGCAGCCGAGAGCTCCAGGTGCGGGACGACGCGGCTGGCCGCCTCGGCGTGCACCGAGACCAGCATCGTGCCGGTGAGCGAGCCGGTGCTGGCCGCCGAGTCGCGGGCCGCCGCCTGCCAGTCACTGATCTGCAGCTTCGGCGCGAGCCAGCCCTGCTCGGTCGCGACCGGCGGCTCGGCGTCGTCCGGCATGCCCTTGCCCGCCTTGGCGGCGGCCGGGCGGGCGCGCCGGTAGGACGACGGAAGCCCGAGGATGCCGCGGGCGGCGAGTGCCCGGTGGTAGAGGTGGCGGCCGTGGGCGTAGACCATCGCCTCGACCAACTGGCGGATCATGTCAAGCCGGGTGCCGGCGTCGAGGCGCGCGCCGTAGCGGGCCAGGTAGTGGTCGAGCCGCATCGCCTCCGGCCGGTGCCGGAAGACCAGCGCCGGGCCAGCCTCGTGCTGCTCGAACGCGTCGACCTGGACGATGCCCGGGTGGTTGATCCCGTGCAGCGCGAGCATCTCCCGGCGGGCCGCCGCCTCGATGCTGGCCCGGTCGGCCTGGCTGGCGGAGCGTTCGACCAGGTAGATCCGGATCCGGCGGCGCTCGGCGGGCAGCTGGACATGGCGGGCCAGATGGTCCTGCCAGGTCGGGCCCGACTCGAACGGCGGGATCTCCAGCTCCCAGCTACCGATCCGCTGGTGACGGCGGCTCTTCGCGATCCCGACCGCGGGCAGCAGCTTCGCCAACGCCTTGGAGACGTCGGGCGTGACCAGGTGCCGCACGTCGCGCAGCGGCGCGCCGAGCAGGTCCGTCCAGACCGACGGCAGCACGACCGTCCCGCCGGTGCCTGCCTGCGCGACGCCGGCACCTGTGCCTTGGGCGGCGGCACCGCCATTGCCGCCACTGGCACCGGCGGCGGTGCGCTCCGGGCCGTACACCCAGTGCAGCTGGTGCTCGGGCAGCGCGACCCGTAACGCCGGGTTCGACAGGAAGACCGCCGCCTGGATGAACGGGATGCGCGGCCGCTTGCCGCCGAGCTTGCCCGCGGCGCTGTCCAGCAACGAGCGCAGCTGCTTGGCCTTCAGGTCGGCCAGGTGCAGCGGGTTGTCGAAGACCCGCTCGTTGCCGGAGTCGCGGACCTGGATCCAGTTCGACCCGTTGGAGATCAGCCGGCCGACCAGGCTCTTGATCTCGATCAGATAGAGCCCGTTGCGGGTGGCGACGAGCAGGTCGACCTCGCGGACGTGGCCCGTCGACGCGGTGAAGGTGAAGTTCGACCAGGCACGGTAGGGCTCGGCGTCCGGCAGAAGCCGCTGGACGTGCTCCAGCGCCTCCCGCTCGTGCTGGAACTGGGACGACGTAACCGTCGTCCACCGACCCTCGTGCACCCAGACCCCCGCCTGTCCCGTCGGTCAGCTCGCCCGTCCAGCGCGACTCCGACGGCGCGCCCCCCTTGTGCCCGCCCGCGACGCTAGCTCACGTTCAGGCAGGCAAGTGAGACTAGGTAGAGATCGTTGTACATCGTGACTGTTCGGCCACGTAAGGCACCAGCCGTGCCGATCAGCCTCCACGCCCGAACCGGGCCGCTTTGGCAAGGCCAACCGGGCGAGGCGGTTCACTGTCACTCACTCGGGCTGGGGCTGACGTTGCGCGCCTGCGCCACAGATCACCGGCCTTTTGCCGCGGCTCGCTGTCGTCGATCTTCGACAGGAGGTAGCTCTTGAGTATGTCGGCTGGCGTCAGTTTGAGACCGCGGTCGTTCATGGTCTCGAAGATGCTCCCGGAACAGCTACTCCGCTCGGTCCCTGCCAGATCGCTGGCCCAGAGTGGCTCACGCTGGGCGAATGGCCCCGGTCAGGAACTGGGGCGCGAGCAGATCACGAAGGTCGGTGGTGACCTGGCTGATGCGCTGGTGCGCCGAGATCTTCTCATCGAACGCGTCCAGGACCTGAACGATCGCCCGCTGCGTCGCCAGAGGCGGCACCGGCACGCTGAGCTGCCGGAGGTTACGCGCGGAGACTGAGGGGGCCGCGGTTCCGCTGCCTCGACGAACGAGCAGTTCCTGTACTGCCCGCTGCCGGAGGTAGTGGCTCCCACGGGCCTATCCGCGGCATGGTCCGCGGTTTCTCGACCAGCAGCTTGCGCGACCGGTCTCCGTGCTCCAGGTAGGGCCAGCGGCCCATGTGGCGCAGGTCGACCTCGTCCCCACGCCTGGAGGTCAGGCTGGCGGACCGGGTGCTGGTCCGCTGGCGGGGTGGCTGGTCGACGGGCCGGTGCCGGTTGCCGGTGCGCTGTCGTCGTGCTCGCGGTCCTCGTCGTCCTCGCCGAGGAAGGTGTCGTCGAAGAGGGCGTTCGAGCGGTCGTCGGGCCGGCCTGCCTCGGGGCAAGTGGCCGTCTCGCTGGCGCAGCAGTCGTCGGCGGGCGGGCGCACCGGGTTGTCGCCGGAGCGAGCGTCGCCCGCGCGGGCTGGGGGTTCCCAGATTCCGGCGTAAAGATGGTCGAAGCTGCGGTGTAGGGGATTTCGGCGGGGCTTGCGTTGGGGATCGACGGAGTAGGGCGGGACGAAGTATGGGTGGCCGTCCAACCCGATAGAGACGGCCCATTCTCCGCGATGCACGACCCGGTGGTGGAAACCGCACAGCAGGGCGAGGTTGTCGAGGTTTGTCTCGCCGCCGGAAAGCCAGTGAACGATGTGGTGTGCGTCTGTCCAGGCAGCGTTCTTCTGACAACCAGGAAACGTGCACCCGCCGTCCCGGACGACCAGGGCGCGGCGTAGCGACGGTGGCACAAGACGGCGGGTGCGGCCCAGCTCGAGCGGTATTCCCTCCTGGGAGAGAAGGATATGCGTGAGATGGGCGTCGCAGCAGATTCGTTCCAGGGTGGCGTGGGATAGCGGCAGGCCATGCCCGGTGGTCGCCGGGATGGCGCTGTCCTTGCCGAGTAGCGCGTCGATCGTGGTCGTGACGGTGAGGTGGGGCCGGGTGCCGCGGGAGATCGGTAGGGTGCCGGTGCCCAGGACGCGTTCGGTGATCTCGATGAGGGCGTCGGCGCGCAGCTGTGGGATGGTGCGGTGATCTTCCGGGTTCTCGCCGAGGGGTCTGGGCTTGGCGAGGGGTTCGAGGGCGGCGCGCAGGGCGGCGGCGCCGTCGGCGTCGAGGGTGCCGTGGATGCGGGTGGTGCCGTCGGGTTGGTCGGTCAGGTGTAGCTCGCGGCGTCGTGTCTGGTCGCCGTCGTCGTGGGGGTCCGAGCCGGGCGGGTGTAGCTGGTCCTGTAGGCGGGCGCGGATCGTCTTGCCGAGGGCGGCGAGGTCGCCGGCGTCGAGGGTTTCTGCCTGGGTGAGCAGGAACTGTTCGGCCCAGTCGCGCTGCTCGGATGGGGTGTCCGCCGGGAGTGCTCGCAGCGCTGTGACGATGACGGTGGCCTGGTCGCGGCTGATCGCCGTACTGGCCAGGGCGTGGCCGGTGCGTGGGTAGGTGAGGTCGAGGTCGCGGGCCAGGTCGACGGTGCGCCGGGCGTCGGCGGGGCGGATCTTCAGTTGCCAGCGCAGGAGTTCCGCCGTCGAGGGCAGGTCCTCCTCGCCGAACACACCGCGCAGGTCCCGGCCACCCAGGTCCCGGACCGCCGCGAACAGGACCGAGGCCAGCAGCCGGCCGGCCCGCTCCGCGGCACCCAGGAATTCCAGCGCCTCCGCGTGGGACAGCGCCCACAGGTTCGCTCCGGCCAGCGTCTTCAGCCCGCCGACGACCCCGTCCAGCTCGGCCAGTACATGATGCCGCCCGCCGAACCCGGCACCGTCGCCGCCGTTACCGGCGTCGAAAACACCGCCTTCGGATACCGCCGCGTAGTTCTCGTGCCCATTTTCTGCGACACCATCTTGGTTGGCGTCAGACGGAGCCTGAGGGATTCCGGTGTCCGGCCTGGACCACACCTGGGCGGGCCGGCCATCCGGTTCCTCGGGAACGGGCAGCGCGGGCATGCCTCAACGGAATCATGAATTCGAACGTATGTCCAGTTCTTGTCTTTGGGGGGGTGTGCACCCCCGAATTTTAGGAAGCCGAGAGAAATTGTTGGAGGTGTGACGTGACAATGCTGAAGAATTGGCAGTCGGTGGCACCGTCGCGGCCAATAGCGCCGGAAAGCGGACCGGCTTCCGGCTACATGGGTGATGGACGGCCCCACCTCCGCGATCTGATCGGTTTCGTCGTCGATCAGGACTGGAGCCGGTGGACGGGCGGCGCTCGGACCCGGGTCCTCGGCGGTGCGAACGGCGAGCCCTCCGGAACGGCCCGCTCTTCGGAGAGGCGGTGTCGGCATGGGTGGGCGAGGGCGGGATGATCGGAAGCGTGACTCGGTTGGTGCTGGATTCCGCCATCGTCCGGGATCTTGCCGGTGAGCTGTACTACGACCGCGGGGTCGACTATCACCGGCGGGGTGCCGTCATCAAGATCGTCGTCGATGGGACGTCGGCGGAGGCGACTGTGTTCGGGACCCGCACCTATCGGGTGCGGGCCGAGCTAGGGCGTGACGGCCTGACGGCGGAGTGCTCGTGCCCGCTGGGACGAGATGGCGAGTTCTGCAAGCACGCCGTCGCCACCGTCCTGGAGTGGCTGGAGATGGCCGGCGACGAGCCGCCCGCGGCCGAGGTGGACGTGAAGCCGGCCGCGGGCCTGCCGGACTGGCTGGACCCGGAATCGGACGCGGGCCCGGGCGGCCTCGGCTCCTATCTGGCCGCGGCCGGCCAGCGGCGCGACGCGGATCTCGCGGCCTTCCTCACGGCGCAGCCCAGGGAATGGCTGGTCGAGCGCCTGCTGCTGGTCGCCAGGCGCGATCCGAAACTGCGGGCAGAGTGGGAGGCACTGGCGAGCCGGAGCAGCCCGAGCGGTGTCGACCTGGCCGGGTTCCGCCGCCAGCTGGAAATGACGCTGACGCCGCCCAGGAACTTCGAGTGGGGCGACGCCTGGGACTACGTGACCGGCGCCCAGGAGATCCTCGGGTCGATCGACACGTTCACCGAGGAGGGCATGGCGGCCGCGGCGGTCGAGCTGGCCGAGGAGGCGATGCGGCTGATCGACGAGGCCGTGGAGATCGTTGACCAGGACGGCGAGACCACCGGCCTGCTGGACAGCGCCCAGGAGGTGCACCTCCGGGCCTGCGAGGCCGCGCGCCCCGAACCCGTCGCCTTGGCCGAACGGATGACGCGGCTCGCGATCGACAGCCAGTGGGACGTCTTCACCAACCTGGCGGCGGACTATGCCGAGATCCTCGGGGACGCCGGGCTGCGGCGGCACAAGGAGCTGGTCGAGGCATCCTGGGCGGCACTGCCGGACCTCAGGCCCGGTGACCGGTCCGACTACAGCTCCCGGCGGAGCACCCTGGAACGGCTGCGGCTGGGGTTCACCTTGACGGTCGCCGAGCAGGTCGAGACCCTCTCCAAGGACCTGGCCACCGCCGACCGGTTCCTCCGCATAGCCAACGTTCTCAGCGCCGACGGCCAGTTCGACGAGGCACTGCGCTGGCTGCGCGAGGCCGACAAGGAGTTCCCTGAGAGGTACGACCAGCGGGTCGGCCACGCGACCGCCGAGATCCTGCGCCGCGCGGGGCGGCCCGCCGAGGCGGCCGACGTCGAATGGGAGTGCTTCCGGGCGCGGCCGTCGCTTCCGACCTACCAGCGGTTCGCCGAGCAGTTGCGCCCGCTGCCCGGCTGGGACCAGTGGCGCGCGCGGGCGGTCGAGCTGCTCGAGCGGCCGGCCGCGTCCGGACCGTGGCCCGCTGGCGAGGTCCACGCCGGCCAGGGAAACACCCAGCTCGTCGACGTGCTGCTCTGGGAAGGCGACCCCGAGGCCGCCTGGGCCGCGGCCGAGCGCGGCGGCTGCGACAGGGGCGCCTGGCTGCGCCTGGCCCGGGCCCGCGCGGCCACCCACCCGGTCGCGTCGATCCCTATCCTCGTACGGGAGATCGACCAGGCGCGCTCCGGGGCGAGCGACCGGCGGGCCTACGCGGCGGTCGCGCGCCTGGTCCGGGAGCTGGGGACCTGGCACCAGCGGGCCGGCACCGAGGACGCGTACCGCGCCTACGCGCTGCGGCTCCGCCAGGATCACCGGAACCGGCCCGCCTTCCAGGACGAACTCAACCTCGCCGGCGTCCCGCGCCCCTGAACCTCTCGGGCCTGAGGCCTCGCATCATCGCGTGTCGGGCCGGGGTGGGCGCCAGGCGCGAAGGCGGCGTTCGACCTCGGCGCTCTCCACGACGTGGCTGGTAAGCCAGCTGGCGTGGGCGCCGCGAAGTTTCGCGGTGAGCTTGTCGATGAGCGTGGCCTCGGTCGCTGGGGTCTCGGTGCCGGCGGCGTGGAGCTTGGCATAGCGGACGGTGTCGACGACCGCCGACTTCACTCGCTCGTGAGCGAGGTAGGTGGCGAGGTCTCGGGCCCATTCGGTCGCGGCCTCGGACGGGACGGCGGCGAGCCAGTCGGCCCGGGCGGACTGCTCCTCGTCGGGCAGGTAGGCCATCTTGTGGAGATGGACGGCCAGGTCACAGAGAGGATCCCCCCAGAGAGCGAGTTCCCAGTCGAGGAAGTAGGTTTTGCCGGCGTCCACGATCAGGTTCTTGCGGTGGATGTCGGTGTGGAGCAGTCGGAACGGTCTGGGGGAGAGGCTCTGCCAGCGTTCGAGAACCGCCTCGAGCGGGTCCGCGGGAAAGCCGAGCGCGGTGAACAGGTCGCCGAACTCGTCGAGGAATCTCGCGTGTACGCCGGCGGTGATGTCGGAGAGCCGGTGGGCGAAGGCGGCCGTGTCGCCGTCGGCGGGCCAGCCATCGGGCAGCGGCGGTAGCCGCTCCAACGACACCGTGCCAAGCTGCGCGAACAGTCTCCCGATGTCACCGATCACATGCCCGGGCACCCGAGTGCCTTCCGGCGCGACGTCGTCGAGCAAATCGCCGTCGATCCAGTCCACCAACTGGTAATCGGGATTTGCGCTTGCGTGCAGCAGCCGGGGCACCCGGGCGACTGCCGGCCCGACGGCTCGCAGTACGCCGGCCTCTGGCCAGATCGTCAGGTCCATCCGGTCGGCGTCCGCGATCTGGATCCGCACAACCACCGGCCCGTCTGGCGTCTCCACCCGCACGTTCTGGTGGTAAAACCCGGCCATCCGCTCCGAGCTGGCCACTGCCGCCCGGTACAGCTCGTGCCGATTCACTGACCTGCCACTGGCTCCAGCCGCTGACCTACCACCGGCGCCAGCCGCGAATTCCCGCATCCGACGGCGACGCGGTTCCGGATGGTCGTCTCCCACTGACCCCGCCTCCTTGCTCGGCTGATCGTGTCCGCGTCGGCATGGAACTGCCGCACCTAGCAGTGTCGCAGCCATCAGTGCCCCGCTGGCAACGGGCCGCCGTGAGTTCGGAGGGGCTGTCCGCAGCTGACGCCTAATTGATCGCGTTTTGGGCGGGTGGTGGTGATTGCTGGGACGCTGGGTGCCAACCCTGTCACTCTCGACCGGTCACTCTCGACCGGTCACTCTCGGCCGGTCGCGCGCAGCGGCGCGGCTGTGGGGGCGCAATCGCGACGGGAATGGCCGCCCCGGCCGACCGGCCGCGACCCGCTGAAGGAGGCGCGATGACCGACGCGAACGTGCATGTCCCGGCGCCGTCGACCCTGCCGTCGACCCTGCCGCCGACGGAGCCCGATGCGACCCGGACGAGCCATGCCCGGCGCGGTTGGGAGCCGTCGACGGGTGCCGCCGAGCTGGCGCGCCGTTACCCGGCCCATGTGGGCGCCACCCGGTTATACGGGGAGGAGTTCCACCGCGACCCACATGCTGTTTACCAGCGGCTGCGGGCACGGCATGGCTCGGTCGCCCCGGTGCTGCTGGATGACGACGTCCCGGCCTGGCTGGTGATCGGTTACCGGGAGCTGCACTACGTCGCCGGCCAGCCCGATCTGTTCGGCAAGGACTCGCGGACGTGGAATGCCTGGGACCTGGCGCCGCCGCACTGGCCGCTGCGCCCGCCCGTCGCCTGGACCGACACGATTCTTTCGACGGACGGCGCCGAGCACGGGCGGCATTCCGCCGCGGTCGACGACGCGCTGGGCGCCGTCGACCTGTTCGAGCTGGCGGGGCGTTGCGAGCGGATCGCCGACGGGCTGATCGACGCCTTCGCGGGCGACGGGAAGGCCGACCTGATTGGTCAGTACGCCGCGCGGATCCCGATGGCGGCGGGGGCGACGCTGCTTGCGCTTCCGCCGGCGGATACAGCGGCATTCCTGGCCGATGTGACCGCCATGCTCATGCAGGCCGGCGAGGCGCACGCGGCGGAGGCGCGGCTGCGGGCCATCGTGCGCCCGTACACGACCGCGCGCCGGGCGAACCCGGGAGCGGACACGCTGTCCAGACTCGCCGCCCATCCGGTGGCGCTCACCGACGACGAGGTGTTCGAGGATCTGATCATGCTGCTCCTGATGAGCCAGGCCAAGACGACCGCCTGGATCGGGAACGCGTTGCGGCTGATCCTCACCGATCCCCGGTTCGCGGTGACGATCGCGGGCGGGCGGCGCTCCGTCGCGCAGGCCCTGGCCGAGGTGCTTTGGGAGGACCCGCCGTTCTCCAACGCGTTCGGCCGCTGGGCGACCCGTCCGGTCCATCTGGGGACGCAGCACATTCGGCGCGGCGACCTGCTGGTGCTGTCCGTCGCGGCGGCGAACGCCGACCCGCAGGTGCGCCCGGACCAGTTGGCCGGACCCGGCGGCAGTCAGGCGCACCTGGCGTTCGGCAGCGGGCCGCATCGCTGCCCGTACGCCTCTCAGGACGTAGCCGAGACGGTCGCGCGCACCGCCGTCACCGTGCTGCTCGACCGGATCCCCGACATCACCCCGGCCGTGCCGGCCGGCGCGCTCGCCTGGCAGCCCACCGTGGTCGTACGCAGCCTGATGGCCATGCCCGTCGTTTTCACCTCGTCCTGACGGCAGCCCATTCTTGACGTCACCCCGTCACCCCGTCACCCCGTCACGTCACCTCGTCACGTCACGTCACGTCACCCTTGACGTCACCTCGTCCTGAGGAGGACCACGTCCTGACGGCTCCCCGGCGTTGCCGGAGTGCACCGGCCGCAGCCGGCTCGGGGTATCGAAGTCGGCTGTTCCGCGTCGGTCGGTGGTCAAGGCTTCTGGAAGTCGGGCGCCCGAGGGCTGGGGCGTCGTATCGTCGCAATCTGTTCTAGCGCCGGCTGGCGGGAGTGAATGGGCAGTGAAGATCGAAGCCGGGCAGGTCGCGGTGGTGACCGGGGGCGCGAGCGGGATCGGGTACGCGCTGGCGGGGGCGTTCGCCACCCGCGGGCTGTCAGTCGTGCTCGCCGATGTGCGTCCCGAGCCGCTGGACCGCGCCGTGGAGGCCCTGGCCGACGCCCACGCGAAGGCGCTCGCCGCGGCCGGCGCCGGCGTCGCCGCGGTCACCACCGATGTCAGCGACCCCGACGCCGTCCAGGCCCTCGCCGACACCACCCTCGAACGGTTCGGCCGGGTCGACGTCGTCTGCAACAACGCCGGCGTGGTCGGCAGGCAGGCGCCGATGTGGGAGCAGACGCCGCAGACCTGGCGGTGGCTCATCGACGTCCTGCTGCTCGGCGTCGCCAACGGAGTGCGGTCGTTCGCCCCGTCGATGATCGCCCAGGGCCGCGGCCATTTCCTCAACACCGCGTCCGCCGCCGGGCTGATGCGGCTACCCGGCCTGGGCCCGTACAGCACGGTCAAGCACGCCGTCGTCGGCCTCACCGAGACCCTCGACGCGGAGCTGCGCGCGGCGGCGCCCGAGGTTGGCGCGAGCGCCCTCTGCCCGGGCCTGGTGGATACCTCGCTCGTCGCGACGTCGGCGGCGATCCGCCCCGACGGCGCCGAGACGTCCGAGCCGCCGGCCCCGGACGACGCGGGCTCCCCGCTGCCGATCCCCGGCGAGGTGCTCACCGCCGCCGAGGTCGCCGAGATCTCGATCGCCGGCATCGAGGCCGGCCGGGTACGCATCCTCACCCACACCGACAGCTTCCGGCCCGCGCGCGCCCGCCTCGCGGCCGTGCTCGCCGACGTGGACCAGGCGGCCGCCTCCCGCGGCGGGTCAGCAGGCTGAGCCGGCAGGTCGGGCCGACCACACACGGAGTGACGCGGCCGGGCCCGCCGCCTCCCCGCCGGGTAGCGTGCCGATGGTGTCCTCCGCGAATGACGGCGCGCCGACTGATCGGGCCGACCTGGAGCCGGCCGGTCCAGTGCCATCGGCCGGGACGCCGGCAGGCGCGGCGAAGCCGAGGCTGGAGATCGAGTACTGCACGCGGTGCCGGTGGCTGCCTCGCGCCGCCTGGCTCGCGCAGGAGCTGCTCTCGACGTTCGAGACCGACCTCGGCGCCGTGGCGCTCGTCCCCGGCACCGGCGGGGTGTTCGTCGTCCGGGTCGAGGGCGCCGTGGTCTGGGACCGGCGCGCGCAGGGCTTCCCCGAGCCGACCGCGGTGAAGCGCGCCGTCCGCGACCTCGTCGCCCCCGGACGCTCCCTGGGCCACTCGGATGCCTGAGCCCGACCCCGCCTGAACACTCATCCACAGCCTGGTGACAGCTGTTTGATCTTACTGGCCGTAGCGAGTACTGTCTTACTCGACAGTGACGTAGTCATCAGTCCATAGCGGACAGGGGGAGGCGGACGTGACCCACGCCTTGTCAATGGCAGAGCCGGTCGTGGACGATTCCGACGTGGGCGGGGATTTGTACCCGCGCAGAGTCGGTGTCGCACCGAGGAGGCAGCACATGGCTGACGCCATCATCAGCGTCCCGGTCGAGGTGCGTGACGTGCTCGCTCGGGCCGCGGAGGCCGAGGGCATGTCGTTGCGCACCTATCTCGCCAGGTTCGCCAACTCCCTCCTTACGCCGGAGGAGCATGCCGCCCGGGCGACCGAGGCCCGCGCCATCCTCAAGGCGTGGAACGGCTATGACCCGACCGACGAGGAACTGGCCGAGCATCAGGCAGACCTCGAGCGGCGCATTGCCCGGGCGAAGACGACCCGATGATGGCGCAGCACCATGTTGTCTTTGACGATTCGGCGATGCTTGCTGCTGGGCGCGGCAACATCGTCGCGTCCACGTTGATTCACAACGCGCACAACCTCCCCGGCTGGCACCTATACGCTCCAACCTGCGCGCTGGTGGAGGCGGACAGGGTCCGACGCGGCATCGCCGAGCACATCGCGTCTCTTCGCGACATCGTTATCCTCGACCTGACCTTCTCGGCCGCGCTTGCCGTCGCGCGCGACACCAGCTGGGCAACGGCACACACCCGCCACGCCGCCGGGCCGAGCCCCGAGCGGCCGGTGGGGGCAAAGATCGCCACAGCTGATCCGGCCCGATGGAAGGGCCAGCCGTTCGAGGTCATCGACCTGACAGCAGCCTGACGCCGTTCTGGCGAGCAAAGTGCGCAACCCAGCCACCACTGGTGACGGCGCCTCAGCGCTGGTGCCAACGCGACCACCTCGCCGATCGGGACCCAGCCCGGCCACCACCATATGCCAGGGTCCGGAACCACGCAGGGAGGGCGCCCTAGGCGCCCGACAGACTTCCCATGGGCTCGGATGTCCAGCCACGGCTGGTGACGGCGCATTGGCGCAGTACCTACCCAGCCACCTCGTCAGCCCGGTCCCAGCCATACCACCGTCATATGCCAGGGCCCGGGACCACGCGGGGAGGGCGCTCAGCGCCCGACACGGGGCGAGCGCGCCCAGCGTCTCGCCCCGACAGGCGGCGCCCGGTGTCGGGCGCGAAGCGTCCGGCACGGGACCGCCTCAGGCGTCGTCGTCGGCGACCCAGTTGACGAAGCGGTGCAGGGGGTACATGCCGTCGTGTGGGTTGCCCATCGTGCCGGTCATCGCGCTGCCTAGCCTGACGACCCGTTGCACGCCGGCGGTGGCGAGCAGGTCGCGGATCTCGGCCTTGCGCGCCGGCGGGTAGACGCCGACGGTCTGGGTCGCGACGTTCGCGAAGTGGGTCGCCTCCGTCAGCGAGGCGACGGGGATGACGTTGACGGTCTTATTCGTCGGGTGGAAGTCGACCGGCTCGGGGGAGCGGACGACGAGGCCGGAGCCGTCGTACTCGCCCCAGATCCGGTAGTCGGGTTCGAGGAAGCGCATGCCCTCGACGGCCTCCCGGATGTCGCTCGGCGTGGCCGGTCCGACGGCGCTGGCGAACTCCCGGTCGACGTTCAGCCGCTCGCGCAGCAGCGCGCAGAACCGGTCGAGGCGTTCCAGCTCCTCGTCGTCGTCGGCGTCGCACTCGACGGCGATGTGCCGGGCGGCGAGGCAGGCGTCCTGGTTGAACACCGTCGCGTCGGCCGCCGCGAGCTCGGCGACCTCACGCATGGACTCCTGCGAGGCGAGCGCCTCGCGCCCGACGATCGCCATCGAGACCTTCGGGTCGAAGGCGACCAGGTGGAAACCCGGACCGGTGTACTTGATGATGTTGTTGATCGCGGCCCCGCCGCCCCAGCCGACGATTTTGTCGAAGTACTGGGCCCGGTAGAGGATATTTTCGATCTTTGCGTCGCCGCCGCGCCAGTACACCGCCGACATCGAGCGCAGCACCGGGTGCTCGGGGTCGATGTCGGCCATCGTGCGCAGCACGGCGACGGCGGTGAACGGGTCGGCCGACGGCAGCTTGAACACGTTGATGGCCTTGACCAGTGCCGCGTCGGCGATCGACGTCATCGCGCCGGACGGGGAGTTGCCGGCGAGCATGTGCACGAGCCGCGGCGGGAACGCGCGGATCCGGGTCGTCCGGCCGTGCGGGTCGGTGTGTTCCGCCCAGCCGTCGAGGACCCGCGGGTCGCGGAACGTCTTCTCGAGACGAAACTCGATGGCCTGCCGGGTGAGGAACTGGCCGGGCCGGCGAAAGGTGTTCTCGATCATCCGCCGGGGCATCTGGCTGACCTGCGCCGTGAGCTCCAGCGACTCCTGCAGATAGGGGTTCTTCTCCAGTTCCAGATGCTGGGCGACCTCGACGAGGTAGTCGATGATGTCGGTCAGCGGCACGTCGAACGCCGGGCCCTGTTCCGTGCGCGGCGTGATCAGCTCGTTGAAGTTGATCCGCGGCGTCACGAACGGCACGCCGAAGTCGCGTGACAGGTACTCGACGTCCTCGCCCCAGACGACCCGGCCGCGGATGACGTGCGGGACCTTCAGCTTCTTCGGCTTCGCCGGCTCGGACGGCGCGAGGCCGGGAGAGGGAGAGGGAGACGGGGAGACAGCGGCGGTGTTGACGGCTGTGGCGGTCGCGGCGGTGGATTCGGTGATGGTCATGTGCCGCTCCCTCAGTTGTCGATGAAGCCGCGGACGTAGGCGTCCATGGTGCCGGCGCAGGTGATCTTGTCCCCGTCCGGGAGGTCCTTGTAGCGGGTGATGTCCTCGGCGACGGTCGGCCCTTCCCGGCCGCAGGAGCAGGTGCCGAAATCGGCGATGATCCTGTCTCCGCTGATGGTGGCGCCCCAGCGGCCGTCGACGGAGAAGTCGAAGAAGGCGGCCCGGCCCTCGGCCTGGCCGTCGGAGAGCGGCGCGAGCGCCTCGCCGTTCTTGTCGAGCACGAACAGGGTGAGCCCCGGCGGCACGTGGTAACGGCCGGACAGGCACTTCACGCTGCGCAGGTTGACCTCCTGCATCGCGTAGTAGTGCAGGAAGCGGCTCGGCTGGATGTTGAGCAGCTCGAAGATGCGCTCGCGGTAGTCGGGCGGAAGGGTCATGCCCTTCAACCCGCCTGCCACCTGAAGGCCGTTGGCCCCGGTGACATCGCCGGGCTGGACGCCCTTTTCCCGCAGGATCTCGTTGAGGCGGTAGAGCATCGGGAACATCGAGTTGAAGAAGATGTTCTCGTCCTTGTGGGCGATGACCTGCTCGGCCAGGAACTGGAGACGGTCCTCGACGCCAGCCTGCCTGGCCGCGCCCTCTGCCTCGAACGCGGCGACCTCGTCCGGTGAGGCGGTGGCGTCCGCGATCGCCCGGCGCATCGCGCCGAGACGGGCCATGTACCTGTGGTGGTCGGTGACCGGCTTCGACTCCGGCAGCGGGAGCGCGTCGTCCCGGCGGTAGTTGCTCAGGAAGATGTCGCGGATGTACATCGCCGAGCTGATGCCCGTGTCCGGCCCCACCGGGACGACGTGCCACTCCCTGGCCGGCGGCATGCCGAGCCAGGTCAGGCTGTCGAGCAGGTTCTGGCCGGAGGCCTCGCGGTCGGCCATGGTCTTGTTGAGGAACGACGCCTTGCCCGACGTGCCGGACGAGCTGGACACCAGGTGGCCGTGGTCCTCGAGCCGCGCGATCCAGCCGTCGAGATCCTCGACGCCCGTGACGTCCACGTCCGCGACGCGGTAGGTCGACACCGAGTCGAGCCAGCGGTTCAGCTGCTTCCACCGCCCCTTGGTGACGATCGTCTCCGGGTAGCTCTTGTAGGTCGTGTGCGGGAACAGCAGCGGGACCATGTCCTGCGCGGAGCGGATCTCCTCGACGCCCTCGGCCTTCGCGCGCTGCGCGAGCACCGGCACCTGCTGGAGGCGCTCCTGGAATCGGGCGTCGAGCGCCGCCACGGTGGCCTCGCCGAGCGCGGCCGGCTGGCTGGCCGTCCTGGTTGTCACGGACATGACGCCCCTCTTCTGCGGTCGGTGCCGAGGCCGCGGTCGGTGTTCGTGATCGGTGCGGCGGCCGGTGCCGAGGTCGGTGCCGTTCCCGGCCGGGTTACTACACCGGGCAGTCTAGTTTTAACCAGACTGGTGAGTCTAGTTATCGGCGGGATCCGCCGACGGATCTGCCAGACTGGCGGTCATGACGTCCCCACCGGACGCGCGGCCGACGCCCGCGTCGCGCCGTGGCGGCCGGCCGACCCGCGAGGAGGCCGCCCAGCTCGACCGGGACGTCCGCGAACACGCCCTGCGGCTGTTCCTGGAGAACGGCTACGAGGGCACCTCGATGGAGGCCATCGCGCAGGCCGCCGGGACGACGAAGGCCTCGCTCTACGCCCGGTTCCCGAGCAAGGACGCCGTGTTCACCTCGGTGTTCGGCTGGGCCATGGGCCGGCCCGACTGGCCGCTGCCGGAGCCCGAGCCACCCGACCTCGACGACCTGGCGGGCGCGCTCACCGCGATCGGCCAGGCGGCGTTGCGTCGTGCGCTCGACCCGTCGATGGTCAAGGTCAGCCGGATCGCGATCGCCCAGGCCGACCGGTTCCCCGAGCTTGCCCGCCGGATCCAGGTCGGCGCGGCCGGCGGCTCACCGCGCCAGCGGCTGGTGGCCGACCTGCTGCGCCGGCACGCCGCCACCGGCGCGATCACCCTCACCGACGACGCCGACACGCTGGCCGACCTCTATGTCGGCATGGTCTCCAGCGCGCCCGCCCGGCTCGCCTCGTTCGGCGTCGTGCCCGACCCGGCCGAGGTGGACCGCCGCGTCGAGACCGCCGTCCGCCTCTTCCTGCGCGCCCTGCGTAGCTGAACGGCCGCGCCTACTGTGCGCTGGGCGACCCGATGAATGACTCGATCAGCCCGCGCGCCTCGTCGAAGTAGTTCTGCTCGCAGTCGAGCCAGTGAATCGCCGTGTCCCGCCGGAACCAGACCATCTGCTGTCTGCTGAACCTGTAGATCGCCCTGCGTAGGTTCTCGTACAGCTCGTCCTCTGACTGGTATTCTCCCCTGATCAGGCGGACGATGTGACGGTACTCCAGGCCGAGGGAATCCAGTTCGTCGGCGGAATGTCCCTTGTCGAGAATCGCTCTTACCTCGTCGACCATGCCGGCGGCCAGCCGGTCCTTCAGGCGTTGGTCGACTCTTCTCCTGAGAACCTCGGTGGGCCAGGTGAGGCCGAGCTGCAGGACGTTGTATCGAGGCTCGTTCGGGCGGTCGGGCGGATAGGCGAAACCACTGTCCAGGATCTCGATGGCCCGGATCATTCTTCGGCGGTTGTCCCCGCTCACGCGCTCCAGCGCGGTGTCGTCGAGACCGCTGAGACGTTCGCGCAGCTGTTCGTCGGTGAGGGCTTCCAGCGCGTTCCGCCGATCCCAGTCGGGAGGAACCGAGATCAGCTGGTAGCCCTCGACGACGGACCGCACGTAGAGTCCGGTACCGCCGACGATGAAAGGCAGCCTGCCCCGCTCCGAGATCTCGTCCGTCAGGGCATATGCCATCGCCTGGAAATCCGCGACCGAAAACCTGTCACCGATGTCGGCCACGTCGATCAGATGGTGTGGAACACCTCTCATCTCGTCGGATGTTAGTTTTCCGGTACCGATGTCAAGGTGCCTGTACACCTGCCGGGAGTCCGCGGATATCACTTCGCCGCCGAAGTGCCTCGCCAGCTCCACCCCCAGCATGCTCTTCCCGGACGCGTTGGTCCCCGTGATGACCACCAGTTTTCTTTTCGGTTCGGATGTCACCGGGTTTCCTATCTCTTCCGCGCGCCCAGGTCACGACGACGAGCTGCCCGCCACGATACTCCACAGATTGCCCAGCACAGGGCTGAACCGTGCCACCATCGCCGCGTCCACCGGTCTTCCGCGCCAGGGCCCAATCACCAGTTCCCAAGCGGCGCCTCCGCCAATGCCCGCTAGCTGTCATCCGTGTGGCTGATACCGCGCAGGATGACGGCCACCCGGTCACGGAGCGTCTGGCCCAACCAGGACGCGGAGCGGTCTCCCGCCCCCCAGCGTATGATCGCCTCCATTGTCACGGCGGTCATCATCGCGGCGACCTCTTCCACATCGATCCGCGCGCTCAGCTCGTCGCGTTCCTTGCCGTAGCGGAGGAGGGATTCAAAGGCGACACTCAGGCGAGGGCTCGCCGGGGTCCCCCCGTCCGCCCGCGCCGTGAAGCCGAGGGAGCCCGCCCGCAACGCGGCTGCCTTGGGCGTGCGAACAACGCGCCGAGCCATCGAGGCCATCACCTGCTCGCTCAACGAGCGCAGGGGGACGCCTTGCGCGGCGCCGACCTCGACCTGGTCGATCATCGCCTGGATCGTCGCCGAGCTCATCTCGAGGAGAATCGCCTCTTTGTTGGCGAAATGGAAATAGAAGGTTCCCCTGGTGACCCCGGCGGCCTGGGCGATATCAGCCACGGTGCTCGCTTCGTACGCCACGTCGAAGTCACCCTCGCTCCAAAGGCGAAGGGCGGCGCGGATGAGCGCCAGCCGAGTCTCCCGTGACCTCGTGTTGACAAGCGTCGCCCGCTGGCGGGGCGGGGTACGCGTTCGGTCGGGTTCCATCACGGAAACCATACGCAGAGCGGACCGCCACCGTTTCGATCTTGTGCTGACCGCCGTCCGCCAGTGGTCCAGTGGTCCAGCGGTCCGACGGCCCGGTTCGCCGATGGGCGTCCGCGAGATCTTGCGCCACCTGGCCCGAGCCGCGTGGCCGGCTCTGACCAGGCACGACGCGGCCGGGATCACGCCGGCCCGGAGGCTCGGGCCAGACGGAGCTGGGTCGCCGAGCCCCGCCCGGCCGCTTCGGTCGCGATGCCCGGGGATGGGACTGGTGCTACCTTCCATTTGAACACTGGTCAAATGGAGGGTGGAGGTCGTATCACCATGCAGCGACAGGAGGAGCTGGACCTGACCGGCAAGGTCGTGATCATCACGGGGGCCAGCCGGGGGGTCGGCCGGCAGGCGGCCCAGGCGTTCGCCCGCCGCGGCGCGAACCTGGTCCTGGCCGCGCGAACGGTCGAGCCGGACAGGAAGCTGCCCGGCACCCTGAACGAGACGCTGACGGAAGTCGAGAACATGGGAGCCGGCGCGATCGCCGTGCAGACCGATCTGGCCAGCGAGACGGATCTGGCGCGCCTGGTCGACGCCGCCGTCGAGCGGTTCGGCGGCGTCGACGTGCTCATCAACAACGCCGCGGCCACCACCGGTGACCTCTGGTCCAAGCGATTCCTGGAGCTGACCCGCGAGGACTGGCTGTACCAGTTCGACGTCAACCTCCACGCGCCCTTCACGCTCATGCAGCTGGTGACGCCGATCATGGAGAGCCGTGGCGGCGGGCGCATCGTCAACCTCAGCACCGGCAGCGGCGAGGTCTTCCGCCAGCCGGAGGAGCTCCCCAAGCTCGAAAGCATCGGTAAGTTCAGCCTCGCCGTGCCCGGCTACTACTCCAGCAAGCGAGCGCTCGACCGGCTCGGCAACGTCCTCGCTCCCGAGCTCGCGCGGAAGGGCATCGCTGTGATCGGCATGCATCCGGGCCTGGTGGCCACCGAGCTCGTCGCCATCCGGGTCAAGGAGGCCGGCCTCGACGACAGCGTGGCTGTGCCGATGGACGTCCCCGCCCGCATGCTGACCTATTTCGCCTCGTGCGCCGATCCCATGGAATACACCGGCCGCCTGTTCTGGGCCGAGCGTGAGCTCAAGGAGCTCAAGCTCGACGTGGACGATCGGCCCGCGATCACCACCTGAACCGGAACGGGCCGCCGGCGCTGTCGTCGCCGGTTGGCCGCCGCCAGCCGGCGGGCGAGCGTTGGCGGGGCGGCACTAATGCAGCGACAGGATGGTCCGGTTCGATGCCTCGGCGGGGACGGTCAGGCCGAGGACGACGGCGAGCTCGGGGGCGGCGGCGTCGCGCAGCGGCGCCAGCGGCGCGAACTGGGCGCGCACCGTCGGGCCGCGGGTGGCGCCGCCGGCGAGTACCAGGGCGTTGACCTTCTCCCAGCTCAGGTCGTTGCGGGCCAGCATGGCCGAGCAGCTCTCGACAGCCGGGGCCAGGGCGGGCTCGACGAGGTCCCGTAGCTGCGCGGGCGTGAGGGTGAGCTCCAGCAGGAGGTCGGGCAGGAAGACGTCGGCCGTCCGCGCCTCGGACAGCTCCTCCCGGAGCATGCGGGCGGCGTCGCGCAGGTAGAGGGCGCGGCGCCGCCTGGCCTCGCCGTCGGCGTCCTCGATCTGGTAGCGCTCGCGCAGCCGCGCGACGATCGCCGCGTCGAGGGCTCGGCCGCCCGCCGTGTCGTCGCCCACCTGGTCGAGCACATGGGCCACGCCACGGTCGGCAGAGACGAGAGCGGCGTCGAACGTCCCGCCGCCGATGTCGACCACCACCCAGGTGCCGTCCTCAGGCCGAGGCCCGAGTGCCGCCCGGGCGGCGGCGGCGGCCTCGTCGACGATCGTGACGGCGTCCGGGGCGAAGCCGGCGTTCTCCCCGGCCTCGCGCAGCGCGGCGCGCTGGTCGGCCGAGAAGCAGACAGGCGCCGACAGGACGAGCCGGTCGAACCCGCGCCCGGCCTGGCGGCGGGCCAGCCGGGCGGCATGCAGCACCGGCTGGGTGGCGGCCTCGACGGCGGCGAACGGGTGCCCCCCGAGCAGCCTCGGCTCGTCCCTGCCGAGGTCGCGCTTGACGTCGCTCCAGTACCAGTCGGGGCGGCCGATGCGGCGCGACACGGCCGCGTCCCCGACGAGCCAGCGCCCGTCGGAGGAGCGGGCGACCGCCGTCGGGAACCAGGCCAGCTGCGTGACCGGTACCCGGACGACGACGGGGGCGGTGCCGTCAGGAGTCGTGTAGGCAGCCCGGGTCCAGGTCGTGCCCAGATCCACGGCCAACAGCCATTCACGCGCCATTCCGGCCCGTCCTCTCGCCAGTTCGTCCCCATTGAGGAACGGCATCGAGTCCCGGACAACCCTGTCGGTAGCCCCGCGCATACCTTGCTTGTCCTGGCCGCCGTATGCCCTCGCGATGCCCTCGCGCAGGGCAACTGGGCGGCGTCGTCATGACTACCACAGCGTCCAGGGAAGGTTCGCGTCCGCCATGACCGAACCACCCGGAAGGGACGGCCAGCCCCACCCGGACACCCACGGCGGCCCTCGCGGCTCCCCGGTCCAGAGGGCTCCAGTCCGGGGGTTCTGCGGATATCCCCGTTTCTGCGCCCAGCTGCCCCCAGCTGCCCCCGGGGTCCCTGCCGGATCCGGGGTTCCTGCCGGATCGGCGGAGCTTGCGGAGCCGATCTGGGAGGTCCGGAAGCAGATCTGGGAGGTCCGGGATTGGCTCAGGTCGAGTTGGGCCGGACGTGCTGATGGGCGTGGAGCCCCTACTTAGCCAATCGGTGGGGAAGGAGCCGGGCCCGCAGCTCGTACTTGACGACCTTGCCGGTGGCGTTCAGGGGGAGGGCGTCGACGACCTCGACGCGGCGGGGGACCTTGTAGTTCGCCATGCGGGCGCGGCTCCAGGCGATGACCTCCGCCGGGTCGACGGCCGCGCCGACGCGCGGGACGACGAAGGCCATGCCCACCTCGCCCAGGCGGTCGTCGGGGATGCCGATGACGGCCGCCTGGACGAGGTCGCCGCGTTCCAGCAGGGCCGCCTCGATCTCGGCGGGGTAGGCGTTGAAGCCGCCCACGATGAACATGTCCTTCTTGCGGTCGGTGATCGTGACGTTGCCGGCCGCGTCCTGGATCCCGATGTCGCCGGAGTGCAGCCAGCCGTCGGCGTCGATGACCTCGGCGGTCGCCTCCGGGTTGTCGAAGTAGCCCTTCATGATGTTGTAGCCGCGGATGACGATCTCGCCGGGTGTTCCGGGCGGCAGCGGGGTGCCGCCGTCGTCGACGACGCGGACCTCCACGCCGGGGATCGCCCGGCCGGAGGTGCGCGCGACGACCTCCGGGTCGTCGTCGTGACGGCACATCGTCGACGTGCCGGTGGTCTCGGTCAGGCCGTAGCCGGTGACGACCGTCCGCAGGCCGAGCTCCGAGCGCAGCCGGCGGACCAGCTCGACCGGTACCGCCGCGGCGCCGGTGACGGCGAGCCGCCAGCTCGACAGGTCGTAGCCGGTCAGGTCGCTGCCCAGGATCGTCTGGTAGATCGCCGGCGGGCCGGGCAGCATCGTCACCCGTTCCTCGGTGACCTTCTTCATCACGGACGGCACGTCGAAGACCGGGTGGGGGAGCAGCGTCGCGCCCTTGAGGAGGCAGGCGAGCATCCCGGACTTCAGCCCGGCGGTGTGGAAGAACGGGTAGACGAGCAGGTAGCGGTCGCCGTGGCGCAGGCCGACGACGTCCGACCATGCCGTGTAGACCCGGGTAGAGGCGCCATGGGTCAGCATCGCGCCCTTGGGCGCGCCGGTGGTGCCGGAGGTGAACACGATGTCGGAGACGTCGTCGCCGCCGAGCGCGGCCGTGCTGGCGGCGACGGCGGCGGCGAGTGTGCCGTCCGGGTCGCGCTCGCCACGGGCGAGGAACTCGTCCCACCTGGTGGCGCCCGGCCGGTCAGGTCCGGCCGCGGGCTGTGAGCCGTGCGGAGCATCGTCATCGGCGCTCGGCTCACCGCCCGGGGCCGCGAGCAGCACGATCTCGTCGAGCGCGTCCAGACCCTCGCGATGCTCGGCGAGCATCGCGAGATAGTCGGTGCCGAGGAAGCCGTCGACGAGGAACGCCAACCGCGCGCCCGAGGTGCGCAGCACCCGCGCCGCCTCCTGGCCCTTGAATCGGGAGTTGACCGGCACCAGGACCGCGCCCGCGCGGTAGATGCCGAGAGCGACCTGCACCCACGCCGCGCTGTTCGGCGCCCAGACCGACACCCGGTCGCCGGCCCGCACCCCGCTGGCGACGAGCGCCCGCGCCACGGCGGCCGAGCGGGCGTCGAGGCCGGCGAACGTCAGGCGCTCCTCGCCGTCGACGACGGCCTCGGCCGCGGGCCAGCTGGCCGCCGCCCTGGCGAGTGCGGCCGGGATCGTCGCGGGTATCTGCTCCGCGGCCCGCGCCGCGTCCGTGGGGACGGCCGTGCCGCCCGCGCCGGGGCTCGCCGCCGTGCCGCCGACCGCCTCGTCCATCTGCCGCCCCTTCGCCGTCGAGAGGGCACCCGTCGCGTCGAGAGGGCACCCGTCGTGAGCGCACCGTCGTGAGCGCATCGGCTGCGCCAAGCTCGTAGATTATATAAGGTATGCAATATTGATAGGCAGGTGGATTGATTGGTGGGTGGGACGTGTGTCCCGATGCTTGACCAATCGCTTGCTTGGGACGCGGACCGATGGCGTACTGATCGGTGGTGCGCCGCCGCGACGGCGGCTCAGCCGACGATCCGTCGATGTGATGACCTGCGAGGTGCTTGATGCCGGATGCGACCGCTCCGCTGGCAGGAGTGCGCGTGGTCGACGTGTCGATGCTCGGCCCGGGCGCGCTGACGACCCATCTGGCCGACCTCGGCGCGGACGTCATCAAGGTGGAGCCGCCGGGGGGCGAGTACGTCCGCAAGATGGTCTGGCCGTTCGTCCACGGTGTGTCGCTGCTGCACTGGCACATCTCCCGGGGCAAGCGCTCGATCGAGCTCGACCTGCGTACCGATGCCGGTGTCGAGGTCTTCAGGGAGCTCGTGCGCGACGCCGACGCCGTCGTCGAGGCGATGCGGCCGGGAGCGCTCGACCGGCGCGGGCTCGGTTTCGCCGCGCTGCGAGAGATCAACCCGAAGATCGTCATGTGCTCCATCTCCGGCTACGGCGCCTCCGGCCCGTACCGCGACCTGCCGAGCCACGGCATCGCCTACGACACCTGGGCCGGCGTCGTGAAGCCCGCCATCGACGAGGACGGCTTCACCTACCTGCCGGAGCACGCCTCGATCGGCATCCACGCCGGCCCGCTGTTCGGCGCGTTCGCGCTCGTCGCGGCGGTGCTCGCGGCGCGCGAGACCGGGCAGGGCTCGCACGTCGAGGTCGGTCAGGCCGACGCCGCCGCCGCGATGGACTGGCTGCGCAGCGAGAGCTGGCGCGCCTACGAGCGGCCCGAGGACGAGGTGACCGGCAACCCGGTCGACAACTACGAGCGGCGCACCCCGGGAACCGCCGGAATGGAGGACGGGGTCCGCTACCAGATCTATCCCTCGGCGGACGGCCACATCCTGTTCATGGCCTCCGAGCGCAAGTTCTGGCGGAACTTCTGCGAGGGCGTCGGCCGGCTCGACCTCTACGAGCGCCGCCCCGGCGCCGAGTTCGCCGACCACGCCCGCGGTGACACCGAAACGCGCGTCGAGCTCACCAAGATCTTCGCCACCCGGACGACCGCGGAGTGGATCCTGTTCGCGGGCGAGCACAACACGACGATCGCGCCGGTGAACACGCCAAAGTCGATCATGGAAGACCCGCAGTTCCAGGATCGGCTGCCCTGGCTGCCGGCGTCGAAGTTCGTCATCGACCAGTTGCCCTTCCCGGTCCGCTTCGACGGCCGCAACCCCGAGCCGGAGCGGCCGGCGCCGCCGCCCGGCGAGCACTCCGCCGAGGTGCTCACGGGCGTTCTCGGCTACGACGAGGCGAAGGTGGCGAGCCTGCGCGCGGCGGGCGCCTTCGGCAAGGTGGCCGGCGCCGACAGCGCCGAGGGTGCGGCGGCTGGCGCGGGCGGTGCCGCATGACCGCGTGACCGCGGGCGGGCGAGGTCCGCGGGGCTGTCAACCGCGGGCTGTCACCCGCGGGGCCGCCGGCGTGGCGGCCGTTACGTGACGGCCGTCGTCCACTAATGATATTTTATACAAAATCTTGATCAGCTGACTGGGCTGACCGGACGTAAGGGGCGGGCAATGGGGTTGCTCGACGGCAAGGTCGCGATCGTCACCGGTGCCGGGCACGGTATCGGCCGTGGCCACGCCCTGGAACTGGCCAAGCAGGGCGCGAAGGTCGTCGTCAACGACCTCGGCGGCTCGGTGCGCGGCGAGGGGGCCGGCCGGGCTGCCGACGAGACTGTCGCACTGATCGAGAAGCGCGGCGGCACGGCCGTCGCGGACTACTCCGACGTCGGCGACTTCGAGCAGTGCGGCGATCTCATCCAGCGGGCCGTCACCGCGTTCGGCGAGCTCGACATCCTGGTGAACAACGCCGGCATCGTGCGTGACGCGGCGATCTGGAACATGCCGCCGGAGGACTTCGACGCGGTCATCCGGGTCCACCTGCGTGGCACCTGGGCCACCTCTCACCACGCCGCGAAGTACTGGCGGGCCGCCGCCAAGACCGCTGGCGGCAAGGTGGGCGGCCGGATCATCAACACCACCTCTGGCGCGGGCCTGGGTGGCAACTTCGGCCAGTCGAGCTACGCCCCGGCCAAGGCGGCCATCGTCGGCCTCACCCAGACGCTCGCGCTGGAGCTGCTGCGCACCGGGGTCACCGTGAACGCGGTCGGCCCGGCGGGTCTCACTCGGATCACCGCCACCATGCCGGGCATGGGGGAGGCGTTCGAGCCGGACGAGGTTCCCGATGGCGATTTCCACCCGATGGACCCGTCGAACAGCTCCCCGCTGGTCGCCTGGCTCGCCAGCGACGAGGCCGACCACGTGACCGGCCAGGTCATCCGGGTCATCGACGACCGGATCATCTGGATGCGCGGCTGGACCGAGCGGGCGACCGTCGCCTCGGGCGGCAAGCGCTGGGATGCGGCGAAGCTCGGCGAGGTCCTCGCGCAGGACCTGTTCGAGACCCGCGGCGCCGGCCTGCGCTTCGCCCAGTCCTAGCGCGATGGCCGTCGACCTCGCCGACCTGCTGCGTCCGGCGCACACCGTTCTGCTCACCCAGGAGTGCCAGAAAGGCGTGATCGGCACGCCCAGCTCCCTGCCGGCGCTCGCCGAGGTGGCGCGCGCGTCGGGGATGATCGCCAACGTCGCGCGGCTGGCGGCCGGCGCCCGGGCCGCGGGCGCCGGCGTGCTGCACTGCATCGCCGCGCGCCGGCCCGACGGGCAGGGCGCCAGCACCAACGCCCGGCTGTTCCTCGGCACCGACCGGTCGCCGGCCAAGCAGCTGCTCGGCACGCCGGCGGTCCAGGTGCTCGACGAGATCGGGCAGGAGCCGTCGGACCTGGTCTCGGTCCGGCTGCACGGAGTCTCGCCCTTGGGGGGCACCGACGCCGACGCGCTGCTGACGAACCTCGGCGCGCGGACCGTTGTTATCGTTGGGGTGTCGACCAACGTCGCCATCCCGGCGGGTGTCTTCGACCTGGTGAACCAGGGCTACCAGGTCGTCGTCCCGCGTGACGCGATCGCGGGCTTCCCGGCGGAGTACGGCGACATCCTTATTCGCAACTCACTGTCGCTGTGCGCCACCATAATGACGACCGACGACGTCCTCGCCGTCTGGGAGAAGCACGCCGCCGGCTGAGCGCTGTCACCGTTGATGGGTCTGGCGGCCACCGAATGTAAAGTTGACGTCAGAATCGAAACCCTCTAGCGTGAGATGGCCCACGGGCCGTCAGGCGACCTGCCTGTGGCAACTCTGCCTGTGGTAACTGAGCAACGACTGGAGGGCGAGATGACAGCGCTGAAGGCCGGTGCCCGGCTGCGAGACGACGCGACCGGGACGGAGGCGGTCGTCGTTCGGATCTCGGCGGAATCGAGCCTCGAGCTGCGCCCGGGCGGGCCGGCCGCGCTGGGGAAGCGCTACACGTGCGCCGTGTGCGACGCACAGGTGCTCGTCGCCAAGGCGGGCGCGGCGGAGCCGGTGTGCCACGGCGAGGCGATGTCCCTCGCGCAGGCCAAGCCGCTGCCGTCCTCCGACTGACCCTCCCGCACACTGAAACCCCCCGCGCGGAGCGGGCCGCCGCCGACTATCCGGCGGCGGCCCGGCCGGCTAAGGATCGGTGATCCGCAGCGCGTTCAGGAAAAGCTTTACCAGCTGCTCGAGACCCTCTTCGAACTCATAGTCGAACAGTTTCTGCACGAACCACATCTCGGCGAACCGGTTCATCATCGCGCCGAGCGCCGGCAGCGCCAGCTCCGGGTCCAGCGCCGGGTCGATTTGGCCGCGCTGCTGCAGCTGGCGAATCATGCGCATGACCCGCGGGTTGCTCTCCTGCAGGTGCTCGAAGCGGGAGATGTTCAGCTCCCGGTCGTAGCGGCAGACCAGCTCGATGACGCCGATGATGCGGGCCTCCGCCTGGTAGTTGCGCAGGAACTGGCGGCTGCCCTGGCGGATCCGGTCGGCGGGGGTGGCCGTCGAGGCCGCGTCGAAGATGACGGTGGACAGCGGCGACTGGAGCAGGTCCGCGAGATCCATGGCGACCTCGCGGAAGATCTGCTCCTTGGAGTCGAAGTAATGGTAGAAGGAGCCGTGTGACAGGCTGGCGCGCTCGGCGATGTCGGAGATTCGCGCGTCGAGGAATCCGTCCTCCTCGAACACGGCCTTCGCCGCCTTGACCAGCCGCGCCCTGGTCGCGGCGCCCTTACGGGAGCGCGGCCCCCCGGTCTTCTCCCGGTCGGCCGGCGCTGCCGTGGACACATCATCCGTGGACGTCACGGCTGTCCTCCACGAAATTCCTCCCGCCGACGGTGTGACGTAAGTCTACCGGTGGATTGTCATTGACGTCGACGTTAAAATTAATCTGGGCGTGTCGATCCCGTCAGTACCGGCCGGACCGCCCGGCCGGTACTGGCGCGCGCGCCCACCGGTGTAGCGAGACCGCTGGCCGCCCGGGACCGGACCGGCCGCCGGCCGCGCCGCCTCGCGTGAGCAATGCCAGGTACTTCTAAGTCTCGTCTTAACCACGTGGGCCCCCGCTGTTCGGGCCTCGCGCAAACTGCGTCAGGGAGAGTCGACATGTCACTGTTCGACGCGTTCCGCTACGACGGCAAGCACGTGTTAGTGGTCGGAGGCGCGACCGGCATGGGTGCGGCCGCCGCCGAGCTCGCGCTCGCCGCCGGCGCCGAGGTCACCGTCCTGGACATCGCCGAGATCACTGTGCCCGGCGTCAAGGCCGTCCCCGTCGACCTGCGCGACACGACGTCGATCGACGCGGCGCTGGCCACGCTCGGCGGGCCGGTCCACGCGGTGCTGTGCTGCGCCGGCGTCGCCGACGGCACGCCAGGCATCGAGAAGACCAACTTCCTCGGCCACCGCTACCTGCTCGAGAAGCTGCTCGCCGCGGACAGGCTGCCGCGCGGCTCGGCCATCGGCTTCATCTCGTCGGCCGCCGGGCTCGGCTGGGAGCGGAGCCTCGCCGAGCTGAACGAGTACCTGGCCATCGCCGACATCGAGGCGGCGTCGGCGTGGGCGATCGAGCACAAGCACGCGGACTACATGTGGAGCAAGCAGGCCGTCTGCGCCTACGTCGCCACTCAGGCGCTGCCGCTGCTGCGGCGGGGCATCCGGATCAACGCGATCTGCCCCGGGCCGACCGACACGCCGCTGGCGCGGGCGAACGCCGAGACCTGGCTCGGGTTCGGCGCCGGTTATCGGGCCGAGGCCGGCATCGAGGCGGCCACCCCGCTGGAGCAGGGCTACCCGCTGGTCTTCCTGTGCTCCGACGCGGCCTCCGGGATCAGCGGCATCACGCTGATCACCGATGCCGGCCACTTCGCCGCCGGCAACACCGAGACGTGGCCCGCCGACACCGGGGCGGTCCGGTTCCTGCTGGGCAAGTTTTGAGCCCCGCGCACGACACCGGCACGGCCGAGGAACTCGCCGGCCCGCCGGCGCCGGGCGGCCCGCCCGCGCTGGGGGGCCGGGTCGAGGCCGCCGACGTGCCGGGCATTCCCGGTGCCCGCCACGTGCGGCACGTGGCCCCCCAGGAGCACGTCTTCGCGCCGATCCGGGTGTCGGTGCGCCGCGTCGGCGACGAGCTGCGCGGCTCGGTGCCGGTCATGCCCGAGCTGTATGTGCCGGGGACGACGTGCGTGCGGATGGCGGCGCTGGTGGTCTGGTCGGACTTCCTCGGCGGGCGGATGTCCGTCGGTGTGCTGGCGCCGCGGGTGCCCGTCACGCTCGACCTCAACGTGGAGCTCTACACCCGCTTCTGGGAGACCTCCGAGGTCCGGGTGACCGGCCGGCTGGTCAAGACGGGCCGCTCGGTCGTCGTCAGCGCGGCCGACTTCCGGCACCCCGACGGAACGCCGCTGGCGCTGGCCACGGCGGCGTTCATGACCGCCGGGGACCCGTCCCTGGTCATGCCGCCACTGCGCTGGGCGGACGAGGACGAGGACGACGCGGCGTGGGTCCCGCGCCCGCCGCTGCGCGCCGCGCTCGCCGAGCACGCGGGCTGCGAGGTGCGTGCGCCAGGGGTCGCCGCCGTGGCGCGCACGGCGAACGGGCTCAACGCGTCGGACACCATCAACGGCGGGCTGATCGCGCTCGCGGCGGAGGAGGCGGCGCTGTCGCTCACGCCGGGGGTGCCGCTGGCCTCGATGCTGCTGCGGTACCTCAGCCCGGCGCGGCGTGGGCCCGCCGTGGCGACGGCGCGGGTGTCAGGCGGGCTCGGGGTCGTGGAGGTGCGCGACGCCGGGGCCGAGGACCGGCTCGCGGTCCACGCGGTGACGCGGAGCTTCCCGGACACTGTTGGTATGTGAACGCCCACCCTGGTGCCGGGGCGCACGTCCGCCCCGGCACCAGGGCCAATGCCAACTCCCAGCCAGGCTGATCGACAAACTGCCGCGGTCCTCGCCGTCCTCGTGGTCCTTGCCGGGATGGCTGGCGAGAAACATTCCCGGTGCCTTCCTGAAACATTATGCAGCGGACAAACGAAGAACGATCGGCGTCAGGTACCGTCGCTTGCGGTGATCCGCGATTTCGGTCTTCGGATCCGTGGCGGAACGCCGCCGCAAAGTGGCGGATCGGCAATCATGACGAGCTGAAGGCCCTGATCAGCAGCCGGTTTCGAGTGTACCGCGCAAGCGTAACGATCGCTTTACTGTCCCATGCACCAAGTGGAAATCGTGGTCGCGGAACCTCCCACTATGTCGAGCGGACGAGTTCACCTGGGCCCAGGGCGCAGGTCCACCGCGTCGCGGCGACTGCGCGATCTGCTCCGTGCCGCGATCTGGCGTCGGCAGTTCCCCAACGGTGTCCTGCCAAGCGAAGCGTCGATCATGCTGACCTACTCCGCCAGTCGGGGCGCGGTGCGCGACGCGCTGTCCTACCTGCGCGAAGAGGGGGTGATCGACCGGGTGCAGGGCACCGGTACGTTCGTGATCTCCAACACCATCCAACACCGGTACGACAGCAGCCGGGGGGTCAGGCCGGACCCCCGCGCGGGACCCGCGGGAGATCTCACCTACCATTTCCTGAGCTGCTCGCTGGTGCAGGCACCAGAGCCTGTCGCCACCCAGCTCGGCCTGCCGCCGGGTTCGGCGTGCACGGTCACGGAGTACCTGACAAAAATCGACGGGGCGCCATACGGCGTCAACACCAGCTATCTCGGTCCGGAGTATTCCGAGAAGCTGGAGAGCGCGGATTTCTCGGTGGACTGGTACGGCTTGCTCGAATCGCTTGGAATCCCGGTCGGCGGAAGCCGGCAAACGGTCGAGGCGACGCTCGCCGACGACCTCTACGCGGCCCTTCTTGATATTCAGGTCGGCAGCCCGATCATGTTCTTCGAGAGAATCATCACCGACACCGCGGGCCGAACCGTCGACTACGGGTTCGCCCGTTTCCGCGGCGACCAGCTGACCCTGCGTGTCGAGCTGCCGCGCCGGCACGACCAGCGCGACTAGGGAGTATCGACGTGTTCGGATTCCTGGCCCGACGCGGCCTGCTCATGATTCCGATCCTGCTGGGTGTCTCGATCGTCATCTTCATCACGATCAAGATCATCCCGGGTGACCCGGTGGCGTCATTGCTGGGCCCGACGGGGACACCGGAGGCAAGGGCCGCCCTCGAGGATCGGCTGGGGCTCAACGATCCCTTGCCCGTGCAGTATTTCACCTGGCTCGCCCATACGATCACCGGCGACTTCGGCACCAGCATCGCCCGACAGACGACGGTCTCCCCGATGGTCTTCGACGCGCTCTGGAACACGCTGATCCTGACCGCGGCGGCGGCGGCGCTCGCGCTGGTCCTGGGCGTCGTCATCGGTGCCCTCACCGCACTGCGTCGGGACGGCTTGCTGGCGCGCATCGGGAACGCGTTCGCCCTGGTTTCCATCTCGGTGCCGCAGTACTCGGTCGGCCTCCTGCTCATCATCTATCTCGCCGACGACGCCGGGCTCTTCCCGGTCAGCGGGATGTACTCGCCGAACGGCGGAGGCGGGTTCGGCGACCTGATGAACCACCTGATTCTGCCGGCCGTCACCGCGGCGCTGGTCCCGGCCGGGATCATCGCCCGGATGTTCCGCTCGTCGGTGCTCGACGTGATGGGCATGGACTTCATCGAGGCGCTACGGGCCCGGGGGCTGTCCGAGCGCCGCATCCTCTGGCACGCCTTCCACAACACGACACCCTCGCTGCTGACCGTCGCCGGTCTCCAGATCGGATATCTGCTCGGGGGTGTCGTGTTCGTCGAGGCCGTCTTCTCCTGGCCCGGCATCGGCCAGCTCGTCTACCTCTCCATCTCCCAGCGCGACCTGCCGGTCATCCAGGCCGGTGTGCTCGTCTCGGCGTTCGCGTTCGTCCTGCTCAACCTGATCGTCGACGCGCTGCACGGGCTGATCGACCCGCGCGTGCGCACCCACTGAGACCGCCTCGTCCGCGCCGGCGGCAGATCGGCCTGGTACCGGCCGCGCGAACCACGCACCGCGCGAACCGCCTGGATCCAGCGGCCCCACCCGTCCCCGATCTTCCGCTCCCGCGGGCCGCCACCGGGCCCCACGCGCCTCAGGAGGAACGACAGCCATGACAGCCGTCTCCGACATCGCGCTGGGCGCGACGTCCTCGACAGATCCGCCCACGGGCGCGCGCCCGGCCACCGACGCCACGGTGGCCCGCCGCCGGCGGCGGGTGACCTGGGGCTTCAGGATCTCGGCCGCCACCATCGCCGCGATCGTCCTGGTCACCCTGATCGGTCCTTTCCTGGTCAGTGACCCGAACGTCGGGAGCCTCAGCGAGCGGCTGCTCCCGCTCGGCTCGGCCGGCCACCTGCTCGGAACGGACGGCCAGGGCCGCGATGTGCTCAGCCGGCTGGTGAACGGCGGACGTCCGTCGCTGCTGGCGGGTCTGATACCGGTGGCGGTGTCGTCGTTGGTCGGCACCGCGCTCGGTGTGGCCGCCGGCCTGTCCGGCCGGCTCACGCACGGAGCGATCATGCGGACGCTGGACGTCTTCTACGCCTTTCCGGCCGTCCTGCTGGCCATCGCGATCTCGGCCGCGCTGGGCTCGGGGATCTCGAACTCGATCATCGCGCTCGCGGTGATCCTGATCCCGCCGGTCGCCCGGGTGGCCGAGACCGAGACGAGGAGGCTGATCGACCTTGACTACATGGAGGCAGCCCGGGCCAGCGGCGCGGGCGGGCTGAGCATCGCGGTCCGGCAGGTCCTGCCGAACGTGGCACCGCCGATCATCGTCTACTGCACCGCGCTGATCGGCCTGTCGATCGTGTACGCGGCCGGCCTGAGTTTCCTCGGTCTCGGCGTCTCCCCGCCGACGGCCGAATGGGGACTCATGATCAGCGACTACAAACAGTTCCTCTACTCGTTCCCGGAGCTGACGGCGATCCCGGCGCTCGCGATCCTCGTCGCCTCCGTGGCCTTCAACGTCCTCGGCGACGGGCTGCGTGACCTGCTCGACGTCCGTGGCGAGACGCTGACCTGAGGGGCCCGTGATGAGCACGCCGCACACCTCCACGTCCCGCGCCCCAGGCCCCGCCGCCGCGACCACGGCCGCCCGGCCCGCGCAGCCGAACGTCGTCCTGTCCGTCCACGACCTGAACACCACATTCGCCGCCGGGTCGAGGACGTCGAACGTGGTCCGGGGCGTGAGCTTCGACCTGCGCCGCGGCCAGACGCTGATGCTGCTGGGCGAGAGCGGCAGCGGGAAGTCCGTCACGGCACGGTCGATCATGCGGCTGTACGGCCGCAACGCCACGATCACAGGTAGCGTGCGGCTGTCCGGACAGGAGCTGCTGGACCTCTCCGCCGACCGGATGCGCGGCGTCCGTGGGGCGCGGATCGCGCTGGTGCCCCAGGACCCGACCGGTTCCCTGGACCCGCTGCGCCGGATCGGCGCCCAGATCACCGAGGTGCTGGCCCTCCACAACGTGGAACGGCTGCGCCGGGCCGGCCGCCGCCAGGCCGAGGAGCTGCTGCGGCTGGTCGGCATCAACGACCCGAAGCGGGTGGCCGACAGCTACCCGCACGAGCTGTCGGGCGGGATGCGGCAGCGCGCGGTGATCGCCATCGCGGTCAGCTGCGACCCCGAGGTGCTGATCGCCGACGAGCCCACCACCGCGCTCGACGTGACCGTGCAGAAGCAGATCCTGGAACTGTTCGCCGACCTGCAGGACCGGCTCGGCATGGCGACGCTGATGGTCACCCACGACGTGGGCGTCGCGGCGGAGGCCGGCGACCGAGTCGGGGTGATGTACGCCGGCCGCCTCGTCGAGGAGGGCCCGGCCGCGCAGGTCTTCGCCAGCCCGCGGCATCCCTACACGGCCGGCCTGCTGGCGGCGCTGCCCTCGCCCGGCGTTCCCCGCGGGACGCTGCGCTCGATCCCCGGCTCGCCGCCACCGGCCGGCGCGTTCCCGGCCGGCTGCGCGTTCGCGCCGCGGTGCCCGGTGGCGCGGGACTCCTGCCGCACCGACGACCCGCCGCTGGTCGCCGTGGCGCCGGACCGGTCGGTCGCCTGCCCGGTCGTCAATCCCGCGTCGCCGTCCGCCCCGCCGTCCACACCGACAGCCGGCGCCGTGGACATCCCCAGCCCCGCCGCGCCGCCCGCCGACCAGCCGTCGGCACTGTCCAAGGGAGGCCCCCGATGAGCGCCGCCACCACCAGGACGTCCGACCAGACGACGGCCGGGACGACGGCCACGCGGCGGACCGCCCGGTTCCACCGGCCGGGCTGGGCTCGCCGGCCGGGAGCCGCCGCCGGCCCGGCCGGGACACCGGTCTCGCCCTCCGGGGGTGAGAAGCTGCTGGAGGCCATCGGCCTGGGCAAGACGTTCGGCAACGGCGTCCGCGCCGTCGACGACGTCTCGCTCACCGTGGGCCGCGGCGAGACGGTCGGCATCGTCGGCGAGTCCGGCTCTGGGAAGTCGACGACCGCGAAGATGATCCTTGGCCTGCTGGCACCCGACGAGGGCGACGTCTTCTTCGACGGGGTGCCGTTGCGGGGCCTGCCCCGGGCCCGCATGCGGGCCCTGCGGGCGCGCCTTCAGGTCGTGCCGCAGAACCCGCAGACCTCACTGAACCCGCGGCTGACCGTCCGGTCGTCCATCGAGTTCAACCTGCGCGCCCACGGCGCCGAGCGGGTGGCGCGACGGACGATCGTGCCGGAGATGCTCGAGCGGGTCGGCCTGACCCCGACCCACGCCGAGCGCTTCCCGCACGAGCTCTCCGGCGGCCAGCTCCAGCGGGTGGCCATCGCCCGCGCCCTGGCGACCCGGCCCGACCTGGTCGTCTGCGACGAGGCGGTGTCCGCGCTCGACAAGAGCGTGCAGGCGCAGGTGCTCAACCTGCTCGCCGAGCTCCAGGCCGACCTGGGCGTCTCGTTCCTCTTCATCTCCCATGACCTCGCGGTCGTCGAGCACATCGCCGACCAGGTGACGGTGATGTACCTCGGCCGGGTCGTCGAGCAGGGTCCGGCCGCCCAGCTCTGGACGAGCCCCCGGCACGAGTACACCCGCGCCCTGCTCGCCGCGACGCCGGGCCGGGCGTTGGAGGAGGCCGCGGGCAGGGACCGGCCCATGATCCCGGTCCAGCCCAGCGGCGCCGACGGCGGCGCCGCGGGTAGTGGCACCGCCGCCACCACCGGTCAGGCCGCGGCGAGCCGCCCGCCGGGCTGACCCCCCTGACCCGGGTGGCCCACGGCTGGCCGTGACCGGCGGCCACCGACGCCAGGCCACCGCACCCCCCGCGCGCCACATCGCCGCCGCCCGCGCGGCGGTTCCACACCGAGCACGCGATCGGCCATGCCGACCCGCGCCGATCCCGCCATGCCCGCGACCGCCCGGTCGCCCGTCCCCGGCGTGCCCCTGGCGGGTGGCGCCCACCGGGGAACCGCCGGGAGGCGGCCGGCCGTCGGCGCCATCCGCTCACCACGCACGGAAGGACGCACGATGAGCGCACCACGAGGACGAATCCGCGGCTTCGTCCGCCGGCCCACCCCGGACGAGGTCGTCGCGATCGGCGCGAAGGAACACCTGCACCTCACCCCGGCGGAGGCGGAGCTCTACGCCGCCGCGCTCGATCCGATCCTCGCGTCGATCGACCGGATCGACGAGCTGACCCCGCTGGCCACGCCGTTGCGGCACACCGATCGTGACCCGGGCTCGGTGCCGAGCGTCGAGGCGGACCCGTACCACGCCTTCGTGCGGCGCTGCCTGGTCCGCGGCGCCGCGGACGGCCCGCTGGCCCGGCTGCGGGTCGGGGTGAAGGACAACCTGGCCGTCGCCGGGATCCCGATCACCAACTCGTCCCGGACGCTGAGCCACACGCCGACCTCGGACGCGGTGGTGGTCGAGCGGCTGCTCGACGCCGGCGCCGACATCGTCGGCAAGACCAATCTGGACGACTTCTCCACCTCCGGTACCGGTGAGTCCAGCTGGTACGGACCCGCGCGCAACGCGGTCGACCCGGCCCGCTCCGCCGGTGGCTCCTCCGGCGGCAGCGGCTCGGCGGTGCGCTCCGGCGCGGTGGACATCGCCATCGGGGTGGACGAGGGCGGTTCCGCGCGCATCCCGGCGTCCTTCAACGGGGTCGTCAGCATCAAGGCGACCCACGGCCTGGTGCCCTCGCACGGCCTCACCTACATGGACCACACGATCGACTCGGTCTGCCCGATCGCCGCGACGGTGGAGCTGACGGCCCGGGCGCTCGACGTGATGTCCGGCCACGACGACCGCGACCCGCAGTGGGTGCGCGCGCGCCCGGAACCCACCACCTCGGCCGCGACGCTCGGCGACGGGGTGGCCGGCCTGACGATCGGCGTGGTCCGCCAGAGCATCGCCGAGGGGCTGTGCGAGCCCGGTGTGCTGGCCGCCTTCCACGCCTCCTGCGACGCCCTCGCCGCCGCCGGCGCGACCATCACCGAGGTCGACATCCCGTTGTGGAGCGACGCCTGGGCGATCGAGGTCGCGGCGCTGGTCAGCCTGGCCTGGGCGACGGTCCAGACCGACGGGGTCGGCTACGGGCACCTCGGAGAGGTCGACGTCGACCGGGTGCACGGCTTCGGCCTCGTCCGCCGGCTGGAGGCGGACTCGTTCCCGCCGTTCTTCAAGATCTGGCTGCTGGCCGGGCGCTACCTGAACGAGCGCTACTTCTCGACGTACTTCGCCAAGGGGCTGAACCTGCGCCGGACGCTGCGCGCCCAGATCGACGAGGCGCTCGCTGGCCGTGACCTGCTGCTGACCCCGACCACGCCGCACGTGGCCCCGGTGCTGCTCGACCGGCCGGCGGGCGACGCGGAGCTGCTCGTGCGCGGCACGACCATGGCCGGGAACACCGCTCCGCTCAACCTCAGCGGCCATCCCGCGCTGGCCGTCCCCAGCGGCGCCGACGCGGACGGCATGCCCACCTCGATCCAGATCATCGGCGCCCACTTCGCCGACGCGCTGACGCTGCGGGCAGGTGCCGTGGTGGAGGCCGCGGTCGGTGTCACCCCGGGTGGCGTACCGGCGCACCCCGTTGCGGCGCTCGCGCTGTGACGGCGCACGTCCGGCCGCCCGCCGTGCCTGCCGGCGTGGGTAGCGCCGCGCAGCCGCCGGCAGGCGGACCGGGCGGCACCGGCCCGGGGCCGGCGCGTGCCGACCAGACGGCACCAGAGCAGGCGGCACCGGACGGGACGGGCAGCGACCGGATCCGACTGGCCGGTGCGCGGCGGCGCTTCTACGGGGTCATCCTGGTCTCCGGCGTGGGCTTCGGACTGACCTCGCCCTTCACCTCCCTGTTCGCTCTCCAGCTCGGGGCGAACGACGTCATCGCCGGCTTCATCGTGTCGTCCATCGCGATCTCCCTGCTGCTGGTGGACTTCTTCGGGACCCAGTACGTCCCGAGGCTCGACCCGCGCCGGTCGATCGCGCTGTCGATCGCCGTGTTCGGCGCCGGGTCCTTCGTCTCGGCGGCCGCGCCGTCGTGGGTGATCGTGCTGACCGCCCGGGTCGGCCAGGGCTTTGGCACCGCGCTGTTCCTCGGCAGCGCGCTCCAGCTCGCCGTGCGGCTGGCCGATCCCGGGCGCGCGGGCGAGACGATCGGCGCCTTCAACGCCGTCTGGTTCGTCGGGGTGAGCAGCGGACCGCTCGTCGGCGGCGCCATCGCGAGCTCGCTGGGCGGCGGCACGCCCGGCCTGCGCCTGCTGTTCGCGGTCTGCGGCGCGGCGAACCTGGTCGGCGCCACGGTGGCCTGGATCTACCTGCCGCGGCTGGGGCGGATCGGGGTGCCGCAGTTCGGCCTGCCCCGGGCGGTGGGCGTGCGGGGCGCCCGTGGCGCGGGCGTGCTGTGGCTCGCCGGGCTTGGCCAGGCGATCCGGGCCGGTTTGGCGCTCACGCTGATTCCGCTGCTGGGCGGGCGCGAACTCGGCATGGACACGTTCATGCTGGGCGCGGCCCTGTTCGCGCTGGCGGTCACCGACATCCTGGCGATGACCGGCAGCGGACGCTGGGCCGACCGGGTCGGTCGGCGCCGGCCGCTGGCGCTGGCGCTGGCCTGGGGCGTGGTGGCGACGCTCTTCCTCGCCTCCGCCCAGAGCCACGCGGTGTTCGTCGTCGGCTGCCTCGCCGTCGGCATCACGATCGGCACCATCTGGGTACTGCCGGCGACGATGACCGTCGACATCGCGCAGGACCCGGAGGCCGCGCTCGCCAGCTACCGATTCTGCTCGGACCTCGGCATGCTCGCCGGCGGCCTGCTCGCCGGCGCCGGGATCGGGCTGGCCGGCGAGCGGGGCGCGATGGTCGGCGCCGCCGGCCTGCTCGTCCTGGGACTTCTGATCACCATCGCGGTGGGAGAGACGGCGCACCGGCGCACCCGCGCCGACGCCGCCGATCCCATCGGCTCCGACGATCTACCGGCGCCCGCGGGTCCGGCGGCCACCCCGCCGCTCGCCCCGCCGCTCGCCTCGGCGCTGCTGCCGGTCTGCGCCCCCGTGCCCTTGATGCGACCGGCGCCGGACCAGCTGTGGCCGGCGACCTCAGCCCATCTCACCACGGTGCCGGCCGCCGCGGCGGCGCACCCTCCGACCACGGCACATCGCCCGGCCACCCATACCCAGGAGATCATCGTGCTGCTTCCCAGCCTCGACGACTTCGCCGTGATCGCGGCGAGCCAGGGCATCAGCCTGCGGCCGGAACGCCTGACGCAGGCCCACGCGGCCCAGGCCGCGATGTGGCCGGGGCTGGAGCGGCTGCGCGCGCTGCCGGTGCCGTTCCTCGGCACGGTGCCGGAACCGGCGACCGCGCTGCGTTGGATCGAGAGCGGCGGACGGTCGGCATGACCGAGCTGTGCGAGCTGACCGCGAGTGAACTGCTGGCCGCCTACGCGGCCGGCGAGGCCACCCCGTCGGAGGCTGTGCGGTCGTGCCTTGCCCGTATTGAGGAGGTCGAGCCGCGGATCAACGCCGTCCTGCTCACGCTGGCCGAGTCAGCGCTGGCCGCGGCCGCGGAGTCGGACGCGCGCTGGGCACAGGGACGCGCGCGGCCGCTGGAAGGCGTGCCGTACGGGCTCAAGGACATCGTCGCGACCGCCGGTATCACGACCACCGGGGGCTCCGCCCTCTACCGCGACCACGTACCCGACGAGGACGCGGCCCTGGCGGCCCGGCTGCGGGAGGCCGGCGGCATCCTGCTCGCCAAGCTGGCGACGTTCGAGTTCGCCTGCGGCGGCGCGGTGAACCGCACCTTCGGCGCCACCCGCAACCCCTGGGACACCGACCGCACCGCGGGCGGCTCGTCGTCCGGCTCCGGCGCGGCCGTCGCGGCCCGGGAGATGCCGCTGGCCATTGGCACCGACACCGCGGGCTCTATCCGCATCCCGAGCGCGTTCTGCGGCCTCACCGGGCTGAAGGCCACCTACGGCCGGGTGCCCCGGCACGGCGTGATGGGCCTGTCGTGGACGCTCGATCACGCCGGCCCGATGGCCCGCAGCGCGGTGGACTGCGCGCTGATGCTGGCGGCCATCGCCGGCCCCGACCCACGCGACCCGACGTCGTTCGACGCCGAGCTCGGCGACCTCGTCGGCGCGACCACGGCGCCGGTCGACGGGCTGCGGCTCGGGCGGGTGCGCGGCTATCTGGAGGACCTCTTCCACCCGCCGCTGGCCGCCGCGTACGAGCAGGCGCTCGCCGAGTTCACCGAGCTGGGCGTGACCGTGGTCGACGTCGAGCTGCCGAGCGCCGACCTGATCGAGCCGGCGACCTGGGCGATCGTCTACGCCGAGATGCTCTCGCTGCACGAGGGGCATCTGGCCGGTATCGAGGACCGGGACGAGATGGGCGCGTCACTGCTCGGTGCCGCGCCGTTCGTCTCGGCCGCCGACTACCTGCGCGCGCTGCGGCTGCGGCCGCTGTTCCAGCGCGAGCTGGAGGCGGCCCTCGCCGGCTGCGACGCGCTCGTGCTGCCCGGCCACACGGCGCTGCCGCCGCGGATCGCCGAGGCGATGACCGCGCAGGTCGGCGACGCGACGTTGCCCTGGCTCGACGTCTTCTGCCGCACCCAGGCGCCGTTCAACCTGACCGGCTGCCCCGCGCTCGTCCTGCCCACGGCACTGGTCGAGGGCATGCCGACGAGCGTCCAGCTCGCCGGCCGCCCGTTCGACGAGGCCACCCTCCTGCGTCTCGGTGCCGCCTACCAGCGGGCCACCGAGCACCACACGCCGCGGCCACCGGTGCTGCGCGGCTGACCCTGCCCCCTTCCGCACCACCTGGCATCACCCGGCCCGACACCTCCGTGGGCCGGACAGCCCGCACGTCAGCAGCAGCACGCCAGCGAAGGAAAGGTGCATGTCCATAACTGTCAGGGGGCGCCATGGGCGCCCTACGCGGCGGGGCGTCGCCGTCGCGATAGCACTCGTCACGTCACTCGTGGTCGCGGCGTGTGGCGGTGGCGGCGGCGGTGGCGGATCCACCAGCGCCACCGGCGGGAACGTGCTCGTCATCGGCATGACCGCGTCGAACATTCCGCTGCTGGACACCGGCATGGCGCAGAGCGAGGGCGGCGAGGGCCAGCGGTTCGTCGGCTTCCAGCTCTACGACGCACTCACCAAGTACGACCTGCGCCAGGGCACCTCGGCGCCGAAGCTGGTGCCCGGTCTCGCGGAGTCGTGGGAGCCGAACGCCGACCTCTCCAGCTGGACGTTCAAGCTGCGCCCCGGCGTCACCTTCCACGACGGCACGGCATGGAACGCCGACGCGGCGGTCTTCAACATCGAGCGCTACGCGATCAAGGACAGCCCGAACTTCTACCAGCCGCTGAACGCGCAGGCCGGCCTCTCCGTCTCCGGCATCAAGGCGGTCAGCAAGGTCGACGACATGACGATCCGGATCGACACCAAGGGTCCGTGGTCGTACTTCCCGTACGACGCCGCGCTGATCGTGATGGGCAGCCCGACCGCCATCAAGAAGCTCGGCCCCGAGGGCTTCGCCCAGCACCCGGTTGGCACCGGGCCCTTCAAGTTCGTCTCGGTGACCCGCGGCCAGCGGCTGGAACTGGCGGCCAACGAGAACTACTGGGGCGGCCGGCCGAAGCTCGACAAGCTCATCCTGCGGCCGATCCCGGACACCACGGCACGCGTCGCGGCGCTGCGCTCGGGCGAGGTCAACTGGATCGAGGTGCCGCCGCCGGACGACGTGTCCAGCCTGAAGTCCGAGGGCTTCCAGATCCTGACCAACTCGTACGACCACATCTGGCCATGGGTCTTCAACGTCACCAAGAAGCCCTGGAACGACGTGCGGGTGCGGCAGGCGGCGAACTACGCCATCAACCGCGAGTCGCTGTCAAAGGACATTCTCGCGGACACCGGCGAGCCGGCCAACCAGGTCGTGCCGCGGGCGAACCCCGCGTACAAGGCGGCCGACGACTACTACTCCTATGACCCGGCCAAGGCGAAGCAGCTGCTGGCCGAGGCCGGCTACCCGAACGGGTTCACCACGACCCTGTCCTTCCCGACCAGCGGCTCGGGGAACATGGTGCCGATCCCGATGAACACCGCGCTGCAGGCCGATCTCGCCAAGGTCGGTATCAAGGTCGAGCTGAAGCCCGTCGAGTGGGGTTCGATGCTCACCGACTTCTTCGCCGGCAACATCCCGGGCGGCGCCGACGCGTTGAACATCTCGCTGGCCTTCTTCCAGGAGGGCTTCTGGTACAGCTGGTTCGGCACCGGTTCGACGCTGAACGTCGGCGGGTACTCGAACCCCCGGCTCGACGAGCTGCTCAACCAGGCGAAGACGACGGGTGACATCGACCAGCGTGCCGGGCTCTACGGGGAGATCGGCAAGATCCTCACCACGGACGCGCCCTGGCTCTACGTGGTCAACGACCGGAACCCCCGCGCCCTGGCCGCCGACGTGAAGGGCTTCGTGATGCCGAAGTCCTGGTACATCGACCTGACCACAGTCAGCGTCGGCACCTCCTGATCCGCGCCATCCAGCACCAGTCCCGTCCGCGCCGCTTCTGACGGCCGGACGCCCCGGCGGGCGGCCCGACGCCGCGCCGCCCGCCGGACCCCAGGAGCCGCGGCGTCTTCCGTGCCCTGCCCTGTCCTGTCCCGACGCCGGCCGCGGCCGGCAGCGAAGGAGAGACCGATGTCCGACCTCAGCACCGACGACGCGACCGTCCGGACCCTGCTCGCGATCGCGGGGCTCAAGCCGTCCGAAGAGGAGATCGCCTCGCTGGTCGCCTCTTACCCCGCCGTCCGTGCCTCGATCGACGCCCTCTACGAGGTGGCGGACGTCCGGTACGAGGAGCCGGGGCTGATCTTCCCCGCCGTTCCGACGATGTGACGCCTCGTCCGCCCGCCGGTGGCGCCCGTCCCCCGGGGCGTCGCCGGCGGGCCGCCGGCTCAGCGCGGGCAACCGACCCGGGGCGGGCCGCGGTGCGGGTGGCCAGGGGCCCTCGCTCCCCAGCCCTGAAAGGACGTGTGATGGACGAGTACCTGACGATCACCGAAGCGGCGGCGGCGCTGCGGTCCGGTGCTACCACCAGTGTGGCGCTGACCAGCGCCTGCTTCGCGGCAGCCGACGCCCATGACGGTGCCCTCGGCGTCTACCTGGCCCGGTTCGACGAGCTGGCGCTGGCGGCGGCGGCGAAGGCGGACGAGGAGCTGGCCGCCGGCGTCGACCGCGGCCCGTTGCATGGCATCCCTCTCGGCGTCAAGGACATCATCGCCGCGGAGGGTGGCCCGACCACCGCGCAGAGCCTTATCCTGGACCCCGCCTGGGGCGAGGGGATCGGCGACGCCGTCGTCGTCGCCCGGCTGCGCGCCGCCGGCGCCGTCATCACCGGCAAGAGCAGCACCATGGAGTTCGCCACCGGGATGCCCGACCCCGAGAAGCCGTTCCCGATCCCGCGCAACCCGTGGAACCCTGAGCACTGGGCCGGCGGATCCAGCTCCGGCACCGGCAGCGGGGTAGCCGCCGGGATGTTCCTCGGCGGGCTCGGCACCGACACCGGCGGCTCGATCCGCTGCCCGTCAGCCTTCAACGGGATCACCGGGCTGAAGCAGACGTTCGGCCGGGTCCCGAAGTCCGGCTGCGTGCCGCTGGGCTACAGCTACGACCACATCGGACCGATGGCTCGCAGCGCCCGGGACTGCGCCATCATGCTCGGGGTCCTGGCGGGGCACGACCCGTCCGACGCGACCAGCGTCGACATGCCGGTACCCGACTACACCGCCGGCCTGACCGGTTCGCTCGAGGGCGTGCGCATCGGCGTCGACCTGCTCGAGGACCACGCGCGCAACCCGGCCGACCCGGTGCTCGACGGACGCATCGCCGCCGCGCTGGAGGTGCTGCGGGAGGCCGGCGCCACCCTGATCCCGCTACGCCTGCCGTTCTACCGCGAGGCGCGCGACGCAACGATCATCGGCGCGATGGCGGAGGCGCTGGCCTACCACCGCACGGACCTCGCCGGCCGGTGGGCCGACTACGGCGCCGCCACCCGGGCGATCGTCGCCACCGGAACGTTCGTCACCGGCGCGGACTATGTGCAGGTGCAGCGGTTCCGCCGGCACCTGTGCCGGGAGGTCGCGACGCTGTTCGGCGACGTCGACCTCATCGCGACGCCCACCGCGGCCGCGGGCGCGCCCCGCATCGACGAGCTGGGCGCCGACGCCGTCCTGGGCAACCTGCACACGCAGTACTGGAACAGCACCGGCCATCCCGCGCTCTCCATCCCGATCGGGCTCGGCGCGACCGGGCTTCCGCTGGCGCTCCAGCTCGTCGGCCGGCCCTTCGGCGAGCTCGCCGTGCTGGACGCCGGGCACGCCGTCCAGCGACGCACCGACTGGCACCTGGCCCGTCCACCGCTGGCCGCCCCCGTGGCGGTGGCGTCCTGACACCCGACCGACCCCACCCAGCCTGTTCCGCTCTCATCTCCGGGCACCCGCCCTCCCAGTCCGTCCGTCCTCCGACGCATCCGCATCTCCGACGAAGGAGCCCGTAGCCATGACGAGGTACCTGACCATCGCTGACGCGGCGGCCGCGCTGCGGTCCGGCGCGACCACCAGCGTCGCGTTGACCCAGGCGTGTATCGACGCCGCCGACCGGCTGGACGGAAAGATCGGAACCTACATCGTCCGGTTTGACGAGCTGGCGCTGGCGGCGGCGGCGAAGGCGGACGAGGAGCTGGCCGCCGGCGTCGACCGCGGCCCGTTGCATGGGATCCCTCTGGGCGTCAAGGACATCATCGCCGCGGAGGGTGGCCCGACCACCGCGCAGAGCCTCATCCTGGACCCCGCCTGGGGCGAGGGGATCGGCGACGCCGTCGTCGTCGCCCGGCTGCGCGCCGCCGGCGCCGTCATCACCGGCAAGACGACGACCTTCGAGTTCGCGATCGGTGTGCCCGACGACGAGAAGCCGTTCCCGATCCCGCGCAACCCGTGGGACGTCACCCGCACGCCGGGTGGCTCCAGCTCGGGCACCGGCAACGGCGTCGCGGCCGGGATGTTCCTCGGCGGGCTCGGCACCGACACCGGCGGCTCGATCCGCTGCCCGGCGGCGTTCAACGGCATCACCGGGATGAAGCAGACCTTTGGCCGGGTGCCGAAGTCGGGCTGCACCCCGCTCGGCTACAGCTACGACCACATCGGACCGATGGCCCGCAGCGCCTACGACTGCGCCGTCATGCTCGGGGTCATGGCGGGGCACGACCCGTCCGACGCGACCAGCGTCGACGTACCGGTACCCGACTACGCCGCCGCGCTGACCGGCTCGCTCGAGGGCGTGCGCATCGGCCTGGACATGCTTGACGGCCTTCTCGACATCGAGCCCGACCCGGCGCTGGCCGGGCTGATGCAGGCCGCCGTCGCGGTGCTGACCGCCGCGGGCGCCGAGGTCGTGCCGGTGCGCATCCCCCTCTACCGTGAGCTGTTCACCGCCACCATGACGGGCCTCGGGCACGAGGCGCTGGCCTACCACCGGGGCGACCTCGTCAGCCGCTGGGCCGACTATGGCCGGGGCGCCCGGCTGTCCATCGGCGCCGCGGCGCTTACCAGCGGTGCCGACTATGTCCAGGTCCAGCGGGTGCGCCGGGTCGGGCAGCGCCGGATGGCCGAGCTGTTCACCGACCTCGACCTCGTCCTCACCCCGACCGCGGTGCGCGGTGCGCCGCGGATCGCCGGGACGGGGCTCGACGAGCTGCTGCAGGTGGTGCAGACCGGGGTCTGGAACGCGGTGGGCTACCCCGCCCTCTCGCTGCCGATCGGCTTCGGCGAGGGCGGCCTGCCGCTGTCGCTGCAGCTCGCCGGCCGGCCGTTCGAGGAGGCGGCCGTTTTCAACGCCGGCCACGCCTACCAGCTTGCGACCGACTGGCACCTGAAGGTTCCGCCGATCGTCTCGGCGGCGGAGCCCGCGTTCGCCTGACGTAGTCAGGCGTTCCCAGGCCTACCGTTCCCAGGCCTACCGTTCCCAGGCCTACCGTTCCCAGGCCTACCGTTCCCAGGCCTACCGTTCCCAGGCCTACCGATCCGGCACTGACGCCGTCGATGCGCCACCGCCACCGCCACCGCCACCGCCATCGTCACCGTCCGTTCGGGCGCCGGCCCGAACGGACGGCCGGACGCATCGCGGCGCACCCAGGTCGTCGACGCGCCGGGCCCCGAACGCCGGCGGTGTTCCGTGTTCCGCACCCCTCGTCCCACACCGCCCGCCCAAGGGAGTTCACGACGTCATGACCGACCACCCCAGCACGCTGACGATCAGCGACGCGGCGGCCGCCCTGCGGTCCGGCGCGACCACCAGCGTCGCCCTGACCCAGGCGTCGATCGACGCCGCCGACCGTCACGACGCGGACCTCGGCGTCTACCTGGCCCGGTTTGACGAGCTGGCGCTGGCGGCGGCGGCGAAGGCGGACGAGGAGCTGGCCGCCGGCGTCGACCGCGGCCCGTTGCATGGGATCCCTCTGGGCGTCAAGGACATCATCGCCGCGGAGGGTGGCCCGACCACCGCGCAGAGCCTCATCCTGGACCCCGCCTGGGGCGAGGGGATCGGCGACGCCGTCGTCGTCGCCCGGCTGCGCGCCGCCGGCGCCGTCATCACCGGCAAGACGACGACGTCCGAGTTCGCCACCGGGATGCCCGACCCCGAGAAGCCGTTCCCGATCCCGCGCAACCCGTGGAACCCCGCGGCGAGCCCCGGCGGCTCCAGCGCCGGCACCGGCAACGGGGTGGCGGCCGGCGTGATCCTCGGCGGGCTCGGCACGGACACCGGCGGCTCGGTCCGGCTGCCCGCCGCGTGGTGTGGCATCTCCGGGATGAAGCAGACGTTCGGCCGGGTGCCGAAGTCCGGCTGCGTGCCGCTGGGCTACAGCTACGACCACATCGGACCGATGGCCCGCAGCGCTCACGACTGCGCGCTGCTGCTCCAGGTGATGGCCGGGTTCGACCCGTCCGACGCGACCAGCGTCGACGTGCCGGTACCCGACTACACCGCCGGCCTGACCGGCTCGCTCGAAGGCGTGCGCATCGGCGTCGACCTGCTCGCCGGCGTGGCCGAGACCGACCCGGCCCTGCCGGCGGCGATGGCCGCGGCGCTCGACGAGCTCGCCGCCGCGGGCGCGACGCTCGTCCCCGTCTCGCTGCCGCTCTACCAGGAGCTCACCGACGCGACGATGATCGGCCTCTACGGCGAGGCGCTCGCGTACCACCGCGGGGACCTGGCCGGTCGGTGGGCCGACTACGGGGCCGGCGCGCGGCGGATGCTCGCCGTCGGCACGCTGGTGACCGGGGCCGACTTCGTCACGATCCAGCGGGTGCGCCGGGTCGGGCAGCGCCGGATGGCCGAGCTGTTCACCGACGTCGACCTGGTCGTAACCCCGAGCACCGCGGTCGCCGCGCCGCCGATCGATCTGACCGAGACGGTCCTCAGCATCGCGCCGATCTTCACTCCGATCTGGAACGCGACGGGTCACCCCGCGCTGTGCGTGCCGGCCGGGTTCAGCGCGACGGGGCTGCCGCTGTCGATGCAGATCGTCGGCCGACCGTTCGACGACGCGGCCGTGCTCGCCACCGGCTTCGCCTACCAGCAGCGCACCGACTGGCACCTGCGGGTGCCGCCGCTGGTGACCCGCACTCCGACGGCGGCATCGGCGACCTCCCGGGGGTGACCGCGCGGCGCGGGACCGTCGGGCGGTCTTGGACTCGTCGGTCAGGAGCGCATGGGCGCTGAGCCCCATCCCCGCCTACCCGTCGGCGGGGACCCGCGGAAGGGCCGGGGTGGAGGAGCGGGTGGAAGCGCGACGCGGCTGTCAGAGTCGGTAGAGCTTGCGGGCGTTCTCGCCGAGGATCTTGGCCTTCGCCTCGGGCGAGATCGTGTTCATCTTGTCCTCGACGGCCTCGAGCGGGCCGGGGTAGAGGCAGGTCGGGTGCGGGAAGTCGGTCTCGAACAGGATGCGGTCCTCGCCGACCGCCTCGACGAGCGCCGGCAGCCTGCCCTGGTTCTTCTCGAACCAGAACGTCGCGTAGATGTTGCTCTTGAAGTATTCCGACGGCATTTTCTTCATCCCCGCCAGCTGGCGGGGCGCGTTCTCGCTCATCTCGTAGTCGAGCGTCTCGAGAATGAACGGGATCCAGCCGACACCGCTTTCCACCGACACGGTCTGCAGGCCGGGATGCCGGTCGAAGATGCCGGAGAGAATCAGGTTCGTCACCACCCGGGCATTGCCGATGAACAGCAGCGTGCCGCCGATGGCGAGCTTGGTGTTGGCGTCGTGTGACGGCCACGGGTACTTGCCGTAGAACGTCATGCCGGTGACGCTCGCGCCGATGTGGAAATGCACCGGCAGGTGGAGCTCGGTGCAGACCTCCCAGAAGGGGTCCCAGGCCGGGTCGCCGAGATCGGGGGAGCCGAGGTCCTGCGGGTCCGAGGTCATGTTCACGCCGCGTGCGCCCAGCCCGGCCACCCGGCGCGCCTCGCTGACGCAGGTGTCGATGTCCCAGGCCGGCATCAGCGGGAGCGGGAGCAGCCGGTTGCCGGACTGCTCCTGGATCTCGGCCATCTGGTCGTTGTAGATCTGGATGGTCAGCCTGGTGAGCTCGGCGTCGTCGACCGATCCCAGGTCCTGGCCGCCGAGGCCGATGGTGCTGGGGAAGATGATCTGCGCGTCGATGCCGAGATCGTCGAGGACGCCGATGCGGACCTTGGGGTCGTGCGCGCCCAGGTGGATCTCGTCGAAGGTCCAGTGGAACAGGGCCTTGTCGGCCTCTTCCTTGGAGCCGTCGCGGGCGATGACGCCGCCCGGGCTGAACCGGCCCATGGCGTGGCCGTCCATGACCCAGGTCGGCACCCCGTTCACGTCGCGTGGCTGGGGTACACGGTCTTTGTAGGCGGCTGGCGCGCGGCTGGTGAAAAGATCGGCTCGTTCGGACCAGTGGGAGTCGGCGTCTACGATAAATAAGCCGTCCTTTGACATAGACATCAATGTTAGATTCTCCCCATGGCATACGCAACCGTAGACGGTTTATCGATCTCCTATGAGATCGTCGGCTCGGGCGACGGTCAGGCATGGGCGGTCACGCCCGGTGGCCGTTACAGCAAGGACACGCCCGGTATCCGTGAGCTGGCCACGGCACTCGCCGAGGGCACCGGCGGGCGCGCACTGATCTGGGACCGGCCCAACACCGGAGCCTCGGATGTGTGTTTCACCGGCGAATCCGAGTCCCAGATGCAGGCCGACGCCCTGGGTGGCCTGATCCGTCAGCTCGGGCTCGGGCCGACGGTCATCGCCGGCGGTTCCGGCGGCTCCCGGGTCTCGATGCTGACCGCGGCCCGCCACCGTGACATCGCCGCGGGGCTTGCGATCTGGTGGATCAGCGGCGGTGTCTACGGGCTGATGAGCCTAGGCGTGCACTACTGCTCCGGTTCGTTCGTCGCGGCGTGGAACGGTGGTATGGAGGCTGTTGCCGCGCTGCCCGAGTGGGCTGAGGTCATCGAGGCCAACCCGGGCAACCGTCAGCGCATCCTCGACCAGGACCCGCAGACGTTCATGGCCGCCCTGGAGCGCTGGATGGCGGTCTACTGCCCCGACGACACCGCGCTGGTCCCTGGCCTGTCGGACGAGGAGGCCGCCAAGCTCGACCTGCCCACGCTGGTGCTCCGCAGCGGCGAGAGCGACATCCACCACCGCCGCGAGACGTCCGAGAAGATCGCCGCGGCGCTGCCGAACGCCGTGCTGCGCGAGCCCCCGTGGGGCGACACCGAGTGGGCCGACCGCCACACCCCCGAGGCGGTCAAGGAGGGCCTGTTCGCCCGTTGGCCGCTGCTCGCCCCGCAACTTCTCGACTGGTACCGCGAGACGAAGATCTGAGCGGTTCTCGAACAGGTACCAGGCTCGCCGCCACGGGGCCTCTGGAGACCGGTGCGCACCGGTCTCCAGAGTGGCGGCGTCTTCGGCGTCTTTCGCCGGCGCGAGAGCGACGCCGGGAGAGGAACGGGTGTTGTATGGCGGCGCCGCTGCGGGTGGGATTCCTCGACGATCTGACGGATGCGCCGCCGAGCCCGACGGACATCGAGTACTGGCTGCGGCTCGCGGCCGACGAGTACCGCGCGGCCGGCCGGCTGGACCGGGATGTCGAGATCGTCGGGTCGCACGGGCTCGGGCTCCCGAGCGGGACCGCGGCCGCGGTAGAGCGGGCGTTCGCCCGGCTCGTCGACGCCGACGTGCTGCTCGTCGTCGGCCCGGCGATCGGCGACAACGCGCTCGTGGCCACCCCGCTCGCCGAGCGGCACCGGATCCCGACCATCAACTGGGCCGGCACGGAGCGGGCCCGTGGGGACTGGATGTTCCACCTGCAGGTCGGCTCGCACGAGGACGAGAGCGTCGTGCTCGCCCGGCACCTGGCGGACCTCGGCGCGCGCCGGGTGGGCATCGCCTACGACCGGTCCCCGATCGGGCGGCGCTACCTGCACTACCTGACGGCCGAGGCGGAGATCATCGGGCTCGCCGTGGCCGCGACGGTCGGGCTGGCCCCGCTCACCGAGGACGCGGCCGCGCAGGTCGGCGAGGTGCTCGACGCGAAGGTGGACGGGCTCGTCTACCTCGGGCTCGGCCGGTCGGCGTCGGCGGTGGCCCGGGCGGCGGCGGGCGCCGGCTGGGACGGACCTCGGGTGATGAACTCCGCGGGGATGTTCGGCCGGCAGCCCGAGGTCGGCCGGGCACTCGACGGCTGGGTGTACATCGACATGTACTCCGACGGGAACGCGACGCTGGCCGCGCTGCTCGAACGCCTGGCGGTCCCGCCGGCGCGGGCCGCCGCGGCGGCGAAGGGCTTCGACCTGGCCCGCCTGGCCGTCGAGGGCCTGGCCCGCGCGCCCGAGCTGACCCGGGCCGGCGTCCGCGAGGGCCTGGAACAGATCAAGTGGCTCCCCGCCGCCGAAGGTCAGGACGGCACCCAGCTCTCCTTCGGCCACCACGACCGCGGCGCCCTGCACGGCCGATACCTCGTCCTGCGCCGCTGGTCCGCCGGCGACTCCGTCGAGGTCCGCTGAGGGCGCCCGCGGCCACGGACGCCCCCAGTCTCATCCGAGGGTCCGCCGGTGGCCGCGCCGGTCAGGAGATCATTTCGATCGCCGGTGGATGCCAGGCGTTGGTCAGCGCGGGCTCGGTGGGGATATACGCGCGGATCATCAGGTTGACGGGCCCGTCCGGCGCGGGCAGCCAGTTGGCGGTATGCCCGGCCGGCGGGGTCGCCGAGAGGTAGATGTCGATCGAGCCGTCCGCATTCACGGTGAGATCACTGCGATCCCCGAGGGCATAGCGTCGGAGCGTGTTCGGGACGAGGAACATCTCCTCGTCGTACATCGTCACCGACCAGAACCCGGCGGCGTCGACGGGTGGCAGCTGTCCGGCGCCAAAGCGCATCCGGTAGGTGTGGGCGCCGGTGAGCGGCTCGCCGTCGAGGTCGGGGCCGGACCAGTAGTAGAGCGATTCCTGCGGAACGTTCGCCCCGAGTCCGACGACGGCGACCGCCGAGCGCACCAGGTAGTCGGTGCCGTAGGTGCCGCCGTTGAAGCTTCCCAGCCAGCTGCCGGACGGGACGAGGACGTTCTCGGCCGCGGCCTGGACCTCGGCTTCGCCCGCAGTGACGCCGGCTTCGAGCGCGGCGACGGTCGCGGGGTCCCCTGTCGACGGAGTCGTACCGGGGACGACGCCGATGCTGGCGAGCGCGGCGAGCGCGGGATCGTCCGCGGCCGGCGGCGGATCCGCGGCGAGCACCGCGGCGAGCTCGTCGAAGAACTCCGCGCCGCCGTCGTTCGGGGTCTGCGGGTCAGGCGGGTTCGCGCAGTCCACTGGGGGCAGCGCGGGCGGAACCGGCCCGGACGCGCCGAGGCCGCTCGTCGCCACGGTGTACTGGCGCTGGACGGCACGCGCGGCGGACAGGTCCTCGTCGCCGTTCACCAGGGTGCGGCCCAACGCCCACACATCCCAGCTCGGCGCGGCGACCGCGGTGGTGCCGGCGGGCACGGTGCCGTTCCAGCCGGGCGGAGTGATCAGATAGTTCCCGGGCTGTGACCCGTTCAGCCGGGTGCCGATGTCGGCGAAGACATTGGAGTAGATGTCCAGCAGCTCGAACACCACATAGCGGTCGGTCGTGTCGGGCAGCGTCAGCTGGACCGGCCCCTCGCGCAGGTCCAACCAGGCGACCGAGTAGAGCGTGTCGACGTTCGGTGCCACCACACTCTGGCTCAGCGGAGTGGACAGGACGGGAACGTTGAGGAGCGCGTTCGTGCCGCTGTGACAGACGTGGTCCGCGCGGGTTCGGGCCATCGCCACCGGGCTGTAGCCGTAGACGTAGCCATCCGCGGCGGTCTCCTCGGCCGAGCCGGCTGGCGCTGCCGAGCCGGTCGGAATATTTGTCGCGGTTGCCGCGGCGGATGCGACGGTGGGCGCCGGTGCTGTCGCCGATGACGTCGCCGGCGCCAGGTATCCCAGCGGAGCCGCGTGCGGAGCCGACGCGTCGCCGGCCGCGTGGGTCCGTCCGGCGACGCCCGCCGCCGCCATCGTCAACGCGACCACCCCTGTCGCCGCCAGTCCGACGACGACGGGACCGCGTGTTCGGAGTCTCCGTCGACGGGGTGACGAGGCACCTCCCCGTGCTCGTCCGTGCCCCGATCCGACCTGCCACCGGTCCAGCATCCGCGCTCCCATCCTCGGCGACGCCGTCGCACGAAGCCTTCGCCGCGATCGTGTGAACCGCGTATGGCCGCGGCCGGAAACGCATGTGGCCACAGACAGGAACGACACGACGAGAGAACCGGCCTGGGCGCGGACGGCGGTCGCACCTGCCGCATCACGGCGCCGCGTAGCAGGCCCGGGCCAGCGTCGTCGCGCTGCGTGCCGCCTCGTCGAACGGCTCGAGCGTCCCGGCGGCGCGGCACAGAACATGGGCGCCTTCGAGCAGCATGATGAGCGCCGTAGCGAGGCCGGCCGCCTCATCGCCGCGGTCGGCCAGGCCGGGCGGCTCGCCGACGCCTGACGGCCCGCGAGCCCGGGCCCCTGCCGCCGCGCACGGGGTCCGGGCGAACGGCTCGGTCAGCACCGCCGGCCGGAGCCTCCGGCCGGTCCGCGGGCCGTCGCCGCGGCTCGGGCCCGGTTCACGTCGCGGATGACTACTGGACGGTCCCGGGTCAGGTGCGCGCCGCATGGGCGTTCGTCGTCGTTGCTTGGCTGGTGCGGCGTGCCGGCGTCGAGGGCCGACGTCGCCCCGCTGGAGGACCTGTGGAGCGTCGCACCGAAGACTTCCCCGCCGAGGATCCGACCGCCGAGGACCTGGCCGCGGCGGACCGTCCGGCCGCCGCGCCCCGGCGCGCGATCGGCCGCCGGGGCGTGATCGCGGGCCTGGCCGCCGCGCCCGTCCTCGTCGCCGCGTCCGCCTCGGCCGCCGCCGCGACCGGGTCGGGCCTGGCCGGCGGGCAGGGGGCGCCGGGCCGGCCCGCGACGCTGGTGATCGGGCACCGCGGCGCGTCCGGCTACCGCCCGGAGCACACCCTGGCCTCATACGAGCTGGCCGCCCGGCTGGGCGCCGACTTCGTCGAGCCGGACCTGGTCGTCACGAAGGACGGCCACCTCGTCTGCCGGCACGAGCCCGAGATCGGCGGCACGACCAACGTCGCCGACCACCCGGAGTTCGCCGCCCGCAAGGTGACGAAGACGCTCGACGGTGTTGCCCTGACCGGCTGGTTCACCGAGGACTTCACGCTCGCCGAGCTCAAGACGCTGCGGGCCAAGGAGCGGATCCCGGACGTCCGCCAGCACAACACGCTCTACAACGGCCGCTTCGAGATTCCCACGCTGATGGAGGTGCTCGACCTGCGCAAGCGCCTGTCGGCGGAGCTCGGCCGTCAGATCGGCGTCTACCCGGAGACCAAGCACCCGACCTACTTCCAGAAGGCCGGGCTCGCGCTGGAGAAGCGGCTGCTGGACACGCTGGTCCGCTACGGCCTCAACGACAAGAACGCGCCCGTGTTCGTGCAGTCCTTCGAGACGAAGAACCTGGGCCAGCTGCGCAAGCTCGGCCTGAAGACCCGCGCCGTGCAGCTCCTCAGCGCCGCCGGCGCCCCGTTCGACCTCGTCGACGCCGGCGACCCGCGCACGTACGCCGACCTGATCACCCCTGCCGGCCTGAAGACGATCGCGACGTACGCGAACGGCATCGGGCCGGACAAGAACCTGATCATCCCGCGGGACGCGGGCGGCAACCTCGCCACCCCGACCACGCTCGTCGCCGACGCGCACAAGGCCGGCCTCGTCCTGCACCCGTACACGTTCCGCGCCGAGAACAGCTTCCTGCCCGCCGACTACCGCGTCGGCACGGTGGCCAGCGACTACGGACGGGCCATCGACGAGCAGGTGACCTTCCTCAAGACCGGCATCGACGGCCTGTTCACCGACAACACCGACGTCGGCATCCTCGCCCGCGCCGCGTTCCTGGGCGGCTGACCGCGCGAGCCTTCCAGCACGATGGCGGCCGGCCGGGACCGTCCACCGGATTCCCGGCCGGCGTGCCATCCGTCAGCGCACGCGTGGCCGGACGGAACCGCCGCCTCCCGCTTGGCGGCCGCCGGCATGCGGCTTACCCGACAGGCCGGACGATGATCCGTACCACGACTCGCTGCCGAGAGCAGGGACATGCCGTCTTCGAGAGGCTGGACGCTGACCCCGCGCTGGGCGCGAGCCTCCTTGCGCCGCCGACCAGCGGCGTCCGGGTCGATCCGGGCCACCATCCGGCGCAGCTTGCGCCGCCACTGCGCCGACGACTTCAGGCGGCTGCCGACCAACATCTGGGCTTCAACTGTGGCGCGCTGCTCGTCGGACAGTGCCTGGGTGGTGTCGTGCAGGGCGAGCAGCCGGGGGTAGTCCAACCGGCCAGCGGTGAGCGCGTCGAGTGCGGCGGGTAGCTGGTGGGCGATGTCCCAGGCCCGGGCCAGTCGGTCGGACAACGCACGCGGCGACTGGCCCAGCTCGGCGGCCAGCTCGTCGGCGAGGAACTCCGAGTAGGGCCCGCCGCCCAGCTCGCCGTCGCCCGCCGGGGCCGGCCGTAGCCGGGCAAGCGCGACCTGTGCCTGGATCGTGAGCCCCTGCAGCCGGGCGGCCAGCCGGGCCAGGCCCGCGACCAGGGCAAACGCCGCCTCCTCCGCGCAGTCCGCCAGCTGGGCCACCGCCACGTCGAAGGCAGCCTCTACCACCGCCAACGGCCCCACCAACCCATCGTCGGTCCCGGCAGCTGTGCCCGTGACCTGGGTGTCAGTACCGGAAGGATCTGAACGGGCCGAAGCACCGGGGCCGCTGGGGGCGGCAGGGGCGGCAGGGGCGGTGGTGTTCGGGAAGTCCGGTAGGCCTGAGGCGTCCAGGCCGGCGGCCGAGGTGCCGGAGGCGGTCGGAAATGCGGAGCGTCCTGCCCCGCCACGTCCTGTTCTGACCCGCGCCCGCCGGGCAGACGTTGCACCAGACCTGTCCGACGCGACCGCGGGAGCCGGCACGGCGTCAGTGGCCTGTGGGCAGGCGTACGCCGCCGGACGCGAGGACGACCGATGCGGCGCTGGCGCCGAAGACCGACGCGGTCCGGACCCCGCGGGCCGGGACCCGTGCCCGGAGGCGGCATCCCGCCGCGGCGGCGCCTCGCACACCGCGGCCGCCCGCGGCTCAGGCGACCTCGAAGCAGGCGACCTCGGAGCAGGGCCGCCACAGATATCGAACATGCGTTCACAGTAGCTCGGAACGGAAGAAAGGCAAGCACCTCTGAATGCGGCCCACGTCCGCCTGAAAACGCCGAAGTAGGCAGTCGCGCTGCACCCCCCGAGAAAGACGGAGGGTGCAGCCAGGTAGGGGCCCCAAATGATAGGTGCGCTTTTGCCGAGATTCTCACGTTCATTTCGGCGACAGGAGATGACGGCGGTCGTTGGGCATCGCGACTTTCATCGAGATTGCAACGGGGCGGTGGTGGCGGGCAGCTGACCAGCGAGATTGTCAGCCCGATCGTGTCTTTGCGAGATGGCCAGGAGCTCCAGGGATAGTGGCGTGGCCGAAGCTGAGCCGACCTGCTTCGGCACCACCGGCCGGGTGGGACCGCCACGCTCCCGATCCCACCCGGCCGCCCGGGCAGTACTCGTGTTTCGCCGGCCGTGCCAGTCAGCGGGCCCGGGGCAGGTGGCGAGTGTGGGTGAAGGTGCCCTTGCCGAAGGCGAGGATCTTCGTCGGCCTGACCGCGAAGACGAGCGCTAGGCCGCCGCGCTGCTGGTGGAAGCCGTCGTCGGCGACGTCGAACCGCCAGCTGCCGTTCCACTTGGTTCGCCAGGCGGCGGCGAGCCGCGTGAGGGCCGCCCGGTCGGTGACGCGGACCGCCTCGCCCTCGACCATCACGTCGACTCCCCGGTCCCAGGTGTCGCGGCCGGTGGTCAGCACGACGTTGGGGTTCGTGGCAAGGTTGATCGCCTTCTGCTCTGTCGGGCCGGTGCTGAAGTGGAGTGCTCCGTCGAGCCACACCGCGACCAGTGGCGTGACGTGCGGTCGTCCGTCGGCCCGTACGGTCGATATCCAGGTGATCTGGGCCGTCTCGAGCACCTCACGGGCCGTGGCCCAGGTGGTGGGCTGGGCGTCGGGATCGCTGAACCGCTCGTCGAGCTGGGTCACCAGGTCATCCATCGTCGCTCCCATCGTCCGTCGCTCCCATCGTCAGCCGTTGGTCTGCCCGCGCGAGCCGGCGGAGCCGGGAAACGCGTCGGCCACGATGCGGTCGATCTCGGCCGCGGCGGACAGGTCCGGGCTGAACTGGTTCCGCATGACCGCCACGGCGACGCCCGAGTCGATGTCGGCGTACGCCGCCGAACCGTTCGAGCCGACCATGCCGAAGGCCGATCCGGGCCGCGAGGCGACGCCGCCTGGACGGTAGGGGCTGAACCCGAACGCCCAGGTGGCGGGCATCCCCATCACCTCGTCCGGCCCGTCATGGCTGAGCGCGGCCATGGCCGCGAGGCGCGTCGGCGACACCAGGGCGCCGCCGCCCGCGCCGCCGTCCGCCACGCCGCCGAGCAGAGCCGCGTAGACGCGTGCCGCCCCCCGGGCGGTCATGGTGCCGCTGGAGACGATGTCGGCGGTGAGGACGTCGCGGCGGTTGGCGAGGTCCGCGTCGGGGCGGATGCCTGGCGGGACCGCCCGGTCGGCAGGCGAGCCGGTCTCCGGAGGCTCCGGCGGTGGTCCGGTCGGTCGGTGCTGGTGCGCGACTCGGCCGAGCAGGGGCTCGGGGACGCCGAAGTGCACGTCGTCCTCGATCCCGAGGGGGATCGTGACCGCCTCACGCAGCCACCACGACAGCGGTCGGCCCGAGGCACGGCGGACGGTCTCGCCGAGCAGGAAGCCGAAGGTCTGGGCGTGGTAGCCGAACCGCGTGCCGGGCACCCACCACGGCTCGGAGCCGGCCAGCGCCGCGCACATGTGGTCCCAGTCGCACAGCTGCTCGACGGTCGTGTCGTATGGCGGCGCCGGCACGCCCGCCGTGTGCAGCAGCACGTGCCGCAGCGTCGTGTGCTGCTTGCCGTGGGCGCCGAACTCGGGCCAGACGTCGGCGATCCGCAGGTCGTCGGTGAGCACGCCCCGCTCGACGAGTACGTGCGCTGTCGCCGCGGCCACCCCCTTGGCGGTGGAGGCCGCGTAGAACAGCGTGTCGGGCAGGACCGGATGCCGCCGGCCGGCGTCGCGCGCGCCGGCCACCGCGTCGACGACCAGGTGGCCATGCCGCACGACGGCCACCTGCAGCCCCACCTCCGCGCCGTCCCGCACCATCCGGTCGATCGCGGCCTGCACGCGTGTCTGGATGTCGTTCGCGCTCATGCGCTCGCCCATACCCGTTGGACCGTCGCGGCCCGCGTGACTCATCGGTCGGGCCAGTCGTCGGCGAGGGGAGTGGGATCGGGAGCGGGCGGGGTGGAGCCGCGCTACTGGGGGGTCAGGTCGTCGCGGCGGGCGCGCAGGATCGAGTCATGAGTGGCCGCATGTCCCCCGGGAACCCCGGCGAAAGGACGGGTCTCGGCCGTTTCGATGGTCCAGCCGGGGCCCAGGGAGGCGGCGACGTCTCCGGCGGTCCAGGCGACCTCGGCCGGGTGGGGGTCAGGAACCGTGGCCCGCGGGCCGTCGGCCCCGCCGTGGGCCTCGTGCGCCGGTCCGTCGTGGTCGTGCCCATGCTCGTGGCCGTGTCCATGGGTCTGGCTTTGCCCGTGCGCGCCGTTCCCATTGCCGTGGCCGTGGCCGTGGCCGTGCCCGCTGCCGTGACCGTTCTCATTGCCGTCACCATGCTCGTCGCGGCGGGCGTGTGCGTGGCCGTCGCTGTCGCCGGGCGCGTGGCCGACGAGGAGGAGGGTGCCGCCGGGGGCGACGGCGGCGGCGAGGTGGGCGAACAGCGTGCGCCGCTGCGCCGGCGGCAGGCACAGGTAGTGGGCGGTGACCAGGTCGAAGGTGCCGGGGGCCGGCTCAACGGCGAGGTCCGCGTGGACCCAGGTGATGTCGTGGCCGAGCCGGGTCGCGCGGGCCTCGGCGCGTTCCAGGGCTTCCTTCGACAGGTCGACGGCGGTGACCTTCCAGCCGCCGGCGGCGAGCCAGCAGGCGTCCGCGCCCGTGCCGGCGCCGGCGTCGAGTGCCGTGCCGGGCGGCAGGTCGACGACCGTCGCGGCCAGCGTCGGGCTCGGGTCGTCGCTGTCGGGGTGCGCGGGCCCGCGCGCCCGGTGCCGGTCGCTCCAGGCCTGCTCGCTGAAGACCCGCTGGTAGCGGTGCGCCTCGACGGCTCGGCGGGTGTCCTCGGCGATGAGGTCGGCGTTGAGCGCGGCGGCGGTCATGACGCCCGAGGCGGCCGACGAGATGACCTGTGCCTGGACGTCGGCGACGTTGCCCACCACCCACACCCCGGCGACCGAGGTGGCGCCGGTCGGGCCGGCCTCGATCCGGTCGCCGATGACCAGTTCGCCCATCCGCGCCTCGACCGGCCGCAGACCCAGCGGCGCGAGCAGTCCGGCGCGCGCCGCGAGTCGCGACGCGACCGTCACCGCCTGGCGTGGGACGACCTCGCCGGAGCGCAGGCGGACGCCGACGAGCCGGTCGTCGGCCACCTCGAGCCCGGCGACCTCGCCGTCGACGACGGCGATGCCGCGGGCGGCCAGCTGCTCGGCCTGCTCCTCGGTGAGGTCGGGCGCGGTGTGGCGGAACAGGACCACGTCCGGGCTCCACTGCCGCCACATCAGCGCCTGGTGGACCGCGAGCTCGCTGGTCGCGAGCACGCCGACCGCCTGGTCGCGGACCTCCCAGCCGTGGCAGTACGGGCAGTGCAGCACGTCGCGGCCCCACCGGTCGGCGACACCGGGCACGTCGGGCTGCTCGTCGACGAGGCCCGTCGCGACGAGCAGCCGGCGGGCCCGTACCGTCCGGCCGTCCGCGAGCGTGACCCGGAAACGCGGCCCGACTCCGTCGCCCACGTCGTCGCCGACGCCCTGGGCGTCGTCGAGGCGCTCGGCGGCGGTGACCGTCCCGGTGACGACCTCGCCGCCGTAGCCGGCGACCTCGACGCGGCCGATGGCGAGCAGCTCGGCCGGTGGGGTGCCCTCACGGCCCAGGTAGTTGTGCACGCCGCCGGCGCGAGCGTTGCGCGGCTCGCCCGCGTCGACGACCAGCACCGCGCGCCGCGCCCGCGACAGGGTGAGCGCCGCGGAGAGCCCCGCCGGGCCACCACCCACGACGAGGACGTCGTACGCCCGCTCCTCGGCTGTCACGGCGTCGACCGACGGGTCGTGTCCGGTCTCGATCGTCATGTGCTCCTCCTCGGATCCGCGGCGACGCGGGCGGGCCGGCGTCGCCGGCCGGCGCCGTCGTCGACGCCCTCGGCGCGGACGTCGCGCGTCCGCGGTCGGACTGTGCGGCACCGACGGGGGTTTTGACAAACAACCTTGCCGGGATGGCAAACTCCTGGCATGGCGGACTGCGGGGCACAGGACACGGGGACGGGGAGGGCCGACGCGCCGGGGATGCCGGCCTTCCCGGACGCGTGGGCGCCCGACGACGAGGAGATGGATCTCGACGGGATGCTCGCGGCCGTGGGCCCGCGGCTGCGAGCGTTGCGCCAGGAGCGCGACCTGACGCTGCCGAGGCTGTCGAAGGCCACCGGGATTTCGGTCAGCACGCTGTCGCGGCTGGAGTCCGGCCAGCGCCGGCTGACCCTGGAGCTGCTGCTCCCGCTGGCCCGGGCCTACCGGGTCCCGCTCGACGAGCTGGTCGGCCACCCGCAGACCGCCGACCCGCGCGTCCACCCACGCCCGTTCGTGCGGAACGGGATGACGGTCATCCCGCTGTCCCGCCGGCCCGGCGGGCTACAGGCATTCAAAATGATCATCCCGGCCCGCTGGCCGCCGTACGAGCCGGAGCAGAAGGTCCACGAGGGCTACGACTGGCTCTACGTCCTGTCCGGGCGGCTGCGCCTGCAGCTCGGCGAGCACGATCTCGTCCTCGCCGCCGGCGAGGTGGCGGAGTTCGACACCCGCGTCCCGCACGCCTTCAGCAATCCGACCCCTCACCCCGCCGAGATCCTCAGCCTCGTCGGTCCCCAGGGCGAACGCGTCCACATCCGTGCCCGCTCGGCCGCACGCCCGACGCGCGACGCCTGAGCACGGCACCCGGCCAGACGCCCCGGCTGATGATTACCCGGGGATGTCGGAGGCGGCGGGGAGGCGGCAGGTGAGGGTGAGGATGCCGCCCGCTCGGCGGGTGGGGCCATCGGGGAAGACCGAGCGGAAGAGGGCCAGGGCGGGCGTGTTCTCGGCAAGGACCTCGGCGGTCAGGTGGGTGAGACCGAGCTCGCCGGCGCGCTGGCCGATCGTCGTCAGCAGGAGGCGGCCGATGCCCTGGCGGTGCAGCGCGTCGGCGACCTCGATGGCGACCTCCGCCTCGCGCGGCCCGGTGCGGGCCAGCCGGACGATCCCCGCCGTGCGGGGGCCTTCCGGCGTGCAGACCACGGCCACGAGCGCCAGCCGGTCACGGCCGTCGACGTCGAGAAGGGTCGCGCGGAAACGGCTGGACAGCTGGTGCAGCGGAGCGTGGAAGCGCAGGTAGCGGCTGCGTGGTGACAGGCCGGCGAACACCTCGTCGAGCGCCGCGCCGTCCCGCGGCGTCAGCTCGCGGACCAGCGGGACGGCCCGCCGGATGGCGCGGCGCGAACACGGCGCGGCGGCTCGCCGGCGGGTCTCGCCACGCTGACGGGGTACACCGCCGACCTGGCCGGCGCGGGCCTGCGCCTGGGTACGGTCTGGCGAGCAGAGGGAAACCGTCATGGCCCCAGTCCAGCCCTGGCAACCCGGAGCATCCGTTCATCGTCGCCTCCCGGACGCCTCCCTGGCGCGTCGCGAGGTCGACAGCCGCCCGCGGGAATATCCGGGAGCGGCGTGACAGCCGCTCCCACCGCGTCTAGGACGTGGGGGTGCCGACGCGGGGGCCGGGGCGGAACGTGATGGGGAGGGTGTGCGGGGAGCGGGTGAGGGTGTTGTGGAAGTGGATGTCCGCGCCGTCGGCCAGCCTGATGTCGCCGAGCCGGCTGGTGAGCTCCTCGAGGGCGATCCGCAGGTTCAGGCGGGCGACGTTGGAGCCCAGGCAGCGGTGCGGGCCGGCGCCGAAGGCGACGTGCCGGTTCGGCGAGCGGCCCGGGTCGAACGCGTCGGCGTCGGGGAACTCGGCGGTGTCATGGTTCGCCGACGCCCAGTACAGCAGGACCTTGTCGCCCGCGTGGATCTGCCGGCCGCCGAGCTCGACGTCGCGGGTGGCGGTGCGGGCGATGGCGATGAACGGCGAGTCGAGGCGCAGCAGCTCCTCGACGGCGGTCGGGATGCGTTCCGGGTGCGCGCGCAGCAGCGCGGGGATCTCCGGCTGGCGGGTGAAGCGCAGCATCATCAGCCCCAGGGCGCCGGCCGTCGTCTCCAGGCCGCCGAGGACGAGCAGCTGGACGATGCCGACGGCCTCCGCCTCGGTGAGCGGCCGGCCCTCGTACTCGGCCGCGAGCACGGCGTCGACCACGTCGCCGCGTGGCGCCGCTCCGCGCCGCTCGGCCAGCAGGTTGGTGATCCAGGCCGACAGGCCAGCCCAGGACTCCTGGGCCCGTGGATGGTTGGGCACCGAGGACGCCGACGCCAGCTCGGCGACCTTCGCGATCTCGTCCCGCGGGGCGTGCAGCGCGAAGTCGAAGAACGACGTGCTCGGGAAAGGGCGGGCGAAGTCGTCCATGAACTCGCACGCGCCGCGCTCGACGAAGTCGTCGATCAGCCGGGTGACCAGCGCGCGGGCCGGCGTCTCCCAGTGCGCGATCGCCTTTGGCGTCAGATGCGCGTTGACGAGCCTCTTGTAGACCCGCTGCTCGGGCGGGTCCACCTCGACCGGGATGTTACGTACCGTGCCGCGGTACGGCGGGATGTTCAGCCCCTCTTCCGAGGTGAAGGTCTCCCAGTCCTGGGCGACCCGCAGCACGTCCTCGTACTTCGTCACGACCCAGAAGCCGCCGTGCGCCTCGCTGTGGGCGACGGGGCAGAGCGATCGCATCCGCGCGAGTGTCTCCGGCAGGACCGGGGCTAACGCGGGGGAGACGTGGTTGAACTCCCGCAGGCACCATTCGTCGGGCATCGGCCCGCCGGCCGCCGCCGGGCCGTCCGGTGTCACCGAGGACGTTGGCTGCATTGTTCCTCCAGGACAGGAACGTTCGGAAACCCAGGAAAGCGGACGGGGCCGGGCCGCGGCCCGAAAAGCACGGGGCGCGGCGTGCGGTGTTGTCAGTCGGTCTTGATCCAGACGGATTTCACGTTGAGATAGGAGTCGAGCGCGTGCTCGCCCATCTCGCGGCCGTAGCCGCTCATCTTGTTGTAACTGCCGAACGGCACGGCCGGGTCCATGTCGAGTTGTAACCGCCGAATGGCACGGCCGGGTCCATGTCGAGCATGGTGTTGACCCACACGGTGCCGACCCGCCCCCGCCCCTGCCGCGGCCTCAGGCCCAGCCGCGGCAGGTGAGCGGCGCGGGCCGCGCCGCTCACCTGCCGCCGCGCGTCATGCCTCACGCGGTGACCTCGGTGACCTCGGTGAGGAGCTCGTAGATGTAGGTGACGGGCGGCGGGTTCATCCCCAGCGCGTCGCTCACCTTGCCCCTGTCGGGGCGGGTGCGCATCGCCCGCAGCGCCGCGTCGAGGTCGTCCGCCTCGATCTCGTAGATGGCGAGGTAGCGGGGCGTGCCCTCGGCGGCCCGGACGTGGCCCCCCTCCCGTAGCCGGAAACGGCGAGCGGCGACGAATCCCGGGATGGTGAGGAGGTCGGGGAGGTGGTCCTCGTCGTACCACCTGTTGAACTCGTCCTCGACCTCCGGGCTCGCCGGGCTCGCCTGGACGAGCATGATCCCCTTAGCCATCCCGCTCTCCCTCTTCCCTTCGTGCCTGCCGCTCCGCCGCCACGCCCCGGGCTAAGCGCCGGGGATGAGCGACGGCGGGAGACCGATGCTGCGCTTTTCCAGGAAGCTTTCCAACCCCTCCGGGCCCAGCTCCCGGCCGATGCCCGACTGCTTGAAGCCGCCGAACGGCACCATCGGGAAGGGCGGGTAGCTGCCGTTGACCGCGACGCTGCCGGTGCGCAGCCGGCGTGCGACGCCGAGCGCCCGCGCCGCGTCGCCGCTCCAGACCCCGCCGGACAGGCCGTAGTCCGAGTCGCCCGCGATCCGGACCGCGTCGTCGGCGCCGTCCGAGTCCTCGTAGGGAATGAAGCACAGGACCGGGCCGAAGATCTCCTCGCGGGCGATCCGCATCTCGTTGTGGACGTCGCCGAGGATCGTCGGCGCGACGTACCAGCCCTTCGGCAGGTGCGCGGGCCGCTTGCCGCCGGCGACGACGCGGACGCCATCGGCGACGGCGCCGGCGATGAGGCCCTCGACGCGGGTGCGCTGGCGCTCGGCGACCAGCGGGCCGACGATGACCGCCGGGTCGTGCGGGTCGCCGACCGGCTCCGCGTCGGCCGCCGCGCCCGCGATGGCGAGCGCCTCCTCGTAGCGGGACCGGGGCACCAGCACCCGGGTGTGCGCGCCGCAGACCTGGCCGGACAGGTGCATGCCGCCGTGGACGACGGCCGGGATGACCGTGGCGAGGTCGGCGTCGTCGAGCAGGATCGAGGCGGACTTGCCGCCGAGCTCCAGCGACACCCGTTTGATCTGTTCACCGCACAGGCTCATGATCCGCTTGCCCGCGGCGGTCGAGCCGGTGAAGGCGATCTTGTCGGTGCCGGGGTGGGTGACGAGGTGCTCGCCGACCTCCCGGCCGCCGGGCACGAGGTTGACCAGGCCGGCGGGGACGCCGGCCGCCTCGAGCGCCTCGACGAAGACGTAGGCAGACAGCGGCGATTCGGGCGCGGGCTTGAGCACCACCGGGCACCCGGCGGCGAGCGCCGGCGCGGTCTTCCAGGCGGCCAGCGTGATCGGGGCGTTCCACGGGACGATCGCGCCGACGACGCCGACCGGCTCGGAGGTCACCAGGCCGGCCCGGGGGCCGGCGGTGACGACGCGCTCGAACTCGTAGGACCGGATCAGCTCGGCGTAGTAGTCGAAGACGACGGCGACCAGGCCCGTCTGCGCGGCCTTCGACTGGCTCGCCGCGCAGCCCATCTCGTCGGTGGTGATGCGGGCGATGTCGTCCTCGCGCTTGCGCAGCTCGGCGGCGGCGCGGCTGAGCACCTCGGCGCGCTCGGCCGGGCTGGTGCGGGCCCAGGAGCCCTCGTCGGCCGCGGCCCGGGCCGCGGCGACGGCACGGTCGATGTCCGCGGTCGTGGCCAGGGGGACCGCGCCCGCCGGCTCCTCCGTGGACGGTGAGATCACCTCGAGCACCTCGGTGCTCGACGGCTCCACCCAGGCGCCGTCGATGTAGAACGTGCGCCGGTACATCAGCGGGTCGCTCACGCCGCCTCCCAGGGGTCGTTCGGCCGAACGTAACACTACAGAGCGAGCACTCGCTAGCTTGCGTCACAAGGGGTGACGGGCCGACTATGGCCCGCTAGCGGCCGGGTGGCGGCTCACCTGAGCCTCTTTCCGATCTGCTAACTATGTGAGGGCTCACTTGCGACCGTGTGTGATCGCGGTTACACTACACTCCGCGATCTCCGGCGTGAGGCGTGCCCGTCGTGGCCGGCCCTCGCCGCCCGTCGCCCGTCGGGGCTGGCGCGAGCCACCCCTCCCCGCCGAAACGTGCCTGACCCTCCCACCGGGGCGGGGGCGCAGCCGAGAGGAAAGCCCGTTGTCGCAGCTGTGGCAGTTCGCCCTGATCGGCTTAGCCGGCGGCGGCGCGTATGCGCTCGTCGCGCTCGGCGTGGTCGCGGTCTACCGGGGCTCGGGAATCCTGAACTTCGCCCAGGGTGCCATCGGCATGGTGGGCAGCTACATCTTCTGGGACCTGCACGCCGGCGGGGCGGGCGGCGGTGGGCTCTACTCGGGAACCAGCAGTAGCGGGGGCGCGCACGCGTCGTTACCCGTCGCCCCGGCCATGGCCATCGGGGTGGCGTCCGGCGCCGTGCTGGGCCTGCTGTTCTACCTCGTCGTGGTGCGGTTGCTGCGCAACAGCCCCGACATGGCCAAGGTGGTCGCCACCCTCGGGCTGATGCTGCTGCTGCAGAGCGTGGTCGTGAAGCGTTACGGCACCGAGTCCCACCTTCTTCCGCCGCTGTTCGGGCACGGCAAGATCACCATCTTCAGTGGTGTGATCACGAACGACACGCTCGCCATCCTGATCGTCACGCTCGCGCTCGCGCTCGGCCTGTGGCTGATGTTCGGCAAGACCAAGCTGGGGATGAACGCCACCGCCCTGCGGGAGAACCCCGTCGCCGCCAGCGCCATCGGGATCTCGCCGCACCCGACCGGCCTGATCACCTGGGGCGTCGGCGGGGCGGTCGCCGCCTTCGCCGGCATCCTGCTCATCCCGGTCATCGGCCTCACCCCGGACGCGCTCACCCTGCTGGTCATCCCGGCCATGGCCGCGGCCCTCGTCGGCCGGTTCAACGCCGTGTGGATCACCGTCGTCGTCGGGCTCGCCCTCGGCGTCGCCGAGTCGGTGATGCGCCGCTACGACGTCAACCTCGGCATCGTCTCCTCGCTGCCGTTCGCGGTGATCATCGTCTCCGTCATCCTCGGCGGCGCGGCGCTGCCGGGCCGGGGCGAGGCGCTGACCGGCCGGCTGCCACGAGCCGGAACGGGCCGGTTCAAGCCGGTGACCGCGCTCGTCTGGGTGGTGGCCGCGGTCGCCATCCCGCTGTTCGCCTCGCCATCCTGGTCGGCGGCGACCATCAACAGCACCCTGTTCGGCCTGCTCGCCCTGTCGATCGTCGTCGTCACCGGCTATGCCGGGCAGATCAGCGTGGCCTGCGCCGCGCTCGCCGGCTTCGCCGCGTTCATCGCCGCCCGGATGAGCAACGACCTACACCTGCCGTTCCTGCTCTGCGTGCTGCTCGGGACCGTCGCCGCCGTCGTGCTCGGCGTGGTCTTCGGTGCCCCGGCGGTGCGGGTGCGCGGGGTCAACCTGGCGATCGTCACGCTCGGGCTCTCGCTCGCGGTCGAGAACCTGGTGCTCACCCAGCCGTCGATGACGGGCGGGCTCGACGGCCTGACGGTGCACGACCCGTCACTGTTCGGCCTGAACATCAGCCCGTCCGCGCACCCGAACCGGTTCGCGCTCGTGTGCCTCGCCGCCTTCGTGCTCGCCTCGGTCGCGGTGCTCAACCTGCGCCGCGGTGAGGCCGGGCGGCGCTTCCTCGCGGTGCGGGCGAACGAGCGGGGAGCGGCGTCCGTCGGCGTGTCGGTGCCCGGCGCGAAGCTCGGCGCGTTCGCCATCTCGGCGGGGATCGCCGGGCTTGCCGGGGCGCTGTCGGCGTTCCAGTTCCGGATCGCGGACTTCACCAGTTACGGGGTGTTCCGGTCGATCTCGGCACTGGCGTTCACCGTCGTCGGCGGCGTCGGATACGTCGCCGGGGCGGTCTTCTCGGCGTCCGCGGCCGCGGGCGGCGTGGTAGCCAACGCCGTGTCGGACTGGCTGTCCGTCGGCTCCATCGACGCGTGGCTGCCGATCGCGACGGGTCTGGTCGTCCTCGACGCCATGGTCCGCTCGCCCAGCGGCATCATCCCGGCGCAGGCCGCGATCAAGGACGGCCTGGTCCGCCTCGTCGTCCGGCTCACCCGCCGCCCAGCCGAGCCCGCGGAGCCGGCCGCGGCAGGCGCTACCGCCACGGCCGACGGGATCGGGGCGACAGGCGAGACCGGCTCCGCGGCGGCCGATGAGGCCGCGGTGAGTGGCGGCGCGGCGGCCAACGGCGGCGCGGCGCGGCGGCCATTGGCGTTCCAGCCGAGCTGCCCGGTCCCGGCGGGGGGGACCGTGCTCGTCGCGCGCGACATCGAGGTGCGCTACGGCAACACGGTCGCCGTCGGCGGGGTGTCGTTCGAGCTGACCGCCGGACGGGTCGTGGGTGTGATCGGGCCGAACGGCGCCGGCAAGACCAGCCTCATCGACGCCCTCACCGGCTTCGCCAGGACCGCCGGTGGCACCGTCGAGCTGCTCGGCCGCGACGTCACCGCGCTGCGTGCTCCCGCCCGCGCCCGCCTCGGCCTCGGGCGGACGTTCCAGAACCTGGAGCTGTTCGACGACCTGAGCGTCCGGGAGAACATCCTCACCGCGCTCGACGGCCGCGGCGCGCTCGCCTACATCCGCGACCTGGCCTACCCGCGCCGCGGCAGCCTGTCCGACACCGCCTCGGCCGCGGTGACGATGCTCGGCCTCGACGACGTGCTCGACACCGTCGTCGCCGACCTGCCACAGGGCCGGCGCCGGATGGTGGCGATCGCCCGGCTGGTCGCCCAGCGCCCGGCCGCGGTGCTGCTCGACGAGCCGGCGGCCGGCCTGGGCGGCGCCGAGCGGCGCACCGCGAGCGCGCTGTTCCGCCGGCTCGCGGCCGAGTCAGGCGCGGCGGTGCTGCTGGTCGAGCACAACATCGACGTGGTCGCCTCGACCTGCGACCACGTGGTGGTGCTCGACTTCGGCAGGGTCATCGCCTCCGGCCGGCCCGACGAGGTGCTGCGCGACCCGGCGGTGCGCGCCGCCTACCTCGGCCAGCTGAGCTCCGAGGCCGCCGAGGCCGCCGCGCCCGAACCGGTCGCGGCCGAAGGCGTCTGACCCCAGCGGGGGCCGGTCTGCCGGCCCCCGCTGGGCGCGTCGTGGTTACCGGCGGCGGCGGGTGGGCTCGATGGTGGGGAAGAAGCCCTTGACGGTGCTCTGGGTGACGAGGCTGATCGCGCGGTCGCGGTTGAAGAGGTCGTTGTGCCGGCTCTCCAGGGCGAGCACCAGGGCGATGCCCATGACGGCGCGGGCGGAGATGTCCGGGGACTCGAACTCGAAGCCGTAGCGGTCCTCGACCTCGCGCCAGGCCTCGGCCAGCCGGTCCATGGCGACGGTGAAGTGCTTGCGGTAGAAGCGCCGCGCCACCTTCGGGTCGCCGAAGAGCACCAGGCCCAGCAGCGGCAGGATCTCCTCGAGCGTGGCGATGAGCTGGCGGTACAGGCCGTTGAGGGTTTCCAGCTGCCGCTCGGGCGTCAGCGGCTCGTTGAGATCGACGACCTCGGAGGCGGCCACCAACTCGTCGATCGCCTGGCGCAGTGGCTCGAAGACGGCCTCGTAGAAGAGCTGGTCCTTGCTCTCGAAATGGCGGTAGATCACGCCTTCGCTGATGCCACCACGTTCGGCGATCTGCTTGATAGTGGTGCCATTCATGTCGCCGGTCTCGACGAACGCCTGGCGGGCAGCCTTCAGAATGGAGCTCTTGCGCGCCTCGGCGGTCAGCCGCCGCGGCCGCGGCCTGACCTCGGGCTCCGCCCCGGCAGTCGGAGCCGGGCCGGACTCCGAGACAGTCTGCTCCGCCGTCGAGTCGGCCATCGGTCCTCCCGGTACGGCGCCGCAGCGCCAGGTGAATGAACGTACGCTATCTTACCCGGTCCGATCATGGTGCTCGTGTTATTGGTGCTGTGAGATCGTGTCCCTGATCTCGACGTCGACGTCGGCGACTTGACGCGCGGGTGGCGGCGATCTTAAGTTCAATAGAAAATGAATGCTTACTTACTCCATGATCGCAGGTCGCGGCGTCCGGCGGGAGCGATGCCATGGACGACGAGCCGACACAGTCCGGAGGAACGGTGCCAGAGACAACGCCGCTCGGAGAGACGCTGCCGGGAGAGGGTTTCCGGCTCGACGGCAGGGTGGCGGTGGTGACGGGCGCGTCCTCGGGGCTCGGCGCCGCCGTCGCGAGGGCGCTCGCGGCCGCCGGCGCGCGGGTCGCGATCGTCGCCCGACGGGCGGACCGGCTGGCGGCGCTCGCCAAGGAGATCGACGGGCTCGCCGTCGGCGCCGACCTGCTCGACCCGGCCCAGGTCGACACCGTCGTCCCGCGGGTGGCCGCCGAGCTCGGCGGCCCGGAGATCCTCGTCAACGCGGCGGGCAACATCTTCTCCCGCGACCGGGCGGAGGACGAGTCGGCGGACTCCATCCTGAGCACGCTGGGGCTCAACCTGGTCGCGCCGTTCCGGCTGAGCCAGGCCGCATTCCCGCACATGAAGGCGGCGGGGCGCGGCGCGATCGTGCACGTGTCGTCGGTCAGCGGCATCGTCGGCATCCCGAGCATCCCGCAGGCGTCCTACGCGGCGAGCAAAGCCGGGCTCTCCGGCCTCACGGTGGAGCTCGCGGTGCAGTGGGCGCGGCACCGGATCCGGGTGAACACCGTCGCCCCCGGCTTCTTCCGCAGCGAGATCACCGACGACCTTTACGACACCGAGCGTGGTCAGAACTGGCTGCGGCGCAACACTCCGCTGCCGGACGACGCGAGCCCCGAGGACATCGTCGGCGCGGTGCTGTGGCTGGTCAGCGACGCTGCCCGCTATGTCACCGGCCAGACGATCGCCGTCGACGGCGGCTGGACCGCGCGCTAAGGAGCTCACGCCGGAGCGGCAACGGCCGCGAGTGGGGCGAGTTCGGCTTCCACGAGTACCTGGAGACCAAGGGCATCCTCGGCTACAACCCCGCTGGGGCCGCCTGACCGCCGGAGGCCCCGGGCTGGCGCGGGTGCGGGTCTCCGGTCTCAGACGCGGCTGGAGACCCGCGCGCCGCCAGCCGGGCCGACGGCCTGCCAGGACCGCGTCGACGCGGCGTGCACGTCGCTGTCGAAACGGTCGACGAGCAGCGCCTGCGACGCGGCGAGATGGGCGCGGGAAAGGCGTTCGGCCTCGGCCGCCCGGCCGGCCTCGATCTCGGCGAGGAGGCGCCGGTGCGTGCGCACGACGGCCTGGGCGTCCTGGAGGGCCGGATACTCGCCGCGGCTGGTCAGCAGCTCGGCCCAGCGCACCTCCTGCGCCGACCACAGGGCGACCAGGCTGCTGACGACGAGGCGGACCGTCGCGTTCGGGGTGAACGCGACGATGAGCTCGTGGAAATCCCGCGCCGTCTCGGTGAAGGCGACGCCGGAGTCGACGAGCCCGCTCCCGGCGAGCCCGGACCCGACCAGCTCGGCGGACCTCTCCACGTTGGCGCGTAGCGCCGGCACGACCTGCGCGACGCGGTCGTCGCGGCGGGCGCACTCGGCCGCGCACAGCGGCTCCAGCAACTGCAGGCCGCCGGCGAGGTCGCCGAGCGTGACCCGGCCGGCCTGCAGGACCAGGCCCAGGTGGTAGGCGGCGGACGACGGGTCCGGGCGGTGGACCTCCGCGCCGCCGACGTTGCCGCGCCGGACGGTGACGAGCCCCTCGGTCTCCAGGATCCGGATCGCCTCCCGTACGGAGGGATAGCTCACCCCGAACTCCTCCACGAGCTGCTCCTGTGTGGGCAGGCGGTAGCCGTCGCCGTCGGCGCCGGCCAGGATGCGCTCGCGCAGCGTCGCGGCGATGGCTTCCGCGACGCGAAGCTGGGGGATGGCCCTGCGGCGGCTCGTAGGCACCCATCAATCCTACTATCCTTATAAGTGTTGACCGTGCTGGCGCCCCTGCACTACGGTCTGGCGTCCATGGAGTACGACCTGGGACCGGAGGCGGCCGCGTTACGCGGGCGGCTGCGAGCGCTGGTCCGCGAGCACGTGCCCGCCGACTACCTCGGCGCGTTCACCGCCGACCCGGCGGATCTCGCCGTCGCGCAGGACTTCTGCCGGCTGCTCGCCGACGAGGGCCTGCTGTGCATGGCCTGGCCGGAGGAGTTCGGCGGGCGCGGCGCGTCGCTGTGGGAGCAGACGGTCGTCCGCGAGGAGATGTGGGCGCGCCACGAGCCGCGCGGCGCCCAGTACATGGGCGTCAACTGGGTCGGGCCGACGATCATGCGTCACGGCACGCCCGAGCAGCGCGCCCAGCACCTGCCGCCGATCGCGCGCGGCGAGGTGATCTGGTGCCAGGGCTTCAGCGAGCCCGGCGCGGGCTCTGACCTCGCCTCGCTGCGCACCGCGGCCCGTCCGGACGAGAACGGTGACGGCGCCGACGACCCGCCACCGCGCGACCCGCCACCGCGCGACAATGGCGAAGCCTCGCGTGGCGGCGGGTCCACCAGCCGATATGGCCGCGCCTGGCGGATCCACGGCCAGAAGATCTGGACCTCCTACGCCACCATGGCGCAGTGGTGCTTCCTGCTCGCGCGGACGTCGACGTCCGGGCGCAAGCAGCAGGGCCTGACGATCTTCCTGGTGCCGATGGACGCGCCGGGGATCGAGGTCCGCCCGATCGCCTGCATGATGGGCCCGCACCACCTGAACGAGGTGTTCTTCGACGGCGTGCGGGTCACCGAGCGGGACGTGCTCGGGGAGGTCGACGGCGGCTGGGCCGTCGTGCAGGAGGTGCTCGCCTTCGAGCGGGTCGGCATCGCGCGCTACGCCCGCTGCGAGCGGCTGCTGCAGGAGGCGCCCGAGGCGCTCGGTGACGCCTGGGAGGAGCTGCCGGCGGAACTGCGCGGCCGGTGGGCCCGGATGCTCGTGCATGCCCGGCGCGCCCGGCTGCTGGCCTACCGGGTCGTCTCCCGGCAGGGCACCGGCCAGGTCAGCCCGGTCGACTCGGCGGCCTACCGGATCGCGGTGACCAGACTCGACCAGGAGAGCGCCGACGTGCTCATGGAGATCGTCACGGCGGCCGAGCCGGCCGGCGACGACGGCGCGCGGTTCCGACGCGCGGTCGAGGACCACGCGCGCTACGCGGTCGCGTCGACCGTCTCCTCCGGGAGCATCGAGATGCAGCGCATCCTGTTGTCCCGGGCGCTGCTGGCCGCCTCCGGCGCTCCGTCGTCCGGGCAGCCCAGGGCGGCGGCCCCGGCGAAGGCGGGAGCGGCGTCATGACGACTGTCACCCAGGGCGCCGTGGACGGCCTCGCGGCCGGTGGCGGCGTACTGATGGAGCTGTCGGACGAGGCGGCCGAGTTCGGGCGGACGGCGCTGCGCGCGCTGGAGGCGGCCGGCGGCGACGAGCTCGCCCAGACCGCCGAGCGGGAGCCCGCGCGCCGCGCCGAGCTCGTCGTGCCAGTTCTCGACGAGCTCGGCGCGTGGGACCTCGACCCGCGGGGGAGCGCCGACGAGCTGGAGGCGGCCGCGGCGCTGTGCCGGGCCGCTGGCTGGTGGGCGGTGCCGTACCCCGTGGCCGAGCGGCTGTGCCGGCCCGTGGGCGGCGGCGCGGACGCGCTGGTCGTCGTCGCGCCCGCGGCGCCGGCGGCACCGGTCGCCGGACTCGACCTGCGGCTCGCCGCCGTCGCCCTCGACGGGCGGCGGTACGCGGCGACCGCGCGCGAGCCCGACGGCCCGGCGCGCAAGTCGGCGTTCGTCGTCAGCCTGGACCTCGCGCCGCTCGCCGGCGCCATCGCCGGCGCGCCAGCCGGCGGGGACGCGGGCGACGCGGACGGGGCGGGTGCGGACGGGGCGGGTGACGTCGCGCTCGGGATGGTGCTGGGGTGCTGGACGCTGCTCGGGATGCTGGACCGGGCGATGGTGCTGACCAGGACGTACATCCTGGAGCGCGAGCAGTTCGGGCAGCCGCTCGCCCGTTTCCAGGGCGTGCAGTTCCAGCTGACCGACGCCGAGGTAGAGCGGGCCGGGGTCGCCGAGCTCGCCGGCTACGCGCTGTGGAGCGTCGAGACCGGGCGGCCCGAGGCCGTCGACGACGCGCTGGCGCTGCGGCTGGCCGCCGTCGAGGCGGCTGAGACGGTCTTCCGGGTCACCCACCAGCTGCACGGCGCGATGGGGTTCTGCGACGAGACGACGCTGTCGTGGCTGTCGCGCTACAGCCAGCCGCTGCGCCGGCTGCCTCTCGGCCGTTCGGCCACCCAGGACGCGCTCGCGAGCCGCCTGGGCCGGCGCGGCCTCGCCGGCATCTTCGGCCCGAACGCCGTGATGGGCGCGGGATGAACGCGACACTGGCCGACCTGGCCGAGCTGCGGGCCACGATCCGGGACTGGTGTCGGGCGCACGTGCCGGCCGACTGGCGCCGGGCGCAGACCGGCGTCGGCGACGACGAGTTCGTCGCCTTCCAGCAGGCCTGGTTCCAGGAGCTGCGCCGCGCCGGCTACGCCGTGCCGCACTGGCCCGCCGAGTGGGGCGGCGGCATGTCGGCCGCCGAGCAGATGGTGCTCTACCAGGAGCTGGCCGCGGCCGACGCGCCCCGGCTGGTGCTCGCGTTCGTGTCGATCCACCACGCGGCGGCGACGCTGCTGACCGCGGGGACCGACGAGCAGCGCCGCCGACACCTGCCAGGGATCCTCGACGGCGAGATCTGGGTCCAGGGCTTCTCCGAGCCGGAGGCGGGCTCGGACCTGGCGAGCCTGCGCACCACCGCCCGCCGGGAGAGCCGCGCGGGCGGCGACGTCTTCGTCGTCAACGGCCAGAAGCTGTGGGCGAGCGGCGCGGCGCACGCCGACTGGTGCCTGCTGCTCGCGCGCTCCGACCCGGCCGCGCCGAAGCGGCGCGGCATCTCCTACCTCCTGATGGACATGCGCTCGCCCGGCCTGGACGTGCGGCCGATCCGTAACGCGCTGGGGGACTCGCACTTCTGTGAGATCTTCCTGAACGACGTCGAGATCCCGGCGGAGAACCTCGTCGGGCCGGAGAACTCCGGCTGGCAGGTGGCGCAGGCGACGCTGTCCGCCGAGCGCGGGATGACCATGCTGGAGCTCGCCGAGCGGCTCGGCAACGTCGGTCTGCGCTCGCTCGTCGACACCTGCCGGCGGCCGGACGCGGCCGGGCACCGGCCGATCGACGACACGCTGGTGGCCGACCGGCTGGCCGGCTTCGACACCGAGATCGCGGGCCTGCGGGCGCTGTGCCGCGATCTGGTCGAGCGCCACGAAACCGGCACCGTCGGCCCAGCCGACGCCTCCGTCGTCAAGGTTCACTACAGCGAGCTGCTGCAGCGGATGACCGGTTTCGGCGCCGAGATCGCGGGACTCGGCGCCCTGACCGAGCTCGCCAAGCCCGCGTCCAGCGGCTGGGAGTCGGGCAGGTGGCTGCTCGACTTCGTCGGTTCGTGGGAGTGGACGATCCCCGGCGGCACGAACGAGATCCAGCGCACGATCATCGGGGAGCGGGGCCTCGGCCTGCCCAGGGAGCCGTGAATATGAACGCTCATTCATCCGACCTGGCCGTCGCCGCGTCGACGAGCGCGCCGGGAGCCGCCGCGGCCGACGACGCGGGAGCCGCCGAGGAACTGCGGGCCGAGCTGCGGGCGGTCGCCCGCGACCTGCTCGCGACCGCCGGTGGCAAGGACGGCGGGGACGACGCCGAGGTCGACTGGGCGCTGCTCGCGGAGGCCGGCTGGCTCGGGCTGGAGGTGCCGGACGAGCTCGACGGCGCCGGCGTCACCGTCGCCGAGACCACCGTCGTCTGCCAGGAGCTGGGCCGCGCCGCCGCGCGGGCACCGTACCTGGGGACGGCCGTGCTGGGCGCGGGCGCGCTGCTGGCGCTGGAACCGGCCGACGGCCGCGACGACCTGCTGCGAGCGCTCGCCAGCGACGCGCCGCGGCTCGCGGTCGCGCTTCCCACCGGCGACGCGCCGCTCGGCCCGGCCGGTCTGCCGGCCGCGGTCCCGTTCCGGCTGGCGGGGGCGGGTGGCGCGCGGCGGCTCACCGGGCGCGCGGAGTTCGTGCCCGACGCCGCCGAGGCCGAGACGCTCCTGCTGCTGGCGCTGGACGAGGGCGACGAACCTGTCGTCGTGCGCGTCGCGCCCGGCCAGCAGGGTGTGCTGGTCACGGCCACGCCGGTGCTCGACGTCAGCCGGAGCCTGGGCGAGGTGGCCGCGACGGACGCGCCGGTCGAGGCGGGGTCGGTGTGGCGGTTCGGCGGCGACGGACGGACCGCAGGGCGGCTGCTGCTCGCGCGGGGCGCGCTCGCCGTCGCGTGCGACAGCCTCGGCGCCGCCGAGGCGATGCTCGCGGCCACCGTCGAGTACGCGAGCGTGCGCCACCAGTTCGGCCGGCCGATCGGCTCGTTCCAGGCGGTCAAGCACGGCTGCGCCGACATGCTGGTGTCGGTCTCCGTCGGCCGTGGGCTGGTCACCGAGGCCACCCGCGCGCTGGCCGCCGCGAGCGCCGTCCACGTCGCCGATGGTGCTGACGGCGTCGACGATGCCGCCATGAGCGCCGTCGAGGTCGCGGTGTCGCGGGCCAAGTCGTACATGTGCGCGGCGGCCGTCGACGTCGCGGGCAAGGCGATGCAGCTGCACGGCGGCATCGGCTACACCTGGGAGAGCGGCGTGCACCGATATCTCAAGCGCGCCGCCCTTTCCCGCGCGCTGTTCGGCTCACCGACCGCCCACCGTGCCCGCCTCGCCCGCCATCTCGACGCCGACGGAGCAGGTGGGGCTCGATGAGCCTCGCCGTGCCGTCGGGGCGGTGCGCCGGGACGGGCTGGCAGGCATCTGCCATGTCCTTCGGTCTGGATCTGGCGTCCGTGCGTCCCGCTCGGTAGGATGTGAGCGTTCGCTCTCTTAGAGGGCAGGTCCACCGTATGCCCGAAACCACCGCACGCCCGTAACTCTGTCCGACCTTTCGCCCAGCCGAAGGTGTCCCCGCGATGCCCGGCTGGGCGGACCGCCCGCTGGAGGCCCTGTGTCGTTCAACTGGTTCGTCTCGGTCGACGACCACCTCATCGAGCCGGCCCGGCTGTGGCAGGAGCGGCTGCCCGAGCGCTGGCGGGACACCGGGCCGCGCATCGTCCGGGACGGCGCTTCCGAGTTCTGGGTCTACGAGGACCGCCAGATCGTCACCACGGGCCTGAACGCCGTCGCCGGCAAGACGCGCGAGGAGTTCTCGCCCGAGCCGATCACCTACGAGGACATGCGCCTCGGCTGCTATGACCCGGCCGCCCGCGTCGCGGACATGGACCAGGGCCACGTGCTCTCGTCGATCCTGTTCCCGAGCTTCCCGCGCTACTGCGGCCAGGTCTTCCACGAGGCCAAGGACAAGGAGCTCGGCCTGCTCTGCGTCCAGGCCTGGAACGACTTCATCCTGGAGGAGTTCGCCGGCGACTTCCCCGGCCGCTTCATCCCGATGATGATCATTCCGCTGTGGGACCCGGCGGCGGCGGCGGCCGAGATCGAGCGGACGGCGGCGCGCGGCGGCAAGTCGATCGCGTTCTCGGAGAACCCGACGAAGCTCGGCCTGCCGTCGATCCACACCGACTACTGGGACCCGGTGTTCCAGGCCTGCAACGACACGAACTACGTCATCTCGATGCACGTCGGCTCGTCGTCCAACCTGATCCGTACCTCGGCGGACATGCCGACGCTCGCGTTCATGGCCTATTCGGCGGCGGCGAACCAGGCGGGCACGCTGCTCGACTGGCTGTTCAGCGGGATCTTCCCGAAGTACCCGAACCTGAAGATCGCCCTTTCCGAGGGCTCGATCGGCTGGATTCCGTACTTCCTGGAGCGGGCCGAGCAGGTCATCGACAAGCAGCGTTTCTGGGCGTCACGCTTCGACATCGACATGAATGCCTCCCACGAGCGCGGCGAGGCGAAGGGCGCGGCGTCCTTCGACCTGGACACCGACATCCGCAAGCTGTTCCACGACCACGTCTTCGGCACGTTCATCGAGGACCAGGCCGGCATCCGGCTGCTGGACATCATCGGCGAGGACAACGTGATGCTCGAGTGCGACTACCCGCACTCGGACTCCACCTGGCCGGACACCATCTCGATGGCCAACAAGTGGCTCGGCCACCTGCCCGAGGACGTCCAGTACAAGATCACTGTCGGGAACGCGGCCCGCGTCTACAACTTCACCCCCGCCGACCCGGCGGTCATCTCCTAGCGCTCACCCGGTCGACAGTCATGGCCGGCCGGTCGGCATCTCGGCCGGCCGGCTCCCTTTGTCGCGTTCTACGATACGGAGAAACGAAAATGCCAGCAATTCAGCCGAGCTCGGCTGGAAGACCCCAGGTGCGCTTACCCCGCAAGCAGTTAGTGGCGGCGCTCTTAGGCGTGACGCTCTTCGTCGCGGCCTGCGGCGGCTCGTCGGACTCGGACAAGCCCGACGCCGGCGCCGCCACCGCGCCCAAGCCCACCGGCGCCCCGATCAAGCTGGGGCTCATGACCGGGATCCAGACCGACGCGGTGTCCCAGCCGTGGGTCGCGCAGGCCGCGAAGATCGCGGCGGCGTCGGTCAACGCGAACGGCGGGATCCTGGGCCGGCCGGTCGAGATCGACGTCTGCGACGATCACAACACGCCGCAGGGCGCCTCGGTGTGCGCCCAGAAGCTGTTGGTCGAGGACAAGGTCCTCATGATGGCCGGTGACGACGGCACGATGGAGCCGAGCCTGCTCCCGACGCTGGACACGGCCAACACGATCTCCTGGGCGAGCCTCGGCGCCGCGTCGGCGTCCCTGCAGAACCCGCGGGTCTACGTCATCGAGCCGGTCCTGGTGTCCTTCCGGATCCTGCCGCAGATGCTGCCGGCCAGCACGAAGCGCGTCGCCTACATCTCTGCTGACTCGGCCATCGCGCAGTCGTCGGCGAAGGTCTCCGCCAGCTACTACCCGCCGTCGGTCACGGTCGACCAGATCAAGCTGGGCCTGACGGCCACCGACTTCCAGCCGACCTGCCTGCAGATCAAGCAGAGCGGCGCGGACACCGCGGTCCCCGCGATCAACCCCCGCCAGCTCGCCCCGCTGATCCAGACCTGCAACCAGATCGGCCTCACCAAGCTGACGTGGGCGCTGCCGAGCATCGTGCTCACGCCGCAGGTCGTCGAGACCGTCACGAACCTCAACCAGCCGAACCTGGTCGTCCTGTCCTTCGGTGAGGGCGCCATCAGCGCGTTCAACGACGACGTCCAGAAGTACGCCAAGCAGGTCGGTGGGATCACCAACACCATCGGTGACACCGCGATCAACGCCTGGCTCAGCGTCAAGCTGCTCGCGGACATCATCCCCAAGGTCGGCGTCGTCGACGCCGTGAAGATCCGGGAGTACCTGGACAAGCAGACCGCGCTCGACACGCAGGGCGCGACCGCGCCGATCGACTTCACTTCCCCGGGCGTCCAGGGCATCCCGCGGGTGAAGAACCAGTCGGCGTCGCAAGGCGAGATCAAGGACGGCAAGCTCGTCGTCACTGTCGAGAAGCCGTTCGTTGTGGGTAAGCCGCAGCAGTAGCCGCGAGCTCCGGCACGACGCGCCGGGCCGCGCCGCCGTGACATCACGTCCGGCGGCGCGGTCCGGCACCGCCGTATAGCGGGCCTGCCCCGGGCCTGGGGCCTGGCCGGGGGCACGCGGTCGGGGCGAACCGAACAGGAAGGACTGGCGGTGGACAGGGAAGCACTCGAACGCAGCCTCGCGCGCCGGTTGCTCGATCACATCGACAACCGCACGACGGACATGGCCGATGACGTCATGGAACTGCCGACCGACATTTACTCGGCCGAGCGGCAGGCAGAGGAGAATGAGGCGCTGTTCCTCGACCAGCCTCTCGTGCTCTGCCTTTCGGGCGCGCTGCCGGAGCCGGAGACCTACCGGGCGGTCGACCTGCTCGGCACTCCGGTGTTGCTGACCAGAGACGGCGACGGCCAGGTGCACGCGTTCCTCAACGCCTGCCGCCACCGCGGGGTGCGGCTCGCCGACGGCGCCGGGGAGGCCATCCGGCTGACCTGCCCGTTCCACGCCTGGACGTACGGCCTGGACGGGAAGCTCGGCCGCATGCCGGTGCCCGACGGCTTCACCGGGCTGGACAAGAGCCGCAAGGGGCTGATCCCGCTCGAGGTCACCGAGGGCTACGGGCTCATCGTCGGCCGGCTGCGGCCCGGCCCGCCGGTCGACATCGACGAATACCTCGGCCCGGAGCTGGCCGGCGAGCTGGCCCTGCTCGACTTCGCCGACTGGGAACCCCACAGCGAGCCGCACGTGCACAAGGTGGGCGGCAACTGGAAGGTCACCCTGGACACCTTCCGGGAGAACTACCACTTCAACTACCTGCACAAGACCACGCTCGCCACCTACGCCGTCGGCGGTGTGCTGACGTTCGACCCGTTCGGCCCGCACCTGCGCAACAGCTCCGCGCTGAAGTCGATCGTCGAGCTGCGCGAGCGCCCCGAGGCCGACTGGGGCGACGTCGGCCGGCACTTCAGCTACCAGTACGCGCTGTTCCCCAACGTCAGCCTCACCTTCGACGCCCGGCACGTCGAGCTGTGGCAGATCCTCCCGGTCGACGAGAGCAGCTCCGAGGTCGTGCACACCTCCTACCTGCGTCCCGGCCTGACGGACGAGGAGCGGTCGAAGGCCGTCGACATGGCGCCGTGGATCTGCGAGACCGTCGTCGACGGCGAGGACTTCTGGGTGGCCGGCCGCACCGAGCCGGGCGTGCGCCTCGGCCTGCTCGACACGGTCGTGTTCGGCCGCAACGAGCCGGCCCCGCAGCACCTGCACCGCGGGTTCGAGGCGGCACTCGAGGCCTACCGCGCCCGTCACGCCGCCGGGGCGGGGTCGGCATGAGCCAGACCTCTCCTGCCGGCTCCGCCGATCCCGCCGGCACCCCGTTGCCGACTACCCCGTTGCTGACTGACGAGCCCGAGCCCGAGCCCGAGCGCGTCGATGTGTCCGCGGCGGACGCGGCCACGGTGGTGACCGAGATGGCGCGCCGCTTCCAGTCCGGCGACGTTGAGGGCGCGTTCACGTTGATGTACCCGGAGATCCGGGTCCAGCAGCCGGAATCGCTGCCGCACGGCGGCTGGCACGAAGGCCCGGCCGGCATGGCGGCGATGAACGCCGAGGCGGGCCGCCACTGGGACCGCACGATCACCAACCCGCTGGTCTTCGGCGACGCCACCCGCGCCGTCCAGCTCACGACCCAGACCTGGACGGCGAAGGCGACTGGCCGCTCGGCGACGGTCGACGTCATCGAGGTGTTCACCGTCCTCGGCGGCACCATCCGCGAGATCCGCGTCTTCCAGCAGGACACCCACCTCCTGCTGTCCCTCCTGACGGCGCAGTAGTGGCGGCCCGCTGACGGCGGGTCAGCGCCTCCAGAACGCGGTCCGTGACCTGCGCGTCGGGTCGCCCGTCACCGGGCGGTCGCCGGTGAGCTGGTCGGCGCGTCCGTCGCGGATGGCCTCCAGGGTCGCGCGGGCGTGCTCCCAGAGCCGGGCCGCGTCCGACAGGTCCGGGGACGCGGCGGCGAGCTGGCTGGCGAGCCTCTCCAGCGCCGCGCATGCGGCCTCGTGCTCGCCGGCCCGTCGCCACGCGGGCAGCGCCGCACGGATGCGGCCGGCGAGCGCGGCCAGGTCGGCCGCCCCGGGACGAGGCGAGGGCCCGGCGCTCGTGGACAGCACCGCCAGCTCGGCGGCGACGAACGCGGAGAGCGTGCCGGCATCCGGGTCGACACCGGCGCCAGACGGTCCGGCAGCGGTGGTCAGTTTGGCCTTCTGCCGGCCACGGCCTGTCCCGCGGCCGGGCCGCGGGGCGGCTCGTGGGCCCGAGGTTCCGCCGGTGAGGAAGTCGGGCACGTCGAGGTCGTCCGGGCCCGCCGGGGCGCCCCGCCGCGCTTGGATGGGCGCCGGCCCGGCCGGCGCGGGAGGAACGATCGACGGGGGCATCGGCTGGTACATCGGGGGCGGTGGCCCGGCGGGCGCGGCAAAACTGGCGGCGACGGCGCTGCCGGCGAACAGCGGCGCGCTGGGCGGCCCGCCGACGGCCAGAGCCTCGTCGGACCAGCCACTGGGGAGGTCGACGGGCTGCGTCACCCGGCGGACCGTGCCGCCCTCGTTGACGACGCGCTGGTCGACGGCGACGAACGCGGTGAAGCGGGACAGCACGCGGTAGCGCAGCGACGTCTCGACGATGCGCCTCTCCAGGCCGTCGTGACCGCCTCGGCCCGACGGGCCGGCCACATATGCGTCCTCCAGATCCCGGATGCGCGCCCGTGCCCACAGGGCCGTCAGGGCCGGATTGCCGCTTGCCGTCGCCGTGACCGACGCCCGCCACGGCGCGTCGGTGTCGGCCTGGCCCGTGAAGGCGATCGTGCCCGTCGGCTGGCCGGTGAACCTGCCCCGGATGACCACCGGGGCGCCGGCGAACAGGTCAGGCAGCGGCGTCGGGGTCAGCGAGTCGGTGTCGACGGCCAGGTCCGCCGGCCCCGCCGGGAGCAGCCGCAGGCCGGTGACGACGGGCGCGTCGATGCGGTGGTGGATGTGGCGCATCGCGTCGTCCAGCCGGTCCTCAGACTCGACCAGCTCGCAGCGGCCGGTCGGGCCGGACAGCCGGCGCAGGAACGCCTCGTTCACCGCCCGGTCGATGCCGACGGTGTGGACCCGCGCCCCGGCGAGGCCGGTGGCGAGCTCGCGCAGCAGCTGGTCCTCGTTGCCGACCTGACCGTCGGTGACCAGCACGATGACCCGGTCGCGCTCGGGCGCCTCGGCCCGCGGGCCGAGCAGGGCGGCGGCCTGCCGCAGGGGCTCCAGCATGTCCGTCCCGCCGCGGGCCTCCAGGGTGGCGAGGAACTCGACGGCCCGGAACCGGGCGCGGTCGCTGGCCGGCGCGAGCCCTCGGGGGAGGGCGGGCGGAGTCTCGACCTGGTGGTCGAAGGCGAGAACCGCGAAGCGGTCGCCGCCGCGGAGGGTGTCGACGATCCGGCCGGCGGCACGGCGCGCCGCGATCATCTTCCAGCCGCCCATCGAGCCGGACCGGTCGAGGACGAGCACCAGGTCCCGGTCCCGGGCCCGAGTGGTACCGGCCGGCGGCAGGATCGTGAGCGCGAACGTCCCGCTGGCTGCTTTGCCGCCCGCCTCGTGGTCGGTGGCGGCTTGGCCGCTCGCGGCCGGCTCGTCGGACCGCACCGACAGCGACGTGCTGACCGCCTCGTCCGCGTCGAACGTAAGGCGCAGCAGGAAGTCCCGGTCGGCCCTGTCGCCCGGCTCCAGCCGGACACGGAGGCCGTCCGTACGCCGCTCGGTGATGACCGAGTGCAGGCTGGCGTCGACGGCGGCCAGCGGCAGGCCGGCCGGGTCGACGTCGACGTCCACCGACAGGCGCACCGGGTTCGGGAAGCCCGGCAGCAGCACCGGTGGGCTGATGCGGGACGCGTCCGGTACGGCGTCGGTGTCGGCCGCGACCCCGTCGCCGACCCGTCCGCCCGCGAGCGGAGCGCCGGGGATGTAGCGAGGAGCGACGACCAGGGGGAAGCGAAAGGTCGCGGCGCCGTCCTCATAGGGCAGCTCGCCGGCCAGCGTCAGGCGGACGGTGACGCGCTCGCCGGGCAGGATGTTGCCGACCCGCATGGTGAAGACGCCGGGGCGCTCCTCCTCGGCGATCGACGCGCGCTTGCCCTGGGTGATCGCGATGTCGTAGTCCGCCCGCGCCTGGCCGCGTTCCTTGAGCTCGGCCTCGACCACCCGGCCGTCCGCCTCCATCCGCAGCGCGGTGACGGCGGCCCGCGGCGGCAGCGGGAAGATGTAGGTGGCCTCGAGCGGCTCGTCGTACGGGTTGTGAAAGCCCTGACTGAGGGCGATGGTCGACGCGAGGCCGGTGACCGCGGCCTGGACGTCGATCGCGTCGAGCGGCAGGTTGCCGCGTCCCGTTCGCAGGCAGCCGAGGCCGTCCTCCTCGTTGTCCCGTCGCGGCGCGTCCGCCTGGGCCGGTGGCTCCGGCTCGATCAGGTCGACCATGCCGACGGTGCTGATCCGTTCGAGGTCGGTGCTCACCGTTCCCCTTCCTCTGCCGCCTGTCCTCGCCCGCTCGACCCGTGAGCGGCGTTCCCCGGCGCGCCTCGTCATCTTGACAGTGTCACGATGACACTGTCAAGATGACCGCATGAGGTCGCGCTGGGATTTCGATCAGGGATCATGACTGTGGACCCTGACGCCGAGGCTGCGGGGGAGTACGCGGACGCCGGCCCGTGGACGCTCATGGAGCTCCCCGGTCGGGTGGCGGTGCTGCTCGCGGGTAACTACGCGGGCCAGAGCAGCGGCCGGGTCGGCGAGCTGCCGACCGAGCGGACCGTCCGCTGGTACGCCACGATCGGCCTGGTCGACCGGCCGGTCGCAACCCGTGGCCGCGTCGCCCTCTATGGCCCTCGGCACGTGCTCCAACTCGCCGCGATCAAGAAGCTTCAGTCCGAGGGGCGATCGCTCGCCGAGATCCAGCAGCGGCTGCTCGGCGCGTCCGACCCTCAGCTCGCCGAGCTTGTCGGAGCGCCGCGCCCCGTCCGCGCGTCTATGGCCGTCCCGCCCGTGGCGGCGCCCGCTGAGTTCTGGAAGCGTGGCGCGCCCACGCGCCCGGTCGCGCACCGCCCCGAACCGTCCGCCGTGCCCGCGAAGGATGACGCCGACGCTGGTGCGGGGGCGGCCGAGAGGCTCGGCGCCGATGGCGGGCCTGGCACCGTCGCCAGCCGTGGCGCCGCCGGGAACGGCGACCTCGCCACGGTGGACGACGCGGGGGCCGACCGCGCGAACACCGGCGCCGTGACCGCCGTGACCGCCGTGACCGCCGTGACCGCCGTGACTGCCGTGACCGCCGTGCCGGCCGTGCGGCTGGGTGACAGTGTCACGCTCGTCCTGGGCGCGGCCTCCCGGACGCCGGACGCCGACGAGCTCGCCGCCATCGCCGCGGCGGCGGCTCCCCTGCTCGGCCTACTCGGCCGCCTCGGCCTGGCATCCGAGGCGCGGTCCCCCGCCCCGGGGCCGATGCGAGGTCGATGAAGACCGCGTCGGACCCGGACCGGCGGGCCGCGTCCGGGCGCGAACGGCGGCCGACTCCGCCGCGCGCAGCAGGCGGCGGAAGGTGGAGCATTCCAGGTGGCTCGGCGCGGGACAGGCCGCGGCGTGCCGCAGGCCGTCGCGCATGGCGGTCAGCTCGCGGATCTTCCCGTCCAGCTCGTCCGCCTTGGCCGCGAGCATCCGCCGGTCGATGCGCAGCTGCCCGTCTGGCGCGAACATGAGCGCGATCTCGTCGAGGGAGAAGCCGGCGGCGCGGCCCATCGCGACCAGCGCCAGCCGTTCCAGCACGCCAGGATCGAAGACCCGGCGCTGGCCCCGCCGGCCGACCGAGACGATCAGCCCCTTCTCCTCGTAGAAGCGCAGCGTCGAGGCTGGCAGCCCGGAGCGTCGCGTCACCTCGGCTATGTCCACGTTCACCGCCGTCTTGACCTCAAGTTGACTTGAGCTGGAACGATACGGTTTCGGCAAGGCACGCCAAGGGATGGGGACGGCCATGGAAGTCGCGCCCGGGGGCGATGACGCGCAGAAAGCACTCTGGAACGGCGCCGGTGGACGAGGCTGGACGGCGGCGCAGGACCTGCTCGACGAGATGTACCGGCCGTTCGAGGCTCTGCTCGCCGACGCGGTGGCCACGGGCTCGAGCGTGCTCGACGTCGGCTGCGGTACGGGCGCGACAACGGTCGCCGCCGCGCGGCGGGCGGGCTCGGCGGGACGCTGCGTCGGCGTCGACATCTCCGAGCCGATGGTCGAAGCCGCTCGGGCACGGACCGAACGGGCGGGCGTGTCGGCCAGCTTCATCCACGCCGACGCCGCCACCCACACCTTCGAGCCGGCCAGTTTCGACCTGCTCGTATCTCGCTTCGGCGTGATGTTCTTCGACGACTTCCCCCGGGCCTTCGCGAACCTGCGGCGGGCTGGGACGGACACCGCCCAGGTCCGGTTCATCGTCTGGCGGAGCCCCGACGAGAATCCGTTCATGACGACGGCCGAACGCGCCGCGGCGCCGCTCCTGCCGCACCTGGCGCCCCGCGACCCGGAGGCACCCGGCCAGTTCGCTCTCGCGCGGGCGGACCGGGTCCGCCGCATCCTCGACGAGAGCGGCTGGACGAACATTGATATTCAGCCGATCGACGTGGAATGCGTCCTGCCGGAGACGGAGCTGGTTCGTTACCTCACCCTGCTCGGCCCCGTCGGCCGAGCCCTGCAGGGGGCCGACGAGCGGACCCGCGCCCAGGTCGTCGAGACCGCCCGCGCCGCCTTCGGTCCCTACCAGCGGGGCGCGGAGATCCGGTTCACCGCCGCGTGCTGGATGGTCGGCACGCGCGCATCCGCCGGGCGGCGTCCCGCGGGGTAGAGAACCCTCGGTCTCCGCGGGCCTGAGACTCCTCAGGTTCATCCCACAGCACACCGTCGGCGCCGTCATCCCCCGACCGAGGTGAGTCGGCCCAGCCCCGCCGAACAGCCCGACTCATACAGCGACAGGCGCAGCGGTAACGCTGGCCAAGGCTTGATGAACCCAAGGCTTGATGAACAAGGGGTGAAGTAGGCGAAATCTCGTCGGCATCGGGCTTCGGGCCGCGGTTGCGAAGCCGAGTGGGGCCGGCGAGCATACCTGGATGGTTCGCTGGCTAGGATGGCGCGTGGGAATATCGGCGCCATTCCTTCATCGTCACGATTATCCGGCCGATTTCGGTAAGGATCATTCCCTGGACGGCAGGGTTTCCCGATCTCGCCGGACAGCCGCCCGTGCCGCGCTGGTGTGCTTCGCCGGGGCAGTCGCCGTCGTGCTGGCACGGCTGGCCGACCGGCCGATCGCCTTGCCTGTCTCGGTCGTCGCCGTGTCCGTGACGGCGATGGCGGGCTGGACGGCGCTCGTCGGGCGGGGGCGACGCCGCGTGGCGGCTTCTCTCGTGGCCGCCGTCGCGTTCAGCGGGCTTATTGCTTTCGCTGGGGTGGCTGGCCTTACGAGCATGCTCGTCACCACAGCTCTGCTGTTCGCGTCGGGAGGCGCGGCGCGCGCGGCTTTCGGCCGGCACCGGCCGAAGGGGACGATCGTGGGACCCGCCCAGCGCGGCGTCCTGTTGGTGAATCCGCGGTCCGGTGGTGGCGCCGCCGACCGCCATCATCTCGCGCAGGAGGCGGCCCGGCGCGGAGTCGAGGTCGTCAGCCTCGCCCCGGGCGCGGACCTGCGCGCCCTCGCCGAGCACGCCGCCGACGGTGGCGCCGACGTGGTGGGCATGGCCGGTGGCGACGGTTCGCAGGGTCTGGTCGCCGACGTGGCCCGGCGGCGCGGGATGGCGTTCGTGTGCGTCCCAGCCGGGACTCGTAACCACTTCGCCCTCGATCTAGGCCTTGATCGGAACGATGTGGCGGGCGCGCTCGACGCATTCGACACGGCTGTCGAACGGCGTGTCGATCTTGGTCAGGTCGGCGACCGCGTCTTCGTCAACAACGTCTCGCTCGGTGTCTATGCGGAGATCGTGCGGTCCGACAGCTACCGTGACGCCAAGGCGAGTACGGCCGCCGCCATGCTTCCCGACCTTCTCGGTCCAGATTGCACACCGCCGGATCTTCGTTTCGCCGGCTCGGACGGTCGTGCCGAGTCGAGTGCGGATGTCCTCCTTGTGTCCAACAATCCTTACCAGCTACATAGCCTCGGCGGTCTCGGTACCCGGCCCCGGCTGGACAGCGGCCGGCTTGGTCTGGTGGCGCTGCGGGTCGATCGGGCTCGCGATCTACCCACCCTCGTCGCGCTCGAGTCGGTGGGCGCCATCAGCCGATTCCGCGGCTTTCAGCAGTGGAGCAGCCCCGTGGCGCGGGTCGATTCCGCTCAACCGGTCAGCGTCGGCGTGGACGGAGAAGCGCTTTGTCTCACGCCGCCCCTGCTTTTCCGATCGCTTCCCGGCGCTGTGCGCGTAAGAGTTCCGCGACACGCACCCGGGGTGCCGGTCGCGCGACCGGGTACCTGGGGCACGGTTCCCGCGCTGATCCGCATCGCCGCCGGGAGGCCGGCGGCGATGAGTCGCCGGGTCCGCGGGGGCGACGAGAAAACAGTCCGTCCAGTCGAGCCGTTGACCTCGTTACTTTAGCCGGAGCGCGTTCAGGTCAGGATTCTCGACTTCTCCCGCTGGTACTCCACGTCGGTGATCTCACCTTGCTTGCGGAGGTCGGCCAGCTTCGTCAGCTCATCGGCGACCGCGCGAGTCTGCACCGCGGAAGGCCGGAAACCCTGATACAGGCCCTCGCGTCGCCTCGCCACCTCGGCCGACCGCTCACTCATACCCTCGCCGCGGAAGGCCGCATAGAATAGAACGCCCAGCAGGGGAACGACGATGACACACGCCAGCCATCCAGCCTTACCCCAGCCGGACAGGTCCCGGCTTTGGAATATATCGGCCACCACCACAAACAGGGTATATACCCATATGGCAAACAGGAAGAACCAGAGCATTGTCAAGAAAGCGCCGAGAAACGGGTAACTCATCGACTGTCGCACCTCCCTGGGCCTACGGTCCATCCCAATGATTCCACCTCGCGCCGAGGTTCACACGCGAAACGGTCCACCGCGGCGCGACCGCCCCACCGCGGATCGGCGAACCGGACCTCGACGCGACCGTGGCACATCGTCACAGCCGGACCGATTGCACCTGGCGGTCTGGCGTCACACGGGCGGCGCCGGCACGGTCGAACCGCGGTGAAATACCGCGCGTGTGAATATCGAGGTTAGGTGGCGCGCTCGGAGTCGGGAGCGAGCAGGGCCAGTGGGTTCCGACCGCCCCATCGGCCGCGAGTAGGCACTCCGGGCGGCCGCGATGGCTCAGCCGCCGCCGCTGATGGCGAGGGCACGCAGGGCCAAGTCTGGGGCGCTCTTCGTGGCGTTCTCGGGGGAGGGGGCTCGCCATAGACGAGGACCGGAAGGTCGCGGGCGGCTGGAGCCCACGGACTCCGACACCTAAATGATCATCAGTTGGCCACCGTGCTCTCCGGCTGCCGAGCGCGGGTAGGCCGGCCTGCCCGCGCCGTGCCCGTGTCGTTCGTCGTGGTGGGGTTGCCGGCCCCGTTGACGAGATTCATCATGACGATTAGGGTGACCTGCGTCATAGATACCTGGTCTCCAGGAGGGCTGGTCGGCTATGGCCAACAAGGCAGACGACTCTGTCGAGGGTGTCGAGAAACCCGCGCGTGTCCCCAGCGGATGTCCGGTCGTCCACTTAGACGTCTCCCCAGCCCTCGAAGCGGGCAGCTACTGGCGCAAGGCCGACGAGCTTCGGGAGATGGGCCAGGCCATCTTCAACACCATGGCCCAGGGCTACTGGATGTTCACCCGGTATGACGAGGTCCGGGAGATCTACCAGCGTCCCGAGATCTTCTCCAGCGAGTCGATCACGCCGTGGGAGCCGGAACCGGTGTACCGCTTCGTGCCCACTCAGATCGACCCGCCGGAGCACAGCAAGTACCGCCAGATCCTGAGCCGCTGGTTCGCGCCGGCCGCGATCAACGGGGTCGGCCCGGCGGCAGAGGTGATCTGCCGACGCCTGGTCGCCCAGATCGCGCCGCACGGCGGGTGTGACTTCGTGGCCGAGTTCGCGATGCGGTACCCCACCGAGGTGTTTCTGACCGTTCTCGGTCTGCCAGCCTCCGACGCCGACCTGTTCGTGCCGTGGGTCGAGGACTTCTTCCGCGGGTTCGGTGGCGACCTCGCCCAGCAGGAGGCCATGGCCCAGGCGCTCGGCGCCATGCGTCAGTACTGGATCGACGCGCTGGACGAACGACGCGATGAGCCGGTGCCGCGGGACGGTGACCTCGCCTCGCACCTGCTGCACGCCACGCTGGACGGCGAGCCTCTCGACGAGACCGTGATACTCGACATTCTGACCGTGCTCGTGCTCGCCGGGCTCGACACCACGCGGGGAGAGCTCGGCTACCTGTTCCGGCACCTCGCCACCAATCCGGACGACCGGCACCGGCTCCTCGCCGAGCCCGAGCTCATCCCGTCCGCGGTCGAGGAGACGTTGCGGCTCTACACCATCGTCTTCGGTGACGGACGCAAGGTGACTCGTGACATCGAGTTCCACGGCTGCCCGCTTCGCACGGGCGACATGGTGTATGGGCTTGTCTCCGGCGCCAACCGGGACCCCAGGGTCTACGACCGGGCGGACCAGTTCGTGCTGGGCCGCATGGCCAACAACCATCTCGGCTTCGCGGCCGGACCGCATCGCTGCCTGGGCGCGCATCTGGCCCGCCGGGTGATGCAGATCGCCCTCGAGGAATGGCTGAAGGTCATCCCAGACTTCCGAGTGACGACCGACGCGCCGCTGCTCGAACGCGGTGGGGGTTCCATGATGACCCTGCTCACTCTCCCGCTTGCCTGGGAGGCCACCACATGAAGATCACTGTCCGTGGCGACCGCTGCACCGGTCATGGGCGCTGTTACAGCATCGCGCCGGACTTTCTCGACTACGACGATGAAGGTTACGTCACGATCCGTGATCAGATCGTCGACGTGCCGGTTGATCAGATGGCAGCGTCTCGGGACGCGGCGAGGACCTGCCCCGAACAAGCCATTGAGCTCGTCGAGGACTGAACACCTGTCCTGATAGGCCGCTGAGGCCCTTTCCGACCGGCTGTTTCGATGAGCGCGACTGACGTCGCGCGGCCGAGTTCGACTCCGCAAGATGGCGGATAGTGAGCAGGAGACCAGATTGGACGCGGCACATCCGGGCGGTGCGCTCGAGGACTTCCGGCGGCGTGCACGGAGCTGGCTCGCCGAACACGCCGTGTTACGGGACGATGCCGGCCGACGGGATCCCGGCTCCGGGGACGCCGGCCCTGAGGATGCTGGCTCGGTGCCCTGGGCTGGTGCCGGGCAGGGGTCCGACGACGTCTCGGTCTTCCACAACCTGTCCTTCGCGCAGGAGCTGGCGCTGATCGAGCGGGTGGCGGCCTGGCAGCGGCAGAAGTTCGACGCGGGGTTCGGCGCGCTCGGCTGGCCGCCCGAGCACGGTGGCGCGGGGCTGGGTTCCGAGTTCGTCGAGGCGTTCGCGGCCGAGGAGGAGCGTTACGCGATCCCGGCGGCCCACGAACTGGTGTCCGTGACCGTCAGCCTGATCGCCCCGACGATCCGCCTGGTCGGCACGCCGGAGCAACGCGATCTGCTGATGCGGACCTTCCTGCGTTGCGACAGCCTGTGCTGCCAGCTCTTCTCGGAACCGGGAGCCGGATCCGACCTGGCGGCTCTGGCGACCCGGGCGGTCCGGGACGGCGACGAGTGGGTGGTGGGCGGCCAGAAGGTGTGGAGCTCGGGGGCACAGTTCGCCGAGTGGGGAATGCTGCTGACGAGAACCGATCCGGACGTCCCCAAGCATGCTGGCATCACCGCGTTCCTGCTGCGGCTCGACGCACCTGGTGTGACCGTCCGGCCGCTGCGTCAGATGTCCGGGGGCACGTCGTTCAACGAGGTGTTCCTCGACGACGTGCGCATTCCCGACTCACTTCGGCTGGGCGACGTGGGGGCGGGCTGGAAAGTCGCTCTTACGACGCTCGGCTTCGAGCGGGAGGGCTCCGGCGGGGGACATGCTAGGGTGGGCGGCGGATGGCGGGAACTGGCCCCGCTGGCCCGCGCGCTGGGCCGCCTCGACGACCCCCTCGTCCGCCAGCGGCTGGCCGATGTCTACATCAGCGAACGCCTTGCCGAGGTGGCGGCGCTGCGTGAAGCCCACGACCGGCGAGCCGGCCGGCCGCCCGGGCCGGAGGGCTCGTTCCGCAAGCTGCACTGGGTGAAGGGTATGGCGCTCGTGTCGCGGGCGGCCGAACTGCTGCTCGGGCCGCGTCTGGCGGCAGACACCGGCGAGTGGGGGACCTTCGCCTGGACCAGCCACGTTCTCGGCGCGCCCGGCTACCGGATAGCGGGTGGCTCGGACGAGATCCAGCGCAACATCATTGCCGAACGGATCCTCGGGCTGCCGGGCGACGTGCGGGTCGACCGGGACAGGCCGTGGCGTGAGATCCCCCGCTGAGCTCCGCTCCTCACCGCCCTGGGCAGGGGCATCCGCATAGCTTCGTCCGGGCCGGCGGGCCATTGCCGTTGTCACCGAGAAAAACCTCTGTCGTCGACAAGGACATTTGTCATCGAAGAAGAACGTCTGTTGCCGAGAAGGACGTTCGAGTAACCGTGGGAGGCGAAGCGGCATGGCCTGGGACTTCGAGACGGATCCGGAGTATGCGCGCGAGCTGGAGTGGGCCGAGGAGTTCGTCCGCGAGGAGGTCGAACCGCTCGACTTCGTCATCGAGCACGCCTGGGACGTGCGTGACCCGGTGCGCGCGAAGCTGATCCCGCCGCTGCAGGACCAGGTCCGGGAACGGAAGCTGTGGGCCTGCCATCTCGGCCCGGAGCTGGGTGGCCCGGGCTACGGGCAGGTGAAGCTGGCACTGCTCAACGAGGTCCTCGGGCGTACCCATTCCGGCCCGGTCGTGTTCGGCTGCCATGCGCCGGATTCGGGAAACGCCGAGATCCTCGCGCACTACGGCACTGACGACCTGAAGAAGACCTACCTGGAACCGCTGATCGAGAACCGGATCGTCTCCTGTTTCTCGATGACCGAACCGCAGGGCGGCTCCGATCCGACCGGGTTCACCACCCTGGCCCGCCTCGACGGTGACGAGTGGGTGATCGACGGGGAGAAGTGGTTCTCCTCGCACGCCCGGTTCGCCTCGTTTCTAATCGTGATGGCGGTCACCGACCCGGACGCACCGGCGCACCGGCGGCTGTCGGCGTTCGTCGTCCCGGCGGACACCCCCGGCATCGATATCGTCCGCAATGTGGGGGTGTCCGGGCACGACGAACATGAGGGCATCCACGCCTACATCCGTTACGAGGGCGTACGCGTCCCGGCGGATCATCTGCTCGGCGAGCGGGGCGCCGGCTTCGCCGTGGCGCAGACCCGGCTGGGCGGCGGCCGCATCCACCACGCGATGCGGACCGTCGGGCTGGTCAGGCGCTCGTTCGAAATGATGTGCGAGCGGGCGGTCTCCCGGACTACCAAGGGCGAGATGCTCGGACGCAAGCAGCTCGTCCAGGAGATGATCGCCGACTCCTGGATCCAGATGGAACAGTTCCGGCTGCTCGTCCTGCGCACGGCCTGGCGCATCGACAGGTACAACGACTACGACAAGGTGCGCGCCGATATCGCCGCGGTCAAGGCGGCGATGCCCAAGGTGCTGATGGACGTCGCGTCCCGCGCGCTGCAGGTGCACGGCTCCCTGGGCGTCTCCACGGAGATGCCGTTCGGCCGGTGGGTGCTGGAGTCGTTCCACATGGGCCTGGCCGACGGCCCGACCGAGATTCACAAGGTGAACCTGGCCCGGCAGCTGCTGCGCGGCGTCGCGCCGGCCCCGGGGTTGTTCCCCACCGGCCACCTCCCGTCCCTGGCCGCCGATGCCCGGGCGCGGTACGCCGTCGAGCTCGAGCTCGC
>NZ_JASNFO010000031.1:0-194606 GCF_032027725.1 Pseudofrankia coriaricola | reverse complement strand
TGACCCGTTCGCGCCGGTTCCCGAGGAGCAGGGCGGTCAGGACGTCGGCGCGTCGGGCGCCGATCGGGCGGCTGTCGCCGTCGCTGTGGGCGTCGGTTCTGGCGATCCGGTCGATCAGGTCGAAGATTGCCCGTGCGTCCTCGGCGGGCAGGGTCGCCGACAGCAGCGCCATGCCGTCCTCGGCCGGCTCGATCGACACGTCCCGTTTCGCTTTCGCTTCGTCGCGGCGCCGGGCGGCGGCGGCAGGATCAAGCCGGCTGATCATGCGGTGGATTTTGCGTCGCCACTGGGTGGGTGAGCTCAGCTGGCTGCCGGCGAGCATCTGTGCCTCCACCGTCGCGCGTTGCCCGTCGGACAGGACACCGGTCAGCGCGTGCAGCGCGCGTAGCCGGGTCTGGTCCAGCTCGCCGGCCGTCAGGGCGTCGAGGGCGGCCGGGAGGCGGTGGGCGAGGTCCCAGGCCTGGTCAAGCCGGCTGGTCATCGTCCGCGGCGACTGACCCAGCTCGGCCGCCAGCTCGTCACCCAGATACGGCGAGAACGGCTCACCCTCCCCGTCGCCGTCCAGGCACCGGCCGGTGTCCGGGCGTAGCTCCGCCCACCGCACCTGCGCCCGGATCGCCAGCCCCTCCAACCGCGACGCCAGCCGCACGAGACCTACCACCAGATCGAACGCCTCCGCCTCCCCGCACGCCGCCAGACCCGCGAGCAGCTCGTCGAAGACCCCACCCACCGCAGCCAACCGAGCCACCAACCCACCACCCGCCCCAAGCCCATCGACGACAGACCCGTCGATGACCTGCCCGCTGGTGGTCGGCCTTTCGAAGTCAGCGACGCGGGTAGTGGGCATGCCACCGGGCGGAACGGATGCGGCAGAGGCGGCCCCAGGCGCCGACCGAGCTGGACGATGGGTTGCCGCCACGCCGCCCGCGGCCAAGGCCCCGGTATCGATCGGGATCCCGGCCCGCGGGATTGCGTCACCGGGCGAGATCGTGCCGGGACGGGACGGTGGTACCCGGGCCGCGCGACGCGCGACAACCGAGGCGGCCGACGTTCCCCTGGCGGCTGGCGAGCCGGCGGGACACCGCGCGCCCGGGACATCCGCCGAATCGGCGGTGCCCGCCGCCGGCGCCGTCTCGACCCGCCGCCCCTGCGCGGCCGTCCGCGACGGCGGGCGTCGCGACGCCGCCCGCGCTGCCGACCGGCCACACCCGGGACCCGCCAGTCGCGAGACCCGATCTGGCCGCGCCGTGACGGCCGCGACAGCCGCCGTGGTGTCCGCGGTTGACGAGTTCCGGGACAACGGCACAGCCCCATCGTCCAGACCGTCGCCACGCATTTCGAACATGCGTTCATCCTAGGCGGGAAAACGGAATAACACAAACCGCCAACCAGGCTGTATAACCCAATTATTGGGCCTTCCGGCTCAGCCCTGGAGCACTCTGAAATCTAATGCGGAGAGACCGAATAGGAGCCCTATCGAGAGGTCGGTACCCAATACTGATTTGCGCACAGGAAGGCTGATCGACACGGTGTTGGGCACCCGATGAAGACGGTTACCCTTCAAAGACTGCTGCGACCCTGTACGGCACCGCGCAGGCGCCCAGGTCCGAATCGGGTCCAATGCTGCGACAGGCAACGTTGGCCCGCCGCGGCGCGAGTTCTGGAACCGGTCAGACGTAGCGCGCCGCCGGTGACGCGTAGCGTCTGGTTGATCATCGACCTGCTGGCGCAGGCGGCGGGGCGAACGTTCGTTGGAGCTAGATCCTGCGGCCGACGTCCTGGCCGGGTCGCCGCTGTCAGAAGGGCATACCGGTGGGCCGGCCGTCGGCGTCGTCGATGACCGAGTCCCGCCGCCGACTCGGCGTCGAGCCGTGGCACGTGCTGTTCGACCCGCTGTTCGACCGCCGCGTGGGCGGTCATCGTGGTCGGTCACCGTGGGCCGGTCGGGGTACCACGAGTCAGCCCCGGGTCGTCAAGCGCGCGATCTCCCCATACGCCGCCAGCGCGGCCAAGGGCAGGATCCGCAGCCGCAGGCCATCGTCGGCGCCGGCATCATCAACCAACGCGACTCTCCAGAAGCCCGGCGCCACCTGACCGAGCACCCTGGGTCAGGCCAAAGCCGACCAAGGGCCGGTGATGACGCAGGTGAGTCCCGGGTACTGCACGTTGATGACGAGGTGGCGTCCGTCGGGGGTGAAACGGGCGCCGGAGAGCTCGCTGGCCCCGACCACGCCGGGCTCGGGGAAGTCCTCCGGTGACCAGTGGTGCAGGCGACGGGGGTGACCAGCCCATCGGACATCCGCGTCCCACCGGCACCGAAGGAGGTGTACCGGAACCCGCGCGGCAGGGCCAGCTCCGGCCCGGCCGGGACGAGCGGGCCCAGGCCGACCGGCGTTCCGCCGCCGCCGGCGGCGCCGGCGGCGCCGGTGGTGGTGGTCTGAGCGACACCGCTCGTGGGTGTACCGGCCCAGGCGGCCTGGCCGAGGCTCGCGCCGAACAGGCCGAGTCCGGTGGCGGTCAGTACCTGCCTGCGTGTCGCACCCATCGCATCCCGCCGTTCGGTTGGTCGCGCGGCCGGACGGCCGGCCGGACGGGAGGCACGCTAGGGACGAGCGGAAAGGACCCGGCGACGGATCCGGGTCCGCCGGACTGACGCGGGGCAAACAGTTCGTGGTCGACCTGAGCCCACCGAGAGGTCTACGCCGCGGTTTCGCTGGTAGCGGGTCCGTGATCGGGCAGCACCCGGACGGTTGCCCCGTTGCCGGGCCGCCAGCTGGACGTGGTTGTCTGGTGAGCGTGACCCCGGATGAGCTGCTCGCGTCGGCACGCGAGACCACAGGCCTCGACGACTTCGGTGACGACGAGCTGTTCGGTGGGGACGGCTGGCGTGACGGACTGGACGTCCTTCTCAAGAGCCTGGAGAACGACGGCAGGCTGACCGAGTTCGGCCAGGTCGCCGTGGCGGGCGAGCTGGGCGGGTACCTGGCCAACCGGCTGCGGATCGTCGCGCATCACCGCGCGTACCCGGAGATCAGGGAACGCGACGTCGCGTCACCGGTCGTCATCATCGGGCAGGCCAGGACGGGCACCACCATGCTGTTCGACGTCCTCGCCCAGGACCCGGCCCACCGGGCGCCGCTGACCTGGGAGGTCGAGGCCCCGCTGCCGCCGCCGCGAACCGAGACCTACGAGACCGATCCCCGGATCGCCCAGACCGAGGAGCTCATCGGGCTCGTCGACCTGTTCATCCCGGAGTTCCGGTCCATCCACCAGCTCGGCGCCGGGCTCGCGCAGGAATGCGGCCGGATCACCGGCAGCGCGTTCACCAGCGCGATCTTCGCGACCCAGTACCGCGTCCCCGGCTACCTGCGCTGGTGGCTGCACGACGCCGTGCGCGACGGCCACGTCGCCGCCTCGTACACCTGGCACCGCCGCTTCCTGGAACTGCTGCAGAGCGAGCACCCCGGCACCCGATGGCTGGTGAAGTCGCCGGCGCACGTGTGGACGCTGCCGCAGCTGATGGCCGAGTACCCGGGCGCCCTGCTCGTGCAGACCCATCGGGACCCGGCCCGCATCATGGCCTCCACGGCCAGCATGCTGGCGTCGTTGCGCCGCCTCTATACCGACGACGTGGACGCGACCGAGATCAGCGAGGAGTTCGCCGAGCTGATCCTCGACGGCCTCGACCGGACCGTGGACGCGCGCCTCGACGGCACGGTGCCGGCCGGGCAGGTCATCGACCTGCAGTTCGCCGGCCTCATGGACGACGCCCTCGGTGCCGCGCGCGCGGTCTACGACCAGTTCGGCTTCGAGCTGCCCGCCGACACGGCGGCGCGGATGACCCGCTTCGCGCGTGACTACGCCCGTGAGCCCCACGGCCACCAGTACACCTTCGCCGACACGGGCATGGACCTCGACGAACTGCGCGCCCGCACCGCCCGTTACACCAAGTACTTCGCCGTCACCGAGGAAGCGGTCTAAGGCGTCCGACCGGAGGGTGGGCGTGCGCCTGTTTTGATCATCAGGCCACGGATAGCCGGACCGAGGGAACGCAACCGACTCGTTTGCCGCCCCGCGCCCGGTCAGTTCGCGACCAACCTGGTCCCGCTGGGTGGGAGTCAAGCCGTTTCGGCCTCCGAGGATGACGCGTGTGTCACCATCTGCCGGGGGTGCCGCTCGCGCGCCGTCGAGGAAAGGGACAGGCCAGGTGGGTGCCAGACGGTGGGTGTTGGTCGTGGGCGTCGCCGTGGGGCTGTTGGCCGTCGGAGGCGGGGCCGGATTCTTCGCCGGGCGGCTGTCCGCGCCGGACTCCTCGCCGGCGATCCGACCTGCCTGGCCGGGTGAGAAGGTCCAGCACGCGGACGCGGCGCGCTACGGGAACATGATGCTGCGGCCGATCGGGCTGACCTGCGGGATGCACTGGGTCTCCGGCACGCATGCCGAGTGGGAGGCCCGCGGGCAGTACTGCCGGCTCGGCGTCGTCGTCAACAACGTCGACACGGCCTTTCACGACCTCGACACCGGCGCCCAGCGCCTCGTCGACGCGACGGGGAAGAGCTACGCGCCCAGCTTCGACGCGATGCGGATCAGGCGCCAGCCGGACGTCATGACGATCGGCGCCCACGATGCCGTGGCGCTCGACATCTGGTTCGACGTGCCGAACGACACCCAGATCGTCGCCGCCCGGCTGAAAGGCGACGACGACCCGAGCGGCATCGACCCGGTGGCCAACACGCCACGTCCGCCGGGCGGCGTCCCGGTGCCACTGTCCCTGTAACGAACCGTCCGCACCGCGGGGAGCCGGAGAGAAGGGTGAGCCCGATGGGCGACGCTACCGCCGACGTCGCGCGCCGCGCCGACGGCGACGGCGACGGCGACGCGGGCGAGGAGGGCGGACGACCGGAGCAGCTGTGCCGGGTCGACCCGGACGCCGACCCCGCGAACCGGGTGGGCCGGCAGCTGCCGCGCACCCGGGTCTACCGCGGCGGCAAGCTGGAGGCCGAGGGATTCCCGGTCGCCCAGATCAGCGACTACCTCGCCGAGCCGGACACCGTGGTGTGGCTCGACCTCTGCGCGCCGCGGACCGATGAGCTGCACGTCATCAGCGATGAGCTGAACCTTTCCGCGCTCGCCGTCGAGGACGCGGTCAGCCCGCGGGAGCGCCCCAAGCTGGACCACTATGCCAGCCACCTGTTCCTGAACGCCTACGCGGTCACCCTCGACGAGAACAGCGGTGAGCTGACGAGCCATGAGGTGGGCGCGTTCATCACCGAACGGGCGCTGGTCACCGTCCGCGCCGACGAGGGTTTCGACGTCGACGGCCTGATCGCGCACTGGGGCGAGGCCGACCCGGATCTCGCGCGTTTCGGCGTGAGCTACCTCGTGCACGGCCTGCTCGACTTCATCGTCGACCAGCACTTCGCCGCCGTGCAGTCGCTCGACACCGAGATCGAGGCGCTCGAGGACATGCTGTTCGACGAGCGCCCGCAGGACGGCGCGGTCCAGCGGCGCAGCTACCAGCTGCGCAAGAGCCTTGTCCTGCTGCGCAGGCTCGTCCTGCCGATGCGCGAGGTCGTCAACACGATCATGCGGCGCGACCTGCACCTCGTCGACGCCGAGATGGCGCCCTACTACCAGGACGTCTACGACCACGTCCTGCGGGCGACGGAGTGGACCGAGAGCATGCGCGACCTCGTCACCACGATCCTGGAGACGAACCTGACGATCCAGGGCAACCGGCTGAACCTGATTATGAAGAGGCTGACCGGGTGGGCGGCCATCATCGCTGTGCCGACCGCGATCACCGGCTTCTACGGCCAGAACGTGCCCTATCCGGGCTTCGGCACGGAGTGGGGCTTCGTGGCCAGCGTCGTGGTCCTGGTCGCGTGCGCCCTGACGCTGTATGCCATCTTCAAACGCCGCGACTGGCTGTAACCCGGTCCGGGGCCGGAGTCAGTTCGCCGGCGGCGGGGCCGTTCCCACGACGAGGGCCTGACGACGGCGGTGGACGGTGAGGTATCGCAGGCCTTCGTCATCGGCGGCGAGCCTGCGCAGTGAACGGCGGGGAAGCCACAGCAGTGCGCCGGGCGCGAGGTCGAAGGTGCCGCGTTCGGTGGAAAGCGTGCCCGAGCCGGCGAGTACGTGAACCAACACGTCGACATCGGGGCCACGGTGCGCCTCGATGGTCCCACCCGGCGGCAGGGCGATGACGTTGGAGTCCAGATCGCGCTCGCCGACTGGGAGCTTCCAGACCGCGCCGGCCAGGTCCGGCTCTCCCGTGCCGGCCGCGAGGTCGCCCGTGTTGACCAGGACGCGGGGGAGCGGCGTGCTGGCGCGCTTGGTGATCCGGATCCGCCAGTGGCGTTGCTCGGAGTTGAGGTACTCCCAGTCGAAACCGCCCGCGTGCTCGGTTTCGAGCTCGGCACGCAGGTGCCGGGGGTCATGGTCGTTGACCAGGACGAACGAGCCGCCCGTAGAGAGTGCCGCATAGGTGGCGAAGATCGCCGGGTGCCTGTCGACCTTGCGCAGAGACCGCACATCGAGCTCGTCCTCCGGCGTCTGGCCCGTCCGTGCCTCGTGGTCCGTGCCACGTGGGGCCGTCTGGTGCTGGGGCATTCGTGTCCTCCATGCCTGTTTTTACAAGTCCTACTTGTGTAAAATAGCGGCCATGGCGAACGAAGGCGAGCGGGCGCGCGTCGACGGCTCGTCGCCCGACAGCCGGCGGCTCGATGTGCTGCGAGTGCTCAAGGCGGCGGGCGCGCCGCGCGGCATCGCCGAGATCGCCGACGAGCTGGGCGTGCACCCGAACACCATCCGGTTCCACCTGGACACGCTGGTCGCGAACGGGCAGGCCGAGCGGGCGCCGTCCGACCGGCGCCGGCCGGGCCGGCCCCGCGCCCTCTTCCGGGCCGTGCGGGGGATGGACCCGGGCGGGCCGCGGCACTACCGGGTCCTCGCCGAGATCCTCATGGAGAGCGTGGCCGCCGGCTCCGATCCGAGTACGCGCGCGATCGAGGCCGGCCGGGCCTGGGGGCGGCGGGTCGCCTCGACCGCGTCCGTCGGCGCTGCCCACGGCGCCGTGGGCGACGGCGCTGGCGCTGGCGCTGACGACAATGGCGCTGACGACGACGGCGCGGTTGGCGACAGCGCTGACGTTGGCCGCGGTCGGGGCGATGGGTCCCGCCTCGCGGACGCGGCCAGCCGGAGGCAACCGGTCGCGCGGCTGGTCCGGCTGCTCGATGACCTGGGCTTCGCGCCCGAGCCACCCGGCGTGGGCGTGGACGCTGGTTCCGATCTCCGGGTCCGGCTGCGGCACTGTCCGTTCCTCGAGCTCGCCGAGACGCGGGCGCAGGTCGTGTGCCCGGTCCATCTCGGCGTGATGCGCGGTGCCCTGGATGCCTGGAAGGCGCCGCTCACCGTGGACCGGCTGGAGCCGTTCGCCGAACCGGACCTGTGCGTCGCCTACCTGGTCCCCGTGGGAGGAAGGTCATGAGCGCTGGGCAGTCGGTCGCTGTCGCGGTCACATTCGTGTGGCTGGGCATGGTGTTGGCCATCTCGTTCCTCGAAGCTCCGCTGAAATTCCGCGCCCCGGGCGTAACTGTGCCTATCGGGCTCGGCATCGGCCGGCTGGTGTTTCGGGCCCTCAACACGGTCGAGACCGCTCTCGCCGCGGCGATCGTGCTCCTCCTCGCCATTGACCCCCCTCGCCGGCCCACCGTCGTCGTTCTCGCGGTGGCCGTCGCCGTCCTTGCCACCCAGCTGGCCGCGGTCCGTCCCAAGCTCGCCCGGCGCTCCGGCGCCGTTCTCGCGAGCCGGGACGCGCCTCGTTCGTCTGCTCACCACGCCTACGTCGTCCTCGATGCGGCCAAGGTGGCGGCGCTCCTCGCGGGTGGCGTGCTCCTGCTCACCGCCGCGGCCTGACCGAACAAGCCCGACCAGCTACGACGTGGGGAACCGCGATGGAGACGACCTCGTTGACGGCGATCGCCGAGGAACAGCTGGCGCGGGCCCGCCAGGCCCACGCTGGCCGGGCGGCCCACCCGCTCCACGGCGGGAGCGGGAGCGCCTTGCGCCAGACCGTGATCGCCCTGCTGGCGAACCACGAGCTCGCCGAGCACGAAAGTCCAGGCGAGGCCACCCTCCAGGTGCTGCGCGGTCGCGTTCGGCTCACCACCGGCCACGAGGCCTGGAGCGGCGCGGCCGGCGACCATGTGACCATCCCGGCCGAGCGGCACGCCCTCGCCGCCGTCGAGGACTCCGTCGTCCTGCTGACGGCCGTCATCCGTCGGTAACCGCGTCACATCGCGCCTGTTCCTCCCGAGGTGGCGTGCTGTCGGGCGGGCGAATGTACGTCGAACATCGGATGACGTCTCGGCCCGGACCGGCCGGTATGGGTGCCGAGCCGCCTAAATTTCGCCGGTGCGACGACGAACGTGGATGCTCGTCGCGGCCGGTGCCGCGACCGTCGCCCTCGCCGGTGGGCTGACGCTCGCGCTGACCGCGGGGGACGGCGGGCCCGGTGACGGTCCGTCCGCCCAGGCGGAGCCGGTCCGCGTCTCGATCGGTCTGAGCGGATGCGGCAACGGGTGGACGAAACCGGTCGCCGGTCAGCAGGACTTCCTGCTCGTCAACACCGACCTGCGTGACGGTGACGCCCAGCTCATCGACCCGTCGACCGGCGCGGTCTACGCGGAGGTCGAGCCGCTCGGGTCGGGGGCATCCGCGCACCTGCGCATCGTCCTCGGGCACGGCAGCTACGCGTTCCGCTGCGTGATGGAAGAAGACCAGGCGATCACGGGCCCGACCGTCACCATCTCGGGCACCGCGCGCACCCCGGTCCCGCCGGTGCTGCCGGTCACCCAGAACGACCTGATACCGATCGCGCGCGCCTACGAGAGCTACGTGACGGGCGTGCTGCCCGGCCTGATCAGCCAGACGGAGACGTTGCGGACGGACATAGCGCGAGGTGACCTGGCCGCGGCGCGCCGCGACTGGTTGCCCGCCCATCTGAGCTACGAGCAGCTTGGCGCCGCATACGGCGCCTTCGGGGACGCCGACGACGCCATCAACGGGCTTCCCGACGGGCTGCCAGGCGGCCTCAAGGACGACGACTTTGCCGGCTTTCACCGCCTCGAGTACGGGTTGTGGCACGGGCAGAGCGCCGGGGACCTGCTGCCCGTCGCGGATGCTCTCCTCACGGCGGAGCGCGGCCTGCAGACCGACTTCCCGCACGCCCAGGTCGACCCGAGCGACATCGCCATCCGGGCGCACGAGATCACCGAGAACACCCTGCAGTTCACGCTGACCGGTCACGACGACTTCGGCTCCGGCTCGGGGCTCGCGACCGCCCGGGCGAACCTGGACGGCACGAGGACGGTGCTGGGCCTGCTGCGGCCCCTGCTGACCACACGCCTCGCCTCGCTGCCGAGCCTGGACGCCCTGATCGCTACCACGGACCGGGACCTCGCGGGGCTCGCGCGGCCCGACGGCACCTACCCGCCGATCGCCGACCTGTCCACCGCGGACCGGGAGCGCGTCGACAGCGACTTCGGCGGGCTGAGCGAGCAGTTGGCCCCGGTCGCGTCCATCACCGAGCCGAGGCGGACGTCGTGACCCCTGCCAACCCCGATCCGGGGCTCAACCGGCGCGTGCTGCTGCGCGGCTCGGCCCTCGCCACCGTCGCGGCCGCGGCCGGCGCCGCGGTGACGGCCGACACCGCCCTCGTCGGGCCGCCCGCCGAGGCCGCGGCGGGTGCGCCGGCTGGACCCGCCGTCCGCGCCCCCCGCGTCGTGCCCTTCCACGGCGCCCACCAGTCGGGCATCGTCCTGCCCGCGCAGGCCTACGCGATCACCGCGGCCTTCGACGTCACCGCCCGTTCCAAGGGCGAGCTGGTGAACCTGATGCGCGCCGTCACGGACCGAGCCCGCCTGCTGGCCACCGGCGGCACCCCGCCGAACGACGGCATCTCCGCGCCGCCCGCCGACTCCGGCCTGCTGGGCCCGACGATCGGTGGCAGCGGTCTCACGATCACTGCCGCCGTGGGGGCATCGCTGTTCGACGACCGGTTCGGCCTCGCCGCCCGCCCCAGCAAGCTGCGCACGATGCCGACGTTCCCGAACGACAGCCTCGACCGGTCCCAGTGCGACGGCGATCTGCTGCTGCAGATCTGTGCCGACGCGCCCGACGCCCCGCTGCACGCCGTCCGCGACCTCACCCGGCACAGCCGCGGCGGCATGCAGCCCCGCTGGCGGGTCGACGGCTTCCTGTCGCCGCCCCGGCCGGACGGGGCGCCGCGCAACCTGATGGGGTTCAAGGACGGCACGGCGAACCCGGCGGTCGCCCAGCCGGCGATCGCCGACAAGGTGCTGTGGGCCGGCGGCAAGGACGAGCCCGCGTGGGCATCCGGCGGCAGCTATCTCGTCGTCCGGGTGATCCGCATGCTGGTCGAGTTCTGGGACCGGGCGACGATCGCCGAGCAGGAGCGCATGATCGGCAGACGTCGGGACACGGGCGCGCCGCTGTCCGGCGACGTGGAGAAGGACACGCCCGACTACACCGACGACGCCGCCGGCGGGAAGACACCGTTGGACGCCCACATCCGGCTGGCGAACCCGCGTACGCCCCAGACGGCCGCGAGCATCCCGCTGCGCCGGGGCCACAACTACGACCGCGGCCTGGACAGCAACGGCAACCTGGACATGGGCCTGGTCTTCACCTGCTTCCAGCAGGACGTGGCCCGGCAGTTCGAGGCGGTGCAGGCGCGACTGGCCGACGAGCCGCTGACCGACTACATCGTGCCGTTCGGCGGGGGCTACTTCTTCGCGCTGCCCGGGGTGCGGGACAGCGCCGACTGGTTCGGCCGGGCGCTGCTGACCTGACGGCCGGCGCCGGGCGCCCGGCGCCCGGCGCTGCCCGTCACGCGGCCAGGCGCTCGTGGCGTCGGCGGGCGGGCACGTCACGTCGGCTTGCTGGCCCGGCCCGCCGGTGCGCCGGCCACGGGTCGACAGCTGGCCGCGCGGGCTTGGCCGCGGGAGTTCACCGCATGACGCTTCGCCTCCCGCCGCCGCGTGCCTCATCTACCAACCTGTAGTAGAAATAAGCCGTGCTCGCCGTCGGACGCCCTTCGCGCCGATTCTGACGCCCCTTTCTTCTATTTCGCTGTAGAAGAATTGTGTGTGCGGCCAGATAGCGATGTCATTCGCGAAGATGTGTGTCGATAGACGGACAGCGTTCGCTTTCTCGTTAGTTTTTCAGCCCCGCCCGGCCGCCTGAGAGGACGAATCTGCTCCGCTGGGCACCGCGGGGCGGAGTTATCGCCGCGGCGCGGAGAAGCAGCCCCGGGAGCCCTGACGAGAGGAGCAGCGCGTGACCCTCAGTACGCGACTTCGGCGCGGCGGCCTGGCCGCGGCCGCCGCGGCCGCCGCGGCGGCCGGTATCGCCGCGTTCCAGATGCAGCCGTCGTCAGCCACGCCGCCCGCCGACCACTCGGGCTCGACGACGACGCCGATCAAGCATGTCGTGGTCATCTTCGATGAGAACGTGTCGTACGACCACTACTTCGGCACGTACCCGACCGCCGCGAACACGGACGGTACGCAGTTCACGGCCCGGCCCCATACGCCGGCCAACAACAACCTGGTCTCCAGCGGCCTGCTGACCAGCAACCCGAACACGTACCCCCCCACCCGGCTGAGCTCGTCCCAGGCGCTCACCTGCGACCAGAACCACGGGTACGGCGCGGAGCAGAAGGCCCTCGACGGCGGCCTGATGGACAAGTTCGTCCAGAACGTCAGCGTCGACACGTGCTCCGGCAACCTGTACAAGGCGCCAGGCCTGACGATGGACTATTACGACGGCAACACCGTCCCCGCGATGTGGAACTACGCGCAGTACTTCGCGATGAGCGACAACTCGTGGGACACCACGTTCGGGCCGTCGACTCCCGGCGTGCTCAACCTGGTCGCCGGACAGACCCACGGCGTGACCGCCCACAACCCGACGACCGGGGCGCAGGTCAGCGACGCGTACACGGTGGTCTCCCCGGACGCGAACGGCGTCGGCACGGTTATCAACGACCCTGACCCGTACTACGACGACTGCTCCGACAAGAACCACACGGCGACAAACGCGCTCGCCGCGATGTCGGGCCAGAACGTCGGCGACCTGCTGAACGCCAAGGGCGTGACGTGGGGCTGGTTCCAGGGCGGCTTCAAGCCGACCACCCCGTACGCCGGCCCCGGCACCTACGCCGTGTGCGGCTCGACCCACACCAACATCGGCGGCGCCAGCTCGGTGGACTACAGCCCGCACCACTCGCCCTTCGGGTACTACGAGTCCACCTCGAACCCGCACCACCTACCGCCTTCCTCCGTCCGAGCGATCGGCCACACGGACCAGGCCAACCACAACTACGACCTGACGGACTTCGACGCCGCGCTCAGGGCGAACAACCTGCCGGCCGTCAGCCTCCTGAAGGCCTCGGAGTACCAGGACGGCCACCCCGGCTACTCGGACCCGACCGACGAGCAGAACTTCCTCGTCTCCGAGATCAACGCCATCCAGAGCTCCCCGGCCTGGCATGACACCGCCGTCGTCATCGCCTACGACGACTCGGACGGCTGGTACGACCACGTCGCGCCGACCATCCTGAACGGCTCGTCCGACACCGCCAACGACTCCGCGATCTGCACCGGCGCGGTGGCGAAGGCCGGCGTCGCGAAGGGCTACCAGGACCGGTGCGGACCCAGCCAGCGCCTGCCCCTGCTGGTGATTTCGCCGTTCGCGAAGGCCAACTACGTCGACCATTCGTACACGGAGCAGGCCTCGATCCTGAAGTTCGTCGAGGACAACTGGTCGCTCGGCCGCGTCGGCGACGGCTCGTTCGACACGCGCGCGGGCAGCCTGGGCAGGCTGTTCGACTTCCACGACCCCGGCCCGCGTTGGCTCATCCTCAACACGGATGGGTCGATCAAGGCCGCACGCGGCGACCTTCACTACTGAGGTCGCGCCGCCTGCCCGGGGGGTGAAAGCTGGCTCCGGGTAGGAGATCTCACGACGGCCCCCGAGCACTGCTCGGGGGCCGTCGCCCGCGCTCGGCCGCGGGCGGCCGGGATGCCAGAGGAGGTGCTCTGACCTCGCCGGCCAGGCCGGCCCAGGTGGCCGGATGCCACACTGGGCGGCATGGCGGAGCTCGACGGCGTCGCGATCGACGTCGACCAGCTCGAGGCGCTCGCGCTCGTCAACTACGGGCACTTCACCTCGATGGAGGTGGCGGACGGGCGGGTGCGGGGACTGTCGCTGCACCTGGAGCGTCTGGTACGCGACTGCCGCCAGCTGTTCGACGCCGAGCTGGACCCCGACCGGGTGCGTCACCTGATCCGCCGCGCCATGGCCGGCACGACGGCGCCGGTCGTCGTTCGCGTCACCGTCTTTGACCCGGACCTGCGGCTCGGCCGCCTCGGCGCCGACGCTGTCCCGCGCCTCCTCGTCACCACCCGGCCCGCGCCCCGGCCGGCCGCCGCGGCGGCGCCGCCCGGGCTGCGCCTGCGGTCGGCGTGCTACCGGCGAGACCTGCCCGAGGTCAAGCACGTCGGGCTGTTCGGCGCGCTGCGCCTGCGGCGGGCCGCCCAGCGCGCCGGCTACGACGACGCGGTGTTCACCGACGCCGGCGGCGTCTTGTCCGAGGCCACGACGTCCAACCTCGGGTTCGTGACCGGCGGCCGCGTGCTGTGGCCCAGCGCCGAATGCCTGCCAGGCGTCACGATGCGGCTCATCGACCAGGAGCTCGGCGCGGACGCGACGACGACCGCCGTCACGCTCGCCGACCTGCCCCACCTGGACGGGGCGTTCGCCACCAACGCCGCGACCGGCGTCCGTCCGGTCGCGGCGATCGACGACGTCCGCTGGCCTGGCGACCACCCCTTCACGCGCGCGCTGGCCCGGCGGTACGAGGCCATCCCCCCCGAGCCGCTGTAGCGGCGGGGGGTCACAGCCGGGGGTCGACCGGCTCGGACTCGAGCGCGAGGACGGCGAAGACGCATTCGTGGACGCGCCAGAGGGGCTCGCCGGCGGCGGCGCGTTCCAGTGCCTCCAGGCCCAGGGCGTACTCGCGGAAGGCCAGCGAGCGCTTGCGGCCGAGGCCACGGGAGCGCAGGCGGTCGAGATGCTCGGGGCGCAGGTAGTCCGGGCCGTAGATGATCCGCAGGTACTCCCGGCCACGGACCTTGACACCCGGCTGGACGAGGCCGCGCCGGCCGCGAGCCAGCCCGGCCGCGGGCTTCACGACCATCCCCTCGCCGCCAGCCTGTTCGGACGTCAGCTCCTCCCACCAGGCAACGGCGAGAGCGACCGACGCCGGGTCGCTCACCCGCACCGGGACCCGCCGGGTGGTCGTGACGAGGTCGCCGCCGGCCGCGGCCAGGCGGTCGGCGACCGCCAGGTGCCAGTCATGCGGCCGGTCGACGTACGTCGTCCCGGCCGCGGCCCGGCGCGCCGGACCCCCCGCGCGCACCAAGAACCGCGCGAACCTCACGCCGGCCAGGCCGTCGACCGCCCAGCAGTAGCGCCGGTAGGCGCGCGTGAACGCCGCCGCGTTGTCGAGCCGGTCCTGGGTCTTGGCCAGCAGGCCCGCGACGTCGATCCCGCGCGCGGCGGTCGCCGCGAGGGCCGAGACCGCGGCCGGCAGGGCGCCCCGGGCGGCGGCCCCCGCCGCCGCGTACTGCCGGGACAGCAGCTCGCTGGCCTTGGCGCTCCACGGCATGATCTCCGCGTCGAGCACCAGCCAGTCGGCACCCAGCTCGTCCCACAGCCCGGCCTCCGCCACGGCGGCCCGCAGCCGGCCGAGCAGTTCCTCGGCCAGCCCGGGGGAGAAGAACGGCCGGCCCGTGCGGGTGACCACCGCGCCGGTGGTCCCGTCGGTCGCGCCGAACCGGGCCGCCGCGACATCCGCGTCCCGGCAGACGACCGCGACCGCGCGCGACCCCATGTGCTTCTCCTCGCACAGCAGCTCGTCGACGCCGTCGGCTCGGTAGGCCTCGAACGCCTCGACCGGGTGCTCCAGGTAGCCGGGCAGCGTGGACGTGGGCGGCGGGCTCATCGTCGGAGGCAGGTAGACCAGCCAGCGCGGGTCGACCGCGAACCGGCTCATCACCTCCAGCGCGGCCAGCGCGTTCTCCGCCTGGATCCCCACCCGCCCGCCATGCCGCGTCTCGACCACCCGCCGGCCGAGCACGTCGGCGACGTCCAGCAGGTCGCCTTCCCGGTGCCCGGCGTTCGCGAGCGGGTCGACGGCGACGGGTGACAGCGTCGCCAGCAGCGCGTCGGCGGACGCCAGGTCCGCGACGGCCGGGCCGGTCACTGGGGTGGGCTCGGCGAGTGGGCGGGCGGGCTCGAAGTAGACGCGGCCGGCCGGGACCGAGACCAGCTCTCGTTCCGGGTAGCGCAGCGCGGTCAGCCGGCCGCCGAAGACACAGCCGGTGTCCAGGCAGAGGGTGTTGTTCACCCACTCCGGCTCGGGCACGGGAGTGTGGCCGTAGAGGACGGTTGCCGTGCCGCGGTACTCGTTCGCCCACGGGTAGCGCACCGGCAGGCCGTACTCGTCGGTCTCGCCGGTGGTGTCCCCGTACAGCGCGAACGAGCGGACGCGGGCCGACGCGCGGCCGTGGTAAGCCTCCTTGAGCCCGGCGTGCGCGACGACCAGCCGTCCGCCGTCGAGGACGTAATGCGCGACGAGCCCGTCGCAGAACTGCGTGGCCTGGTCGCGGAACTCGGCGCTCTCGGCGTCGAGCTGCGTGAGCGACTCGGCGAGCCCGTGCGAGACCGTCACCTTCTTCCCGCGCAGCGCGCGAACCAGCTTGTTCTCGTGGTTGCCGCACACGACGAAGGCGGTGCCGTCGGCGACCATGCCCATCGCGAGGCGCAGCACGCCAGGCGTGTCCGGCCCGCGGTCGACCAGGTCGCCGACGAACACCACGCGCCGCCCCGCCGGGTGGCGGGCGCCGGACGGGCGGCCGGCCTCGTCGTGGCGCAGCTTGTACCCGAGGCCGACGAGCAGCGTCTCGAGCTCGGCGCGGCAGCCATGGACGTCGCCGATCACGTCGAACGGGCCGGTCTCGTGCCGCAGGTCGCTGAACAGCTTGGTATAGGTGATGGCCGCCGCCGACACCTCGGCCTCCGAGCGCAGCACGCGGACGTGGCGGAAGCCCTCCCGGGCAAGGCCGCGCAGCGACTGGCGCAGGTCGGCGCGCTGGCGCCGGATCACGTGCGGGCCGAAGTCGCGGTCGGGGCGGGTGGCGTTGCGCTCCAGGCAGACCCGCTCGGGCAGGTCGAGCACGATCGCCACCGGCAGCACGTCGTGCTCGCGTGCCAGCTCGACGAGGGACTGGCGGGCGTGCCGCTGGACGTTCGTCGCGTCGACGACGGTGAGCCGGCCCGCGGCGAGCCGCTTCCCGGCGATGTAGTGCAGCACGTCGAAGGCGTCGCCGGACGCGGACTGGTCGTTCTCGTCGTCCGCGACCAGCCCGCGGCAGAAGTCCGACGAGAGCACCTGCGTCGGCTGGAAACGGGTACGGGCGAACGTCGACTTTCCCGAGCCGGACGCGCCGACGAGCACGACGAGGCAGATCTCGGGAATCGCGATCACAACCGGTTCCTCGGTCGGTGTGTGGGTCATCGCGCGTCACCGATCCTGTCCAGTACGGCCAGCTGGGTGGGCGCGCCGAGTTCCGGGTCCGCGGCGCCGACCCCGCCGAGGCGGGCGGTGTAGGGGTAATGGGCGGCGAGGTCCTTGACCCAGGCGGCGAACTCGTCCCTCGTCCACTCGAACCGATGGTCGCGGTGGCGCGGCGCGCCCGGTGCCAGCCCCTCGTAGCGGACGTTGTACTCGACGTTCGGCGTGGTGATCACGACGAGCCGCGGCCGGGCCTCGCCGAGGACGGCGGCGGCGAGCGCGGGCAGCCGCGGCGGGTCGACGTGCTCGACGACCTCGCTGAGCACGGCCGCGTCGAGGCCCGCGATCCTGGCGTCCCGGTACGTCAGCGACGACGCGACGAACCGCAGCCGCGCCCGCACCCGGTCGGGCAGCCGGTCGGCCCGCAGCCGGCGGGCGGCCAGCTCGAGCGCGCGGTGCGAGACGTCGACCGCCACGATCTCGGCGAAACGCGGGTCGGCGAGCAGGTCCCCGACGAGCTTCCCGTCGCCGCAGCCGAGGTCGGCGACGCTGCGCGCGCCGGCGGCCCGCAGCACGTCGAGGATCGCCTGCCGCCGCAGCGCCGCCAGCGACGGCGGGCGCGACTGTATCTCTGCCGCGGCCGTCCCGGCCGCTCGCTCCGTTCCGTCGGGTGACTCCCGCGGCGCGTCCCGCGCCTGCGGCGACGGCTCAGAGCCGGTCGTGCCGGCGGCCTCGGCCTCCGCCTCGGCCTCGGTCTCGGTCTCGGTCTCGGTCTCCGAGGCGAGCAGGTCCGGTTCGAAGCCGGTGGAGACATCCTCGTCGGGGATGTCCTCGACGCCGCCGAGGCGGGACAGCGCGGCCGAGGCGAGGCCGGCCCGGTGGGCGAGGTAGCGGCGGGCGATGAGCTGGCGCTCCGGATGGCCCGGCAGCCAGCTCGCGCCCTCGCGCACCAGCTTGTCGATCTCGTCGCGGCCGACGTAGTAGTGCTTGCCGTCGTCGAGGACTGGCAGCAGGACGTAGAGCTGGGTGAGCGCGTCGGCCAGCCGGACCGTCCCGGTGAGTGTCACGTCGTGGTGCGCGGCCGTGCCCCACTCCGGGAACAGCGGGTCGAGCGGGGCGGGGACAGCGGCTACCCGCCAGCCGAGCGGCGCGAACAGGCGCTCGACCAGGGGCGCCCCGCCGCGCCGGCAGGGGAGCGCCGGGACGTGGATCTCCAGGGGGATCGGCGTCGCGGCCAGCTCCGGCCTGGCCTTGCAGATCCCGGCCATCGCCGTGGAGAAGACGGCCGCCATCGCGACCGCGAGCAGGCTGGAGGCCGCGTACGGCCGGTCGTCGACGTAGTGGGCCTCCGGGGCCCCGCCGCGGCCGCCCGGGCCCTTGCCCCGGACCAGGCCGACGGGGTCGATGTCGAGCAGCAGCGCCGCCGTACAACGCTCCTCGGCCGCCTCGGGGTAGAAGACATGGGCGCCGCCCGCCGCCGTGTCGAACCGCTGCGCCCGGTCGGGGTGCTTGTGCAGCAGGAACCCGAGATCGGTCGCGGGACGCGCGGTCGTGGTCAGGGTCAGCAGCATGCGGGGCATTCTTCCGGACGAGGATGGTCCTGTCATGCGGTTTCCTGGTTGTCAAAAGGCACTCCTCGGGGCGAGCGAGAAGCATTTTCCGGGAAATCATCTCGCGGTTCCAGGGTTCTCCGGTTCTCCGGCGCTTTGTGGGCGGCAATGCAGGGTCGAGCCATGGGTCTGGCGTCGATGCGACGTTCGGACACACTCCGGCGGGCGGCCTGCGCCCGTTCGCCGGACACTGGGCGACGGGCTTCCTGGTGTGTGTTCTTCGGTGGTCGCGATATCTGGAAAGTGGGGGGCGGTCGGCCATTTACGGGAGACAACCGGCCATGCGGCGCGGCGAAATCGAGCTGCCGCGGCCGTCAGGCCCGGACCAGCTGACTTCGCGCCTCGGCTCGTCAGATCAGGACCCGGAGGCTGTGCCGCCAAGGGCTGTGCCGCCAAGGGCTATGCCGCCAAGGGCTGTGCCGCCGCGGGCCGGGAAGATGACGCCGCACCTGGGCCTGCTCGGGCTGACGTTCGTCTCGCTCGGGTCGATCATCGGCTCCGGCTGGCTGCTGGGCGCGCTGACGGCCGCCCGGGTCGCCGGCCCCGCGTCGCTGGTCGCCTGGGTGCTGGCCGGCATCCTGATCACCGGCCTGGCGCTGGTGCACGCCGAGCTGGGCGCCGCCTATCCGGTCGCCGGCGGCAGCGCGCGTTACAGCCAGCTGGCGCTCGGCCCGCTCGCCGGGTTCGTCGCGGGGTGGCTCGCCTGGATCCAGGCCGTGGCCCTCGCGCCGATCGAGGCCGAGGCGGCGCTGTCCTACCTGAACAACGTCTGGCCGGGGCTCGTCAGCCCGGGCGGCACCCTCACCGGCCCGGGCCTGGCGCTCGGGGCCGCCGCGCTCGGGCTGTGCACGGTCATCAACGTCCTGGGCGTGCGGCGGCTCGCGGACACGAACGCCGTCACGGTCGTCTGGAAGTTCCTGATCCCGGTGGTGGCCGTCGCCACGCTGCTGGCCGTCGCCTTCACGCCGGGGAACTTCCACGCGGGTGGCGGGTTCGCCCCGTTCGGCGTGCATGGGATCTTCGCGGCGCTGCCGGCCGGCGTCGTGTTCGCGCTGCAGGGCTTCGAGCAGGCCGTCCAGATGGGCGGCGAGGCGCGCAACCCGGGCCGCGACATCCCGCGCGCCGTGATCCTGGCGACGCTGCTCGGTACGGCGGTCTACCTCGCGCTCGCGGTCGCCTTCCTGGGGGCGCTCGACCCGGCGTGGATCGCGGGGGGCTGGGGGCATCCGGTCGGCGAAGGTGACTACGGGCCCTACGCGACGATCGCGACCGGGCTTGGGCTCACCTGGCTGGCCGTGCTGCTCTACATCGACGCGGTGGTCTCTCCCGGCGGTACGGCGCTGATCTATGTAGGCACCTCGGCCCGGCTGGCGTACTCGCTTGGCCGGGCCGGCTATCTTCCGGGCGGCCTGACCCGGCTGGACCGCCGCGGCACCCCGGTGGTGGCCATCCTGCTCGCGTATGGCATCGGACTGGTGATGTTCCTGCCGTTCCCGGGCTGGCAGCAGCTGGTGACGCTGATCAGCTCGGCGACGTTCCTGACCTATGCGTTCGCGCCGGTCGCCCTGATGGTGCTGCGTCGCGCCGACGCCGACCGGCCACGCCCCTATCGGCTGCCGATGGCCGCCGTGCTGTCCCGGGTCGCGTTCGCCACGTCGAACCTGATCGTCTACTGGGCCGGGTGGGAGAACGACCAGAAGCTGGCCATGGGCATCGTCGCCGGGCTCGTGGTCTTCGCCGGCTACCGGGCAACCCAGCCAGCGGGACGCTGGCCCGCGCTGGAATGGCGCTCGGCGCTGTGGCTGGTGCCGTGGCTGGGTGGCCTGACCGTCATCTCCTGGCTCGGCCAGTTCGGCGGCGGTCTCGCCGTCATCCCTTTCTGGGTCGACCTCGCCGTCGTCATCGCCTTCAGTATCGCGATCTTCGAGCTCGCCGTCCGTACCGCTCCACCGGCCGCGCGCTCTCACCGCCTGATCGAGGCGGAACTCGCCCGTCCCTGAGCCGCCGTCGGCCCCAGGTGGGAGGTTTGCCACTCGGCATCCGGTTACCCGCGGGTTCATGGTGGGTCATCCGTAGACCAACCGGCGGTCGTGGCCGCCCGGGGAACGACGCGGACCCGGACCCGGGCGGCGGTGCCGGTACCGGCACCCGTCTCGACCGCAACGTCGACCTCGTCATCCCCGCGCCGTTCCCACCGCGCTGAGGCGGAGCGGGCGGAGTCGTCAGCTGGGTGTTCGCGGCGGTTCAGGATGACGTCATCATCCGGTCGTGGCGCGGGCGAATGCTGGGGCGATGAGCTTGGCGGGGCCCGTCAGCGTACTCACGATCGATGATCTGGTGTTGCCGGCGCTGTGGCTGCGCGACGCCTGCGGATGCGCCGAGTGCCGGCACCCGGGAACCGGGCAGCGCCTGGTGGGGTCCGCGCGGGTGGCCCGGCTGTTCCCGGACACGGCCGTCGAGCACCATGAACTGGCGGAGGGCAGGCTGACGGTCGTGTTCGCGCCCGACGGCCATCGGGCGACGTTCGAGCTGGACTGGCTGGCGCGCAGCGCCCCGGGGCGAGCGGCCCGGATCGGGGACCAGTCCGAGCGCGGCCGCGTGCCGTGGACCGCCGCCGCCCTGCCCGCCGGGCCGCCGCGGGTGGCCTGGGATGCCTACCTGCGCTCGCCGGTCGCCATGATGACCACGCTCGGCGCGGTCTCGGCACTGGGGGCGGCGATCCTCACCGAGGTGCCTGTGCGGTCCGGGATGGTGCTCGCGGTCGCCCGCACCTTCGGGTTCGTCCGGGAAACGAACTACGGCAAGCTTTTCGATGTTCGTATCGAGGCCGACCCAGAGCACCTCGCCTACACGGGCGCCGCCCTTGCGCCACACACCGACAATCCTTACCGCGACCCGGCGCCGACCGTGCAGCTTCTGCACTGCCTGCGGGCCGCCGGCGAGGGCGGAGACACCACGCTCATCGACGGCTTCGCCGCCGCGAGCCGGCTGCGTGACGTCGATGCGGCCGCGTTCGACACGCTCACCCGGGTCTGGCTGCCGTTCCGCTACGACGGGCCGACGACCATCCTCACCGCCCGCGCGCCGATCATCGCGATCGACAACGAGGGTGCCGTGACGCAGGTCCGCTGGAACGACCGGGCCCTGCAGCCACCCGAGGTCGAGCCCGACCAGGTCGCCGAGGTCTACCGGGCGCTCGCCGCGTTCGCCGCCGTGGTCGAGGCGCCTGACCTGGCGGTCACGCTGCGGCTGACGCCCGGCGACTGCCTGATCTTCGACAACACCCGGGTGCTGCACGGCCGGACCGCCTTCCAGCCGGACCCGGCGGGCGGCGGCCGCCATCTGCAGGGCGGCTACGTGGACATGGACGGTCTTCGCGGCACGCTCGACGTGCTGCGCCGCGACGGAAGCGGCGCCCGGCGCCCGGCGCCGGTCGCATCTGTGACATCTGTGACACCTGTGCCGGCGGCGCGGACCGCGGTGGCGACCACGCCCGCGGTGGCGACCGTGCCGGCGGTGGCCCGATGAGCGCGGGCGAGGCGCTCGCCGCCATCCACACGCTGTTCGACGCGGCGAGCTCGGCGGAGTACCTGGGCGAGTCGGTCTCGGTGGCCGGGCACTCGCTGCGGACGGCGGCCCGCGCGGTCGCCGCCGGCGCCGCGCCCGCGCTCGTCGCCGCCGCCCTGCTCCACGACGTCGGGCACATGCTGGACCGCGACTCGGCCGCCGCGCTGGCGCGCGGTGACGACATCCGGCACGAGGACACCGGGGCCGCGTGGCTGTCACGATGGTTCGGACCGGGGGTGACCGAACCGGTGCGCCTGCATGTCGACGCGAAGCGCTATCTCTGCGCCGTCGACCCCGGCTACTACGACGTCCTGTCGCCGATCTCCCGCAAGACGCTGGCGATGCAGGGCGGCCCGCTCGAAGGCGGCGAACTGGCCGCGTTCCAGGCGGGCGGATACGCCGAGGACGCCGCCGCGGTGCGGCGCTGGGATGACGCGGGCAAGGACGCCTCCGCCGTCATCCCGCCGCTCTCCGCCTACGACGACCTCCTCGCCCGCCTGGTCCGCGCGTAGGCGGGCGGCTGACGCCGCCCGTCCGTCGCCTGTTGCGCGGGGCGTCCGCTCACAGGATGGTGCGCCCGCACACCGTCTGGAGGTAGCCAGGCAGGCCGCTGGGTCCCGAGCCGGCGGGACAGGGCTGGCCGGCGGGGAGCATCGCGATGATCTGCATGGCGAGGTACTGGTCAGTGCACAAGCGCCGCCGCGGGTTTGCGGACGGGTCGGACGCGCTGAAGCTGTTCGCGTCGACACAGTCGCCGACGCCGGGGAGCCAGCCGCCATCCTTCGCCACGCAGAGAACCCTCTTGCTCGAGGCGTCGATCTCCACGGAGTAGCTGGCCTGCGGCGGGCACTGGTTCTTCGCGTCCACCCGACCCGCGATCTTGCCGAACCACATCTTGCCGAAACTCACGCCGTCGACGATCCACTCCTCATTCGTGCAGGGCACCTCGCCGAGGTTGTTCGAGTAGCTGTCGTACACCTCCAGGCAGTCGCCGATGCGGATCAGCCCACCGCCTCCGCCCAGGTCGCCCGGGTGCGGCGCCTTGAGGTTGCGCAGGCAGCCTGTGCTCTTCTCGAGACTGAGGCTGTTCGTCAGTGTGACGATCTCGTCGGTGTCGGCCGGGCAACCGACGTCGGCCACCGAGGACGTGCCGCCAAGGGGGTCCGCCGCCGCGCCGTCGGCGACGTCCAGTGCCGTGATCTTGGCGTAGGCGGTCTCGTCGTCGCACTTCACCGGGCCGTACTGGGGCGGCGACTTCAACTCGCCGTTCTGCGGGCTGCTCGTTATCACTCGCGGTTGCTCGGTGATCTTTACGCAGCTGCCCGCGGCGAAGGAGGACGTCGACGAGGAGTCCGACGACGAGGAGTCGTTGCCGTCGCCGTGATGGATGGCCTGCGCGACGCCGTAGCGCACCCCGCCGGCGACGACCAGGGCGACGACGACGCCGAGCACCCGGCGGGCCACGACGCGGCCGCGCCGTGGCGGTTTGCTCGGGGCCGGCGGTGGGGCAGACCCGGGCGCCGCCGGGCCGCCGGGCGGCCGCGGCCATGGGGGCGTGGTCCCGGCGGCCGGTGAGCCGGAAGCCGGCGGCCAACTGGGTGGCGGACCCGGCGGGACTGGGCCGGGTTGGCCCGCGCCCGGTTGTGGTGGGACTGGCTGTCCGGTCGGGGGTGCCCAGCTGGCGGCCGTGGGGGGCGGCCCGCCTGCTGGCCGTCCAGCTTCGGCCGGCGGTTGTGGTGTCTCGTTGTCCATGGGTGCCTTCGCGGGGTCGAACCGATGGAATGCCCGCTTTGCGCGTCTGTCCCTGTCCGGAAAGCGGACGCTTCGCGCAAATAGGCGCATTTGTCGGCCATGACCGTAGACCTCCCCGCGAGTTGCGCCCTGTCGGGGGGGCTGATGACGCAAAGGCTATGGATGCGGCGGGCAGCCGGCCAGGGAACCGCCCCGGCCGGCGCGTGGGTCAGAGCCGCTCGACGATGGTCGCGTTCGCCATGCCGCCGCCCTCGCACATGGTCTGCAGGCCGTAGCGCCCGCCGGTCTGCTCCAGCACCGACAGCAGCGTGGTCATCAGCCGGGCGCCGCTGGCGCCGAGCGGATGCCCGATCGCGGTGGCACCGCCGTTCACGTTGACCTTGGCGAGGTCCGCGCCGGTCTCGGCCTGCCAGGCCAGTACCACGCTCGCGAACGCCTCGTTGACCTCGAAGGCGTCGATGTCCTCGATGCGCAGGCCGGCGCGGCGCAGGACCTTCTCGGTCGCCGGGATCACGCCGGTGAGCATGAGCAGCGGGTCGTCGCCGACGACGGAGAAGCTGTGCAGCCGGGCACGCGGGCGCAGGCCGAGCCGGCGGGCGGTGTCGCCGTCGGTGATCAGGACGGCGGCGGCACCGTCGTTGACCGGCGAGGAGTTGCCCGCGGTGACACGCCAGTCGAGGGCCGGGAAACGCGCGGCCCACGCGTCGGAGCGGAACGCGGGCCTCAGGCCGGCGAGCACCTCCGCCGTCGTCGCGGGCCGGATCGACTGATCCCGAGTGACCTGGACCAGCGAACCCGAGCCATCGGGCGCGGGGGCCTTGAGAGGGACGACCTCCGCGTCGAAACGGCCGTCGCCCCAGGCCGCGGCCGCGCGCCGGTGGCTCTCGGCCGCGAACTCGTCGAGCCTGACGCGGGAGAGGTCCCACCGCTGTGCGATCAGCTCGGCGGAGATGCCCTGCGGTACCAGCCCGTCGGGATAGCGAGCGGCGACGCCCGGCCCCGAGGCGTCGCGGCCCGCGGACGAGCTGCCGATGGGCACTGTGCTCATCGACTCGACGCCGGAGGCGATGGCGACGTCGTATGCGCCGCTGATGACGCCCTGCGCCGCGAAGTGGATCGCCTGCTGGCTGCTGCCGCACTGACGGTCGATCGTCACCGCGGGCACGGACTCGGGTAGTCCGGCGGCGAGCGCGGCCCATCGGGCGTTGTTGGAGCTCTGCTCGCCGATCTGCCCGACCGTTCCGCCAATCACGTCGTCGATGAGCCCGGGGTCGATTCCCGTCCGCTCCACCAGCGCGCGGATCGCGTGGGCGTGCAGGTCGACGGGATGCACGCCGGCGAGCGCCCCACCCGGCTTGCCCTTGCCGACCGGGGTCCGGACGGCGTCGACGATCACTGCGTCCCGCATGACGGCCTCCTCGTTGAGGGTTGGAAAACCCAACTCACTGATATTGGTGTACCGCCCGTGGGTTGGAAATCGCAACTGAGGCCATTGTGACCTTGGATACGGGAGCCGGCGACGAAGGCCGGCGGCGGCCTTCGAGGCCGGGTCGGGCTCGCCCGCGCGCCACGGTCAGCGGACGGTGCCGAGCCGGACAAGGCGGGTGTTCTCGCCCCAGGCGACCGGACCACCGCAATGCGAGCAGACGGCCTGTGCGCGCAGCTCGGCGCCGCAGTCGTGCGCCAGGACCGTGGGCGGATCGCCCTCGGTCGCGTACCGGTCGCCCCACTCCATCAACGCGTGCAGCACGGGCCGCAGAGCCTTGCCGGCCTCGGTCGACACGTACTCGTGGCGAGGTGGATGCTCCTGGTACAGGCGGCGCTCGATGACGCCCGCCGTGACCAGCGCGCGCAGGCGGGCGGCCAGAATGTCGCGGCTCGCGCCGGTGTTGCGGGCGATCTGGTCGAACTTGGTCGCTCCGAGGTTGATCTCGCGTAGCGCGAGCAGGCTCCACCGCTCGCCCACGACCGCGAGCGCGTTCGCGATCGAGCACTCCCGCCCGGTCTGGGCCACCGTGCCCGCCTCCCTCCATGGGCGCGGGGCGACCCTGGCGGCCGATGCCGCGGGAGGGCGCGCCCAGTGAGTTCGAAAATCCAACCTACCATTCGTCGCGACGGTCCCGCGGTCGCGGAGATCGCGGAGATCGCGGAGATCGCGGAGATCGCGGAGCGCGGCGGTGGGACTGTCCTTCCTGGCCGTGGAGACGTGGCGCGGACAGCCTCGCGCGGCCGGGACCGGTGAGATGCTGCTGAACATGTCCGCGTTTGCCCTTCCAAGGCGGCGCGTGACCGCTCTCGCGGCCGCGCTGCGCGGGGGCGTGCCGGCGGCCGCCGTCGCCATGGCCGCCGTTCTCGCATCCTTCGGCAGCGCGCTGGAGGTCGAGCGCGCGGCGCATCTGGGCCTCGGCGTCGTCGTCCAGGCCGTCGTGCTGGCGCTGACGCTCGCCCGGGTCGAGCGGACCCGCGCGAGCCGCGCCGCCGCGCTCGGCCGTGCGCGGGCGCCGATGGCGCTCCGGCTCGCCCTGCTGCCCGTCGTCGCGGTGGTAGCGAGCGAGGTTGGCCGGCTGATGGTCGAGCACCCGAACGTCGGTGACACCCTGTTCGTGCTGGGGATCAGCGCCGGCATCTGGGTGCGCCGTTTCGGCCCGGCGGCATCTCGCCTCGGCACGCTCGCGACGCTGCCGTTCATCGCGCTGCTCATCACGCCGGCCGTCGCCGCTCCGGACGGCTCGACGCGCTGGTGGTCCGCCCTGATGGCGATGATCGCGTCGTTCTGGGTGCTCACCCTGAACGCGCTGGCTGAGCGCATCCGGCTCCTGCCCTCGCCCGCAGCCGCCGATGGCGTGACTGCCGCCGCTCCGGCCGCTCCGGCGGCTCCGGTCACTCCCGCGGCTCCCGCCCCTCCGTCGCCCCGCGCCCGAAAGGCGGGTCCAGCGCCCGCCAGCAGGATGGCCGCGCAGATGGCGGTCGGGCTTGGTGCGGCGTTCCTGGTCGGGCGGGTCGCGTTCCCGGATCACTGGCCGTGGCTGGTGGTCACCGCCTACATCGTCGCCGCCGGTAACCGCGGTCGCGGTGATGTCGCGGTGAAGAGCGTCGCCCGCCTCGCCGGCGGGGCGGTCGGGACCGCGGTGGCGACCGCGGTGGTGGCGGCTGCGCCCGCGCACAGCGCCTGGACGGTCGTCGCGATCTTCCTGGTGCTCGCCGGCGCGCTGTGCCTGCGCACCGTCCACTACGCGTTCTGGGCCGCCGGTGTGACGGCGGTGCTCGCGCTGCTCTACGGCTACTTCGGCCTCACGGCCGGGCACATGCTGGCCGAGCGGCTCGCCGCGATGGCCGTCGGGTCGGTGCTCGCGGTCGCCGCGAGCTGGCTGGTGCTGCCGGTCCGCTCCCGCGACTTCGCCCGATCGCGCCTGGCCAGGGCGCTCGCCGCGCTCACCGACCTGCTCCTGGCCGTCGCCAGGGCCGAGACGGGCCCGGCCGCGGCCCACCGGGCCGCGTTCCTGGACGCGGTCGGCGAGCTGGAGCTGATCGCCGGCACGCTCGCTGCCCGCAGGCTGGTCTGGAGGGTGGCGCGCCGACCCGCGCCGTATCTGGCGGACGCCGTCGACGCGGTGCGGGGCTGCCGGGAGCCCGTGGACGCGCTCGCGCTGGCCGCGGCCGACGCTCCGGCGGCCCTCGCGGCCGGCGCGGCGCGGCGGCGGGCCGGTGGGCTCGCGCGCCGGATCGGCTCGGTCCGCCGCTCCATCGCCGGCCGTCCCGAGCCGGCGAACGCCGTTCCCGCCCAGCGCCCGGAGCCCCCGGCCGGCGAGCCAGGGCCGCTCGACGCGGCGTTCGACGAGCTGGCGGAGGCCGTCGCCGTCCTGTCGGCCGTGTTCCCGCCGCCGCCAGCCCCGTCCGAGCCGGACGGCTCGTCCGACCGGCTCGGCCAGGCCCCGGCCGGTACCTCGGCGCGGGCGCCGGCGGCTCCGGCGGCAAGCGGCGCGCCGAGCGGTTCCGGGGCCGGTTCCTCGGCCGGCTGAATGTCGGATCCACACCGTACTGTGCGTCCATGACGGTGGCCGAGACGCCCGCTGGCGGGCCCACGGAGCGGTCGACGACGGAGCGGTCGACGACGGAACGGCTGACGGCGGCGCAGGCGCGGCGGCTGGCGCTGGCGGCGCAGGGGTTTACCCGGGCCCGGGGATCCGTGGCGACGGGGGCGCGGGCGGACCGGCGGCGGCTGCGGTGGCTGTTCGAACGGGTCGGCGTGCTCCAGATCGACTCAGTGAACGTGCTGAGCCGGTCGCACTACCTGCCGGGCTGGTCGCGGCTCGGCGCCTACGCGCGGCCGGCGCTGGACGACTATGTGCACCGGGATCGGCGGGCCTACGAGTACTGGGCCCATGAGGCGTCGTTCGTGCCGATCGAGTGGGAGCCGCTGCTGCGCTGGCGGGCCGCGGCCGCCCTGGCGGGCGACGGCATGTGGGGCGGGCTCGCGCGGTTCGGCCAGGACCGGGCGGACTACGTCGCCAGGGTGCTCGCCGAGGTCGCCGAGGGCGGCCCCGTCACCGCGTCCCAGCTGTCCGAGCCGGGGCGCGGTCGGGGCTCCTGGTGGGGCTGGGCGGACGGGAAGCGGGCGCTGGAGTTCCTGCTGTGGACCGGTCAGGTCTGCGCCGCCGGCCGGCGGACGACCTTCGAGCGGACCTACGACCTGCCCGAGCGGGTGATCCCGGCGGCGGTACGCGCCGCCCCGACACCCGGCCCGGCGCAGGCGCACCGCGCGCTGCTGCTGCACGCCGCGGACCGGCTCGGGGTGGCGCTCGCCGCCGACCTGCGTGACTACTTCCGGCTGCCCGCGGCGGCCGTCCGCCCCCGGCTGGCCGAGCTGGTCGAAGCGGGGGAGCTGGCGGAGGTCGCGGTGGACGGCTGGTCATCGCCCGCCTACCTGCGCCCGGGCCTCGCGATCCCGCGACGAGTCGAGGCGACGGCGCTGCTCTCCCCGTTCGACTCCCTGATCTGGGAGCGCGCCCGGACGCGGCGGATGTTCGGCATGGAAGTGAAGCTGGAGGTCTACACCCCCGCGGACCAGCGCCGCCACGGGTACTACGTGCTGCCGTTCCTGCTCGGCGACCGGCTCGTCGCCCGGGTCGACCTGAAGGCCGACCGGGCGGCCGGGGTGCTGCGAGTGCCGGCCGCCTGGCTGGAGCCGGCGGAGAACCAGCCCGACGCGGGGTCGCGCGGCGCCGCGAGGTCCGTCCCCGCGCCCGGAGCGGTCGCGGCCGCGCTCGCGGCGGAGCTTGTGGCCATGTCGGCCTGGCTGGGCCTGGGCGAGGTGGAGGTGGCGCCGCGCGGCACGCTCGCCGCCGCGCTCGGCCGGGCACTCGTGGCCGGGACGGAGCCTGACGCGGTCGTCCTGCCCGCACCAGCCGCCGTGGCCGTCCCGGACACCGAGGCCGGGACGGCCCCCGCGGTGCCAGCACCTGCTGGCTGACCGGTCACACAACGGCTTCGGCGGGAGTCACCGCCGGCTCGCGGGCGCATTCCAGCCCGTGGGCGGCAGCGTGTCCCGCGGCGCGGCGGCGGCACCGTTCCAGCTGAAGCGAACCGTGGCGGCGCCGGCCGTCGGGCAGCACATCGGGTCCTCCGGGCGGTAGAGCTGGTACTGGAGGGCGACGGTGTCGTCGGTGGACCAGATCCAGCTGACGGTCGCGCTCGGCACGGCCGCGTCCGTCGCCACGTAGCGCCCGTCGTGGAAGAGAAACGCCCGCTGCGGGTGGCCGTCGACCGAGGTGGCGAGCATGCCGAGGATGACGCTCAACGTCCGGTCCGGGTCGTAGCCGGTGGTGTCGGTCGGGGTGTACCCGCTCGCCCGGACGACCGCGATCGCCTGGGCCACGGACAGCCCGCCGGTGGGCGACGCGGCGGTGGGCGACGCGGTGGTGGGCGACGCGGTGGCCACGGGCCCCGGCGCTGTGGAAGAGGCCGCGGGCGACGCCGCGGCGGCGACCGGGCCGCCGCCGGTCAGGAGCGCGGCCAGCGCCGCGAGCGGCAGTGCGAGCGCGAGCCGCCGGCCGTTGGTGGGCCGGCCAGCGCGCCCGGTGTGGCCGGTGCCCCGGGCGGCGTCATGGCCGGCTCGCATGCCGGCAGGGTCGTGGGCGGCGGCGCCTTCGGCCGCGCCCGACGGGCGGGACGGTTCCCTCGCCGATCTTCCAGCGGTCATGTCCGCCTCCTCGCGCCAAGGTGGACCCGGTGGCGGTCGACCGTTGTCGCGGCCCCACCAGGCACTGACGTGGGCCTGACCGGGCAGACCCGGTTCATGTCCCGCGGACCGTTGCCCGCCCGTGGGAGACGATGACGCAGCCATCCCGGCTGGAGGACCGCCAGGACGTGTGTCAGGACGGCAGACCGTGCGGCCTCCGGGAACGTGACGGCAACAGCGTCGTCGGGTCTCCTTTGGGCGGTGGGACGAGTCCGTCCCCCAGCTACCCGCCCTGAGGCCGGCTCACCCCTCCAGACGGGCACGGGGGTGTGGTCCGTCTCTGACCCGGGCCGGATGGTGGCACATGTCACCAGCTTGCTTGCACGCGCACGCGGCGAGGGGGGTGGGGTAAAGTTAGGTGAACTTAAGAAGGTCAAGTATACCTAAGTAGCGTGGTCTGACGGACTTCGGAGGTTCCTGGTGGCAGAAGCTCCCACGGCCCAGCACTTCCCGGGGCCGGAAGCCGCGCGCGGGGATGGGCGCGCGGTGATGGGCGATTCTACCTTCGCCCGGTGCGGCGCGCAGTCGCGCTTGGTCGACGAGGAGCTGCGCGGAACCATCCCGAACTTCGAGGCCTTCCATTTCCTCCCGGTTCCGGGGCCGTGGCCTCAGGCGGTGCGCCCGGCGGAACCGGACGGTTTCCGACTGCCGCCGTCTACCCGTCTCAAGACGCTCTACTACCGCCCGTACCCGGGCCGCCCGACGACCGAGAGCCCGATCGTCTGGGACACATACAGCAGGCAGATCAGCACGCGTTCGGCGGACGGTGCCTGGCACGCCGCGGCGCCCACCACGGTGCCGCAGTTCATCGGCGTCTGCATCCACGGCCGGCACGACACCTGCTGCGGTGTGCGGGGCGGCGGTTTCATCCGCCGGGTCCAGCAGCTCGTTCCTGACGCGCCCATCTACGGCGTCAGCCATCTCGGCGGGGATCGTTTCGCGCCGACGGCCGTCCTGCTGCCGAGCGGCTACCTGCTGGGCCGGCTCGACGACATGGCGGACGAGGACCTGCGCGAGCTCGTCGAGGAGGGGCTCCTCCCGCTCGCCCACCTGCGGGGACGCCTCGGCGTCACGCCCGCCGAGGCGGTGGCGGAGATCTGGTACCGGGAGAAGTTCCACCGGCGCGATCCGGCGGACCTGCCGGCCATCAGCGTCGTCGGCCCGGTCGGCGTTGGTCACCACATCCCGGCCGGAGTGCTCCCCGCGCGCTCAACTGGCTCCGAGTCCCTGCTTTCCGGGGGGTTGGCATCGGCGATCCGGAAAGGATCCCTGGGGGCGGCGTCGTCGATGGCGACGCCCGCGCGTCCGGAGGCTGTCCCTCGGTACAACGTGCTGGTGGATGACGGCGTCCGGCGCTGGCGTATCGAGCTCCGCCGCGAGCAGCGGGACGACGCCACCATCCAGTACACCTGCACGGCCGCGCTGTCCAAGCCGGTCTACCACTGGGAAGTCGACGTGACCGAGGAGACGGACAGCCTCCTGGCCGCCGGTCCGGTCCACTGAGACGGCCACCGGGGCGTCCGGGCGCCCGAACAGCATTGGGGAGCCGGGGAGCCCTTACGACGCGTCGACGAGACGCTGGCGATTCTCCAGGAGGGTCCGGTATCGCTGGACTCGTGCGTGGTCGACGTCCAGGCGCGCGGCGCCTGCGAGTTCCGCCAGATGGGCGGGGTCGTTCGTGCTGACGGCCACCCGGGTGACCGGCGGCAGCTCGTAGGCGAGCCGGAACGCGGCCTGCGCCGTGCTGACGCCGGCCGGTGGCGGGTCGCCGAGCAGCGCGGTGACACGCAGGTCCTCCCAGAAGGACTGGCGGGTATCGCCGTTGAACGGGCTCATCGCCCAGCGTCCACCGACGTCCACGCCCAGCAGGCGCGCGAGCGTCTCCGCCGCCGCGAGCGCGTCGGGCCCGACGAGCACGCCGGCGCGGTGCATCAGATGCCCCGGCCGGGGTGGCGCCGCGGTGCCGCCGGCGCACAGCGCGTCGATGAGCGGCTGGGCGTCCCAGGTCGAGACGCCCCAGGCGCCGCAGAGCCCGGACCGGGCCGCGTCGGCGAGCGCCTCCGCGGCCGCCAGGAAGAGGTCGTGGCCATGCTCGGGCCCGGCCGCCCGCAGGGTCCGTTCCGGGTTGTGCAGAAAGACGACATCGGGCGCTCTGCCCAGCTTGTCGGCGCTCGTCTCGAGCGCGGCCCGCAGCCGGGCCGGGTCCAGGGAGTGCTCCCGACGACCCGCCATGCCGGGCTCCTGCCCAGCGCCGCCGGCCGGCGCCGGGAAGAACCCGACCTTCGTCGAGAGGTGAAACTCGGGCAGCAGGTCGGCGGCGGCGGCCGCGAGCCGGGCGTGGGACGCGAAACCGGCGTAGTTGAACGCGGTGTCCAGGTCCCGGACGCCGTGCGCTAGGGCAGCTTCCAGGAGGTCCCGCCGGTGACGAGTCCGGTATAGGCCGAGGACAACTCGTCGGTCAGGCCTGTGCATATCCCCTCCTGGATGAGGATCTGGGCGAGCGGCCTGACGTTGATCCCGCATTCCACGCCCGCCAGCTCCAGGTCGATCGGGCAGCCACTGAGCAGCAGCGCCAGCGCCTGCTCGGCCCGCTCCCGTACGGTGATCTTTCGACCTCCGGCGTAGACCACGAGGTCACCACCGGCGCGCTCGACATCGGGGGCGAACTCGGTGACGCAGACGACGACGTCCGGCTCGTGCGCGGCCGGCAGCGCCGGCGCGTGCCGCGCGGGGGGCCGTGACCGTTCTCGGTCGGTCAGAAAGGCGGCCGGTGGCCGGGAGCGCAGCAGCTCCACGGCTGCCGCCTCGAGCCGCGCGCGCTCGGCCTCCCGCTCCTCATCGGAACCGGAACGGATCAGATCGCGCCGGAAGATCTCCAGTTCGCGCGCCTGGTCGGCGATCCAGGCCAGCCAGTCGATGCCGGTACGTTTGACGAAGCCGAAGGTGAGATGCAGGCTCAGCGGCTCCTCGTGGTCCGCGTGCGTCGCCTGGTGCCAGTGCCCGCGCGGGATGTGCAGGACGTCGCCCGGCGTGAGAGTGCCCCGCCAGACCACCTCCTCGCTCGGGACCGAGTTCGGCACGGCATCCCGGTACATCGGTACCCGCCGGGAATGGCTCCGGACGTCCCAGGTCTTGTTCCCCGCGAGCTGGACGACGACCACATCGTGATCGTCCCAGTGGAGTGGAAAGCCACCGGTCGAGCGGGTCGTCAGGTAGGCGTTGACCTGTACCACCTCATGGGACCACCAGCGCAGCGCGCGGGTGGCGACCTCCAGGGCGGGATCAAATATTTCAGCCGCGTCAAGAACCAGCGTCACGCCGGTATCGAGCAGGTTTTCCAGCGCCGGGGTGTCCACCATGCGCAGCGTCTGGCCGCGCCGGTTCACCTGGGGGCGAAGAAAAGCGTTTGGATGGAGCTCGCGACCGTCTTGGAAGAGGCGCAGCTGGGGTGGTTCGAGCCGGCGTCTCGTCACGATGTCGAGAAGCCGCGACGGGGTCATCAGCCGGTCACAGAGTGATGGGTCCTCAAGCCGCCCTCGCCCGAACTGGCGCCCCAGCGGAGCGACATCGGGCCAGCCGAGCGCGCCCTCGAGACCGCATACCAGAAGATGCTCCGTCGCGAGTGTTCTTTTTTCCGCGGCAGAAGATCCCAAGGTCGGCTCGGGACGCGTCGACCAGCCGTCTTCGATCGGAATTTCGCTGCGGTCAGCCGTCGCTTCCGTCGCTGTCGGAGTGCTCGGCGTCGTGGCGGTCCTGGACCTCGGACAGCCTTTCGACGGCTACGACGAGGTCGTCATCGTCAGTGTGCATGTCGAGCGAGTGCATGTCGGATCCTCTCTGTGGCGACGTTCCCTGTGACGACGTTCCCTGTGGGGCAGTTCCGTCGCTCAGTTCGGTCGCTCGGTTCCGCCACGAAGGTGGCTCGGCGCCTAGCGGGAAAATAATAGGTTCCTCGCGTCCTACGGCGCAACCATGTGATGAAAGAAAGCGCCGGCGGCAAGCCGGAAGCGGCCTGTTCTGTCAGGCAGGGGCCCCGGGGGAGCGGCGGTCGGTTTCGCGGGGAGGGCACGCAGCATGCCCAGGCATTCGAAGACGGCACGGAGCCTCCCGTCCGCGGTGTAGACCCGGCCACGGCCGAGCACCCGCCCGTGGCCCGCGTGCGGCGAGTCGACCCGCAGCAGGTGCCACTCCCCGACGTCCAGGTCCTCGACGAACGTCACCGTCTGGGCGAGCACGGCGGCGGCCAGCCGTTCGCCCGGCGCCAACCTGGCCGTGCCCCGCTGGAAATGGCTGTTCGCCACATGGTGCCCGGTCCACGGCTCGCTCGCGAAGGCGACCAGCGCGCGGCCCAGCGCCGGGTCCGCGGGGATACCGGGGATCCGCTGCCACACGTCCAGGCTGTACGGCCCAGGGCCCGGCGACAGCCGGACCTCCCAGGGGAGCAACGGGTAGTCGACCGGCCGGGCGGCGGCCGGGCCGTCGGTGGGCTCGGGCGCCGCCGCCTCGTGCCGCACGAAGTCCGGGGCGTCGGCGCCGAGCAGCACGTCGCCGCGGCTGATCGCCCGGCCGCCCTGGCGGAACGTCAACGCCAGGTTCGCGAACGTGCGGCCCGACTGGAGCCACTCGACGTCGACGTCGAGCGGCTCGTCCCAGCGGCTGGAGTTGGGGAACATGGTGTGCAGCGTCTGGGTGGACTTGCCCGGCGCGAGCCGCTCGGCGAGCACGACCTGCTGGGCGAGCTGCTGGGCGGCGAGCACCCCGCCGTGGGGGCTGCGCAGGACGCGCACCGGCAGCGGCGGCGTCGCGTCGCCCGCGAGGTCGAGCGCCGCCAGCACGTCGGCGAGGCTGAACAGCTCGGACTCGGGGCGGGGGAACGAGCCGGGCGGGAGCGTCGCGGCGAGTTCCGTGGGCGGCTCCTCGGCGCCGACGGGCGGGACGCCGTCCGTTCCTCCGGGGCGGCCGGCAGGATCGCCGACCGGCCCGGCGATCGTCGTGCCCTGCGCGTCGACCGTGCTCGTGCCCACCGCACCCCCAGGCGTGCTCGATGCTCTGGATGCCCTGGCCCGCGGGCGCGCCGCGCGGCCCGGGAGGCCCTGCGTGGCCTCGACACCGCGGTCGGCGGATGATCCGCACACCGACCGAAGCCGTGGCCGTTTTCACTATCGGCGCCGCGGGCCGCGCGGGACGCCCCCAGTGACCCACTCCACGGATCGGCGCGCCGCTCTCGCCCGGACGGCGGTCTCCCAGACGGCGGTCCGGACCGTCCTGCCTAGGAGCTCGCGGCCTTGGCGCTGGTCATGCCGCGCAGCAGGGCCGCGCTGGCGTGGCTGACGCCGGTGATCTCGGCTGTCTGGCCCCGCCCCGCGTAGCGGTGCAGGACGTCGTCGATCGCCGCGGCCGCCGCGGAGTCCAGCACGTCGGCATCGGAAAGGTCGATCACGACCCGTGGCGGGTCGTGGGCGTAGTCGAACGCGGTCACCAGTTCGCCCGTCGACGCGAAGAACAACGGCCCCTGCACCGCGTAGATCCGGACGCCGCCCTCCGGGTCGAGCACGCTGGTCACGTTCGCCAGGTGCGCGGCCTTGCGGGTGAACATCAGCGCGGCGAGGATCACGCCTACGACCACCCCGTACGCGAGGTTGTGGGTCGGCACGACGACGGCGACCGTCGCCACCATCACGAGCGTCTCGCCGACCGGCATCCGGCGCAGAGTGGTCGGGCGCACGCTGTTCCACTCGAATGTCATCGCCGCCACGACGACCATCACGGCCGCCAGGGCCGCCATCGGGATCACGCCGACGATCGCGTGCAGTGGCAGCACCAGCAGCAGGAGGAAGCCGCCTGCGGCGAAGGTGGACAGCCGGCCGCGCCCGCCGGACGACACGTTGAGGATCGTCTGGCCGATCATCGCGCAGCCGCCCATCCCGCCGAACGCCCCGGCGACGAGGTTGGCGATGCCCAGCCCCCAGGCCTCCCGGTTCGGGTCATGGCGGGTGTCCGTCATCCGGTCGACGATCTGCGCGGTGAGCAGCGTCTCCAGCAGGCCGACCGCGGTCAGCGCGAGCACGTACGGCAGCAGGATCCGGACGGTCTCCCAGGTCATCGGGACGTCCGGCAGGCCGGGCAGGGGCAGGCCGGTGAGCAGCGCGCCCTCGTCGCCGACCGTCGGCGCGTCCAGGTTGAACGTCGTCGTCACGAGGGTCAACAGGGCGATGGCCGCGAGCGGCGCCGGCACGGCCTTCGTCACCCGGGGAAGGATCAACAGGATCGCCAGCCCCGCCGCGACCAGCGGGTACACCCGCCAGCCGTGGCCGAAGACATGCGGCATCTGAGCCAGGAAGATCAGGATCGCGAGCGCGTTGACGAATCCGATCATGACGGTCCGCGGCACGAAACGGATGAGGCGGGCGACGCCGGCGAGGCCGAGCAGGAACATCAGGATGCCGACCGCGATCGTCGCGGCCATGAGGTACTGGAAGCCATGCGCGTGTACCAGCGGGGCGGCGACGAGCGCCATCGAGCCGGCCGCCGCGGAGACCATCGCCGGCCGGCCGCCGGTGAACGCGATCACCGCCGAGATGACGAACGAGGTGAACAGCCCGACCGCCGGATCCACTCCGGCGACGACGGAGAACGAGATGGTCTCCGGGATCAGGGCCAGCGCCGTGACCAGCCCGGCGACCAGCTCGACGCTTGCCTGCCGTGGCCCCGGCAGGACCCTGCGCAGCCCTGGCAGGGCGCGGCGCAGCCCTGGCATCGTGATTGCCAGACGGGTAGCGCCGCGGCGCGTCCGGGGGGACGGCACTGGGACAGGGCCTGGCAGTGCGGACATGACGAACCTCACACAAGCAGGGACACCGGTAGCCCGGGTGCCCCCGGTGGCTGTCCGGTGCCTGGCGAGCCAGCGCGATGGTGCCGGCGGGCAAAGGCGGTCCCGGCGGGCGCATCCGGCCGACCTCCCCGGAGCGCTTGGCGGCTCGGGCAGCCCGCCGAAACGGAGGAAGCCTACCGAATCCGCATAATATGATCTTCTGGCGGCATGGTCGGCCCAGGGATGCCGTGGACTTTCCGCGATGGTCGCGGCGAGGGCGACCCTCGACGGGGGCGCGTCAGGCCGGCGGGGCTCCTAGTCGTTGTAGATCGAACTGCATCTGCGAGATGTCCCAGGACTGCACGGTAACCATCGCCTTAGCCAGCGCGCGCACCTTGTCCTCGCTCGCGTGCTGGGAGGCGAACTGCGCCATGATGATCCCGCCGCGGTGATGGTGGATCATCAGCGTGAGGAACCGCACGTCGCTGTCCCGCCCCTGGGAAGAGGCCAGCTGGGTCAGCTCCGTGCCGCTGGCCATGCCTGGCATCCGGACTCCGTCCGTGCCGACCGGGGTGCCCAGCGAGCCGGATCCGTCGTGCATGCCCGCCATGTCATGGCCATCGGCCGCGGCGCCGGTGCCGCCCATCCAACGCATCGGCTCGCCGACGGTCGACTGACCGAGTCCCCAGTCGGCGAGCCAGGATCCCATCACCCCGATCTCGCGCTGCTGGCCGAGCGCGATGTCCTGGCTGATTGCGATGGTGTTCTCGTCCGCGCCGTGGCTGAACTCGAGCATGCTCATCTGCACGGCCTGCGCGTGGTGCTCGGTCATGTCGCGCAGGAAGCCCGCGTCGACCGAGTCGTCGCCCGGGGCGCCGCCGGCCAGCCCGCGCAGGCCAAACCCCGCCGCGACCAGCGCGGCGGCGGCCAGAACAACCAGGGGTGCCCACAGCAGCCGTGGCCGCCGCCGCCGTGCCGGGGCGGACTCAAGGTCGAGCTCGGCCTGATCGAGGGCGGACGGCTCCGATACGGCTGACGCCGAGGCCGTGTCGCCGGGCTCCGCCGCCCCGGAAGCGGAGAGCATCCGCGTGGCGGTTTGCGCTTCCTCGGTCGCGGTCGGCGGGGTAGCGGTGGGCTCCGGCAAGGCGGCTCCTAGTGGTCCGGTTTGTTGACCGAACGTGCCCCCGCCGGTCACCGTCCCGTCGGGACGGCGCGCCAGTCACACGAGTTCGCCCCCCAAGGCTAACCCCGACCCCAGACCACGAGCCGACACGCGGCCTGGCTTCGAGGCCCAGCCACAGCGAGCGACGGAGCCACTAGCGCAGCGTCAGACCAGCCATGTCCTCTGCCTGAAACCACGCCAGCCCCGGTCACAAGGCCGCACCGCCACGGCCAGCGGCCAGGTCCAGGCGACACGCAACCACAGCAGGTGACGGCGCCACTAGCGCAGCGCCAGACCAGCCACGTCCTCGACCCGGCGTCACAGCAACCACGGCCATACACATGTAGCCGTCACCACGCAGGGAGGACGCTCAGCGTCCGACAGGCGGGCGGCGCGTCCAGCGCCCGCCGCCGCTCAGCGTCCGATGGCGGGGCGCGCGTCCAGCGCCGCCCGCCTTAGGCGTTTACCTGGCTGTTGAAGACGAATGTGCGCTTGCCGACCTGGACCCGGGTACCGGAGGTCAGCGGCGCCGGCTGGTGCGGGTCCAACGCGGTCCACACGGTCGCCTCGGGCGGCGCGATGTAGGTGCCGTTGGCCGAGCCGCGGTCGGTGATCACCGCGTCCCAGCCGTTCAGGGTGATGACGGCGTGCACCCGGGAGACCGCGCTCTCGCCGTCCTCGACCGGCAGCGGCCGGGCGGTGCCCGCGCGTACCGCGTCGTCACGGTCGGGCTGGCGGCCGATCACGAGGTCGATGTCGACGGGCACCGTCTGCCCGTCGTCGAAGACCAGCACGCCGATGGGCGGCCTGGGCCGCCATACCGACTGCCCTTCGGTCGAGGACAGCGACGCGCCGCACTGCGCGCAGTAGGGCGCCTGCGGATGGTTGAAATGCCCGTTCGGGCAGAGCACGCCCTCGACCTGCTGCTCCTGGTCGCTGCCCGGCAGCATCGTCGGGGCGTCGTCGCCGTCGTCGATGAGGTCCGAGACGGTGAACGTCTGGCCAGGCAGCTGGGTCAGCGCCTCGCTGTCGTCCTCCTCGGTGAGCTCGCCGTGCGCCCGGCCGTCCGTCTGCCCGTTCGCGCTCGGCGCCGGCCGGGCGAGTTCGGTGGGCGGGTCCTGGTCGAAGTAGTCCAGCTCGTTGAGCTCGTCGAAGTCCGCCGCCTGGGTCGGCTCGGCGCCGGACTGCGCCCGGTGCGCCTGCTCCTCCTTGCTCAGCAGCGGGGCAAGGACCGGCGGAGCGATGGACTGCTGTTCCGGGGTGCGCTCGGCCGGCACGGGGATGCGCTCGGCGGCGGTCGCCGGCTCGCGCGGCGGGCCGTAGCCGGCGAGCAGGTCGTCGGTCGCGGACCTCGGGACCGGCGGCGGCGCGTCCCGGGACGGCAGCAGGCTGGCGCCGATGCCGGGAACCGCGCCGATGCGCAGGTCGAGCGGGAAACCGAGGCCGGTCCCGGTCATTTCCGCTTCGTCGTCCGGGGCTCTGTGAAGGCCGAGAGAGCCGGACGGGGCGATGTGCAGATGGGTGATCCCGTCGGGGAGCAGCCGGTCGACCCAGGTCGCCGAATCGATGCCGGAGAGGGTGAGCGGGATCGGGCCCGCGGCGACGACATCCATCGCGCCGTGAACCAGCGCGGCGATTCGCTCCCCGACCGCCGTGAGCAGCGAGAAGTCGGGTACCTCCTCCGGATCCGCGGCGGCGAGCAGCCCCGCCACGCGGCGCACCAGCCGGCGGCCGGTGCTGGCCGAGTCACCCGGCTCGGCGACGACCTCGGCGCACAGGTCCAGCAGCCGTCGCGCGGTATCGGCCGTCTGCGGCCGGCCGGCCCTGGCGACGATGAGGACGCCGGGCAGCCGGACCACCACACCGGTCTCGTGGCCACGGCCCGCCTCCACGACCACCCGGAAACGGTCCAGTCCCGCCATTGCCTCGCCCTCCGCGCCCGTCGGCTCGGTTGTGTAGCCCCGGTCCGTGTAGCCCGGGCCAGGTGCGGCCGCGGGCCTGCTGTGATCCGATCGGCTGTGGTCCGATCGGCGCTCGCCGGCCTGGCACCCGCGCCGACGGCTCGCCTCGAGCCACGGCGCGCGGCGCTGGCCGCGTGCGATCTTCGGGGTTAGGTTATCGGGCCGGCGAGCGGATTTCCGTATCTTCCACTGTCGACGGCACGGTCGGGAGCTGTCGGCTACCCGGCAGCCGCCGCCCGTGGCCAGGCCTGCGCGCGGCGTGCGCGGGTGCCAGCACGCTCGGCCGCGCCGGCACCCGCCCGGCGGGGCGCGCGGCAGGCACGGGTCCGGCCACGGGGCCGCCGGCTGGCGGGCGGCGGTTTATGCGCCGCCGTAGGGGCCGGGCCGGACCCCGGGCGGGTAGGCGCCGGTGCCGTTCAGGCCGCCGGTCATGCCCGCGGGCATCGAGCCGGTCATCGGGCCGCCCATCCCGCGGGGCTGCTCGGTCATGGCCTGGCTCACCTTGGACGCGATCGCCTCCGTCAGCCGGATCGCCTGGGTCAGCGAGAGGTTCAGCACGATCTCGCTGTCGTCGGTCATCGCGAAGCGCACCGACACATCCGCCATGGTGATTCCTCTCGATCGCCGTCCCTGCACCGGAGCGGCCGGACTGGCCCCCCCGAATGCCCCGGAGGCGCGGCAGGACTCGCCGCGCGTTCCCTGGTCATGCCGCCGGCGCCCTCAGACACGCGGAATCTGACCGCGGCTGCCGCGCCCGGCGCGGGACGTGGTGACTCCACGATCCCTGACCGGGCCGCTCCGCTTCCAATGACCCCCCTCCACCTCGCGATCATGCGGGGTGGCGTGATCTACCGTTGTCCACTCATCGTCATCGGACGACTTCGTTGTCTCCTTCCCGACTCGACTTCCACCTAGAGGTGGTGCCATTTCGTGCCAGGTCGGGCACTGTGCGTTCTCCGCCTCGGAAGGGGTAGACGAATCTGCGTGACCGAGCACACCTCGAGGCCGGAGCGACGCCCGGCCACCAGACGCAGCCAGCGGGCCGGCCGAGCGGCACCGACCGCGACCAGAACCGCGCCCCCGACGCCGCAGGCGCCTCCCGCCGCCACCCAGGTGGCGGCGGGAGGCGTGGACCAGGCGGGAATGTCGACGCGCCCCGCCAACCCAGCACGTCCGGCCTCGCCAGTTCGGGTGGCGTCTCCCACGCAGGCGGCAGCCGGCGCGGCCGCTCCCGCCCAGAGCCCGCCGGTGGGCCGGACGCCCGCGGCGGCGCGTCGAACGCGCCTGGCCACGCGGCATGCTCAGCCCGACCCGTGGCGCCTGACCGGCCAGTCACCACCGGCGGCCACCTCGCCGGCGCGCGGCCGGCCCATGGTCTCCGTCGTGATGCCGTGCCTGAACGAGCGGGAGTCGGTGGGCCGCTGCGTGCGCGCGGCCTTGGCGGGCATCGCCGCGACCGGCCTGCCGGGGGAGGTCATCGTGGCCGACAACGGCTCGATGGACGACTCACGCCGGGTCGCCGCCGAAGCTGGAGCATGGGTGGTGCGCGAGCCTCGCCGCGGATATGGGAACGCCTACCTTGCCGGGTTCGCCGCTACGCGCGGTAGATACCTGGTCATGGGCGACTCGGACTGTTCGTATGACTTCGGCGAACTTCCCGGCCTGCTGGCGCCGCTGCGCGCCGGCGACGCCGACTACGTCCTGGGCTCCCGGTTCACCGGTGAGATCCTGCCGGGGGCGATGCCGTGGACACACCAGCACATCGGCAACCCGGTGCTCACCCGGATGCTCAACCGGCTGTTCGGGCTGCGGACCTCCGACGCGCATTCGGGGATGCGGGCTTTCACCCGGGCCGCCTACGAGCGGATGGCGCCGTGTCACGGCGGGATGGAACTGGCCTCGGAGCTGATTGTCGCGGCGGCGGCGAGCCAGCTGCGGGTCGAGGAGGTCCCTATCACCTACCACCCGCGGTCCGGCGTCTCGAAGTTGCATTCGCTTCGTGACGCTGGCCGGCACGTCCGCTTCATGCTGGCCTATGCCGCCCGCCATCGCCGCGCCGCGCCCGCTTCCTCGGCCTGACGGACCGAGGGGGCGGCCCGCGGCGTCCGTAGACTGAGGCGCATGGCACACGAGGGCCAGAAGGTCTCGCTCACCGGCATCAAACCGACTGGTGACGCGCATCTGGGCAACTACATCGGGGCGATCCGGCCGGCGCTGGAGATGGCGTCGAGGTTCGAGTCGCTCTACTTCATCGCCGACTATCACGCGCTGACGTCGGTGCGTGACCGCGCTCAGATGGCGAGCTGGACCCGCTCGGTGGCGGCCACCTGGATCACGCTGGGCCTCGACCCGAAGCAGACGATCTTCTACCGGCAGTCCGACATTCCCGAGGTCTTCGAGCTGCAGTGGGTGCTGTCGTGCGTCACCGGCAAGGGCCTGATGAACCGGGCGCACGCCTACAAGGCCGCCCGCGACCGTAACGCCGAGGCGGGGCTGGCCGACCTCGACGCCGGCATCAACATGGGGTTGTTCAACTACCCCGTGCTGATGGCGGTCGACATTCTGATCATGAATGCGGACGTCGTGCCGGTCGGCCAGGACCAGGTCCAGCACCTGGAGTACGCGGCCGACATCGCCGGCTCGTTCAACCACCTGTTCGGCGACGTCTTCTCGCTGAAGATTCCCGAGGCGGTCACGCCGCCCGGCGAGTCGGGGCGGGTGCTGCCCGGCCTCGACGGGCGCAAGATGAGCAAGTCGTACCAGAACACGATCCCGCTGTTCGCCCCGGAGGCCCGGCTGCGCAAGCTCGTGCGGTCGATCAAGAGCGACAGCACCCCGGTCGAGGCGCCGAAGGACCCGGACAGCTCGGCGGCGTTCCACCTCTACGAGAACTTCGCCGCGCCCGAGGACGTCGCCGAGATGCGCCGGCGGCTGGAGGCGGGCGGCACGGGCTGGGGTGAGCTGAAGAACGCCCTGTTCGAGGAGCTCAACGCCCAGCTGGCCCCGTTGCGGAAGCGCTACGAGGAGCTGATGGAGCCGGACAGCGAGATCGACGCGATCCTGGCCGAGGGCGCGGAGCGCGCCCGCGAGCGTGCGCGCCCGATCCTCGCCGGCGTCCGCCGTGCCGTCGGCGTCGACGGCCTCTGACCGACTGGGCCACACGCGCCGGGAACAGCGCGGGCAGCGCGGAGGGGACAGCGGCGGGCGGAGGCCCGCGCCGCGGCGGTCAGCAGCCGCGCTGGAGAACGAGGGCCTTGGCCATCGCGGCCCACTCGTAGGTGATCATGTAAGCCCAGGTGGCCCGGTTTGGCGGGTCGATAGGGATGATCTTGATCTGGCCGTCGTAGCAGCGGCCCAGCCGCAGCCGCGCCCGGCTGTCCTGCGTCGTCGACGTGATCACGATGATGGACCGCCAGCCACGGGCGGCCGCCGCCGCGGCCGTCCAGCGTGACTCACCCTGCGTGGTCAGCGGCTGGGGGTGGAAGCAGATGACCTCGACAGCCGGGATCGTGTCCGGCGGGCAGATGTTGTCCGGGGTCGGCTGGGAGACCGCGAGCACCGGGGCATACCCGAAGCGGGCGAGCGAGACGGCGAGCTCCAGGCGCCCGGGGCTACCGGCGAACATCACGATCGCGTCGACGGGCGCCGGCACGTCCCGCTTCGGGAACACGAACAGCTTCGCCGTGGTCAGGATGAACGCGACCGCGAACAGCCCGGCGGCGCTGCGCAGCAGCCGACGGCGGCGTAGCGCGCCGGGCGCGCCGCCCGGCCCGGCCGGGCCGCCGTGGGGGACGCCGCCGCCTGGCCCGCGAGCCCCGTCGGGGACCTTGCCGCTGGCCGCTGGCCGCGCCGACCCACCGGAGGAGGACGCTGGCGGCGCGACGGGTCCTGTCGTCATCAGGTACCCCCCGCCACGCGGCCTTCGGCCGGATCTTCGCCTCGGCGGCACCCTCGTCACAGCGCCGCGCCAACCCAGCCTTTCACCTGCCGGCGAACCCGGCCACGGCACCAGCCAGCCACCGTCCACGACCGGCGAACGCCGGTCAGCGGTACGGACGCGGGGTGAGGCCGGGGTTCGCCGTGCGGGCCTGCCAGCGGGGATGCGCGAACCGCGCCCGCGCGCCCTCCCGGGGCCACACCGTCCAGGACGTGCCCGACTGCCACTGCACGATCGGGATCTGGTGGCCCACCTGCAGGCCGGTCGTCTCGTCGAGGCGGAACCGGCCGAGCAGCGTCGTGGTGTCCAGGCCGCGGGCCGCGGCGAGTACCGCGGTGTCGTCGGCGCTGCCGGAGCGGCGGATGCAGGCGCCGAGAATCAGGCCGGCCACGAACGTCCAGGCGGCGGTCGCCGTGGGCGGCGTGCCGTGCAGGGCGCTGAAGTCGGCGGTGAACGCCCAGGCGTTCGGGCCAGTGGTCGTCTCGGCCATGCTGTCCGGCAGCCAGCTGCCGGGCGCGAGGAGGCCGTCACTGGAGTCGCCGAAGGTGGCGGCGCCCTGGACGCTGACCGCGGTGGAGAAGGCGGCGGCCTTCCACGGGCGTCGCAGCAGGGCATTGGCCGCCGTCAGCTCGTCGTCCGGGTCGGCATGCACGATCAGCACATCGGCGGTGGGCAGCCGGCTGGCCGCGATCGCGGCCTGGCCCGGGCCGAACGTGCTGGTGGTGACCTCGAACCCGAGCGAGCGGGCGGCCGCCTTCGTGCTGGCCGTGGCCTCGACCGCGAAGTCGCCGGCCGCCAGCAGCAGGACGGCCTTGCGGGCGGTCCGGTCCGCGGACCGGACCAGCGTGAGCACCTGGCGCGGCCAGGTCGACGACGGGGCGGCGATGTTGATGACCTTGGGGTAGGCCTGGCGCATGAACCGGGTGGTCGGGGCGCCGGCGTTGAAGACCACCCGGTCGGTCGCGGAGGTCGCGGCGAGCGCCGCGCGCCGGCCGTACGGGCCGATGATCGCCGCGGGCCTGGCGGCCACCGCGGACCGCATCGCCGCCGCCGGGTCGGGGTAGGCGTCATAGGCCGTCACGCTGATCTCGGTCCACGGCGGGGGCAGATACTCGTCCCGAGCCCACAGGGTCAGCCCGCGCACGCTCGCCAGACCCTGCGTCGCGTCGGGACCGGCGAGTGGAGTGACAAGGGCGACGTTCAGAGCGGTCATCGGCATCCGTGTAGCAAGCGACCCATGGAGTGGCATCCCCGATGCTGGCAGGGCGGCCAGACCCCCGGATCTGGCCACACGAGGACTGCCATCCGCGAGCCATAGGATCTGGAACCACGCGAACAGCGTCCTGCCGCAGCGTATCCGGGCGCCAACAAGCCCGTGAAGGTAGGTGTGAGGTCTTTGGTAGGGGTGGACCGGTGACGGCCGAAAATGCGCGCGCTAAGGACACGGGACGCAAGGGTGAGCCGCCGCCCGCGCCGGACCCGCTCGGCGTCGAGATCATCGACAGCCACTGCCACCTCGACCTGATGGATACCTCCCCGGCCGAGGCGGTCGCGGCCGCCCGAGCCGTCGGCATCCGCCGGATGGTCACCGTCGGGGTGGACCTGCCGACCAGTCGCTGGCAGGCCGACGTCGCGGGCCAGTTCCCGGACGTCTACGCGGCCGTCGCGATCCACCCCAACGAGGCCGCGCGCGGCGTCGACGAGCGGACGTTCGCCGAGCTCACGGCGCTCGCCCGGCTGCCGAAGGTGCGCGCCGTGGGCGAGACCGGCCTGGACTACTACCGGACGGCACCCGAGCAGCACGCCGCCCAGCAGGTGAGCTTCCGCCGCCACATCGCGATCGCGAAGGAGACGGGGCGGCCGCTGATGATCCACGACCGGGAGGCGCACGCCGACACGCTGCGGATCCTGGCCGAGGAGGGCGCACCCGAGACGGTCGTCTTCCATGCCTTTTCGGGCGACGCCGGGATGGCGAAGACGTGCGCCGACGCCGGCTACGTGATGTCCTTCGCCGGAAATGTGACCTTCAAGAACGCGGAGGGGCTGCGCGCCGCCGCGGCCGTCGCACCCGCGGATCTGCTGCTCGTCGAGACCGACTCGCCGTTCCTCACCCCGATGCCCTACCGCGGCCGGCCCAACGGCCCCTACCTGGTGCCGCTGACCCTGCGTGCGATCGCCGAGGTCCGCGGCATGCCGGTCGACGAGCTGGCCGCCACCGTCGCCGCGACCGCCAGACGAGTGTTCGGGCCTTGGTAAGCGGCGCCTCGGCGGGTGAGCGGGTGGGCGGGCTGTTGTCCGGTGCTGACATCCGGGCGATCGCGGCGGCGCTGGACCTGCGGCCGACGAAGAAGCGCGGGCAGAACTTCCTGGTCGACCCCAACACGGTCCGCAGGCTGGTACGGCTGGCCGGCGTCGGGCCGGACGACGTGGTGCTCGAGGTGGGGCCAGGGCTCGGGTCGCTGACCCTCGGCCTGCTCGGCGCCGCGCGCCGGGTGGTCGCCGTCGAGGTCGACCCGCCGCTCGCGGCTGCGCTGCCGGCGACCGCCGCCGCCCGGCTTGGCCCCGCCGTGGCCGGGCGGCTCACTGTTCTCACCCAGGACGCTCTGCGGCTCGGCCCCGCCGACCTGTCGCCCCCACCGGAGGGGGCGAACACGCTGGCGGGGGCGGAACCGGCGGCCGAGGACGCGCCGGGCGTGCTCGCGGCGAACCTGCCCTACAACATCGCCGTGCCGCTGCTGCTCGGGCTGCTGGCTCGGGTCCCGTCGATCCAGCGCGGCCTGGTGATGGTCCAGGCCGAGGTGGCCGACCGGCTGACCTCCCCGCCGGGCAGCCGGGTCTACGGCGTGCCGAGCGTCAAGCTCGCCTGGTACGCCGAAGCGCGTTCCGCCGGGCTGGTCCCGCGGTCGGTGTTCTGGCCGGTGCCGAACGTCGACTCCGGGCTGGTGGCGTTCGCCCGCCGGCCGGCGCCCGCGCCCGAGGCGCTGCGCGCCGACGTGTTCGCCGCGGTCGACGGGGCCTTCGCCCAGCGCCGCAAGACGCTGCGCACGGCGCTGGCCGGCTGGGCCGGCTCGCCCGCCGCCGTCGACCGGATCGCCGCCGCGGCCGGCGTGGACTCCGGCGCCCGCGGCGAGACCCTCGACGTCGCCGCCTACTGCCGCCTGGCCGCCGCCCGCGCCGCACAGCCCTGACCGCCGCGATCTGACCGTGCCCTGGCTTGTCAGGACGAGCCGCTGGCGGAGTTCTTGGGGCGGGCGGCGAGGAGAGCCGCGTAGACGTCGGCACGGGAGACGCCGTAGGCGACCATGACGGCCCGGCGGGCGTCGGCGCGGGAGAGTCCGGCGGCCTCGTGGCCGGCAACCGCCTCGGCGAGCTCGGCCGGGGTCGGGGGAGCGGGCGGCCCGAGCGGCTCCTCGTCGTCCACGGCATCCTCGTCGTCCACGGCAGGCCCGCCAACCACGGAGCGGTCGCGGGTCCCATCCGTGCCTCGGCCGTTCGCGTCCGTCGTGGCGGCCCCGCCGGCCGCGCCCGCGGGCGCGGCCGGGGTGGCGGCGCCGGTGAGGGCCGTCGCGGTGGGCCGGCGTGGGCCGGCGGGGGCGCCGCCGATGACCAGAGTGAGCTCGCCCCGGATCTCACGGCCGTCGGTGGTCCAGCCCACCAGCCGCCCGAGGTCGCCGCGCACGACCTCCTCCCAGGTCTTGGTGAGCTCCCGGCACAGCACGGCGGGGCGGTCGGCGCCGAAGACGGCGGCGAGGTCGGCCAGACTCGAGGCCAGCCGGTGCGGAGCCTCCAGAAAGACCATCGTGCGCCGCTCGGCCCCTAGCTCGCGCAGCCGAGAGCGGCGTTCGCCGCCGCGGCGCGGCAGGAAGCCCTCGAACGTGAACCGGTCACTCGGCAGCCCGCTGACGGCCAGCGCCGCGGTCACCGCGGACGGCCCGGGCACGACGGTGACGGCCACGCCGGCGGCGGCCGCCGCCGCGACCACCCGGAAGCCGGGGTCGGAGACCGCCGGCATCCCAGCGTCGGTGATGAGCGCGACCGTCCGGCCCGCGAGCAGCTGCTCCGTCAGGGCGGCGGCCCGGGCGCCCTCGACCGCGTCATAGCAGGAGATGACCCGCCCGGTGATGGTCACGTCGAGCGCGTGCGCGAGCCGGCGGACCCGCCGGGTGTCCTCGGCGGCCACGACGTCCGCCGTCGTCAGCACCTCGGCGAGCCGGGGACTGGCGTCTCGCGGGTCACCGATGGGCGCCCCGCACACGATCAGCAACCCGGTCATCGTCGCCCCTGTCTCGTCTCGCCTGGCCGCGTCCTGCCCCGTCTGGACGGGTGTCCCAGCCGGGCGACTGACCGTCTGTCCGGAGGTCTCCGGATTCACACGGGAAGATCATGATCGTGCATCGTTCGGACACTGCGCAGTCTTTCAGCCCGGACGACCTACGCTGATGGCGTGACCGTGACGACGACGGCCCATCCGACCCTGGCCGATTCCGGCCCGGCCGCGCCCGCGGCCGCGGGGCACGTGGGCGTGAGCGACCACGTCGGTGAGGTGCGCGGGCGCGGGCCACTGCATGACCGGCTCTGCCCGCCGATGCCGTCCGACCGCCTCGCCGGCTGGCTGGCCGCGCTCGCCGTCACGCTGGTCGCGGGCATCCTGCGGTTCTGGCGGCTGACGGAGCCGAAGGGCATCTACTTCGACGAGGTCTACTACACCAAGGACGCCTGGGGCCTGATGACCCACGGCTACGAGGTGGACAGCAAGAACTGCGTCGGCCCCGGCTACGTCGTGCACCCCCCGCTGGGTAAGTGGTTCATGGCGGCGTCGGAGAAGCTCTTCGGCTACACGGACTGCTCGGGCGCGGTGCACGGAAGTCCCGAGCTGGGGTGGCGGTTCGCGTCGGCGTTGTTCGGGACCATCGCGGTGCTGGTGCTGACCCGCACGGCGCGGCGGATGTTCCGGTCGACGATCCTGGGCTGCTTCGCCGGGCTCCTCCTGGCATTCGACGGGCTGGAGTTCGTCCAGAGCCGGATCGGCATCCTCGACATCTTCCTGATGACGCTGCTGATCGTGGCGCTGGCCTGCCTGGTTCTTGACCGCGACTATGGGCGCTCGAAGCTCGCTGACCGGACGGCCGCGCTTGCCGCCGTGCCGACGGATGAGGACAGGGACGCGCCCCCGTCCGCCGGCGGTGGCACGGCTGTCGAGGAGGCCCTTGGCGCCCGCGACCGGGCCGCGCGCGAACGGGCCGCCCGCGAGCGCGACGTTCGTTACGGGCCGAAGCTGGGCTTGCGCCCCTGGCGGCTCGCGGCCGGGTTCTTCCTGGGCGCGTCGATGGGCGTGAAGTGGAGCGGCGTGTACACGCTGCTCGGTTTCGCGGTGCTGGCGATCGCCTGGGACGCGGGCGCCCGGCGGACCGCGGGAGCGCGGCAGCCGATCCTGGGGGCGTTGAGGCGGGATGTCCCGGCCTGGTTCGGCTGCTATGTGCCCCTGCCGATCGCGACCTTCCTTGCGACCTGGACGGGCTGGTTCGTCACCGACGGGGGCTACGACCGCCACGCCTACGGCAACGGGTTCGTGGCGATGTGGCGGGGCTGGTGGGCCTACCAGGACGCGATCTTCAACTTCCACGAGCATCTGACCACCAGGACCTCGCCGCACCCGGCGCAGTCCGCGCCGTTCAGCTGGCTGGTTCTCGGCAGGCCGGTGCCCTATTACTACGACGGCCCGGCGTACGGCCAGAAGGGCTGCACCTCCGCTGGCGGCTGCTCCCGCGAGGTCCTGGCGATCGGCAACCCGGCCGTCTGGTGGGTCGGCACGGCCTGCCTGGTGGTGATGCTGGCGTTGTGGGTGGTCCGGCGGGACTGGCGGGCCGCGCTGGTGCTGGTCGGCTTCGCCTCGTCGTTCCTGCCCTGGGAGCTCGTCCCGAGCCGGACGATGTTCTTCTTCTACGCGCTGCCGCTGCTGCCATTCCTGGTCCTCGGCATCACCGCGACCGCCGGCCTCGCACTGGGGCCGCGCGAGGCGTCCGATACCAGGCGACTCGTGGGCGCGCTGTCAGTCGGCGTCTACCTGATCGCCGTCGTCCTGCTGTTCGCCTACTTCTACCCGATCCTCGCCGCCCAGCAGATCCCACTCTCCGGCTGGCGCGCCCGCATGTGGTTCCCGGGTTGGATCTGAGTTGCTGGTTTGCTCCGTGCGGGCGGCGCCCTCCTCAAAGATTTGGGCCGGGGTGGAAGGTTGCTTGCTGGTTCGCTCCGTGCGGGCGGCGCGCTACGGCCCCGTACTCGCTTCGCTCCCACGGGACCTCCGCGCGCCGTCCTCCTGCGCTCACGGGCGCTCCGGCGACCTCGCTGCGGCCCCCCTACGTCGCTTCGCTCGTAGGAGGGCCTCCGCGAGGTGCGCCTCCGCGCCCAGCTCGGTTGCGTTCCGCTGTACGTCACCAAACCGAAGACAGCCGCGTTCGCGAGGAGCACTTCGCTTCGCTCGTGGGGTGGCCTTTGTGCCTGATCGGTACGGAACACGACCAGCAGCGGTTCAGAGTCCACGAGCGAAGCGAAGTGGCCCCCCGCGGGGGGCTGGGTGACGCTACAGCGGCAGGCGACCGTGCTGGCGCGGAGGAGGACACGGCCCGGAGGTAGCCCGCGAGCCGCCAGGCGAGCGGGCTGCCGGAGGGCCGTGCCCGGACGGAGCGAACCAGCAACAACCTTCCGCCCGGCCCGCTAAATCATTCGGCCACCAGCGAAGCGAGTAAGGGGCCGTAGCGCCGTGCCCGGACGGAGCGAGCCAGCAACATAGGGAACTAGAAAATCAAGCATCTCCGCCGAAGAGGCTGGTGACCGAGCCGTCCTCGAAGACCTCCTTGATCGCGGCGGCGAGCAGCGGCGCGATCGACAGCTCGGTGATCTTGTCAATCCTGGCGTCGGCGGGCAGCGGCAGGGTGTTGGTCAGCACGACCTCGCTGATGTCGGAGTTCTTCAGCCGGTCGATCGCCGGGCCGGACAGCACCCCGTGGGTCGCGGCGGCGATGACCGTGCTGGCCCCGTTGGCCTTCAGGGCCTCGGCCGCCTTGGTGATCGTGCCGGCGGTGTCGATCATGTCGTCGACGATGACGCAGGTGCGCCCGGCCACCTGGCCGACCACCTCGAACATCTTGACCTGGTTCGGGACGTCCTTGTCGCGACGCTTGTGGATGATCGCGAGCGGGCAGCTGAGCCGGTCCGTCCAGCGCTCGGCGACGCGGACCCGGCCGGAGTCGGGCGCCACCACGGTCACCTCGGAGGCGTCGACCTTGCTCTCGATGTAGTCCGCCAGCAGCGGCAGGGCGAACAGGTGGTCCACCGGGCCGTCGAAGAAGCCCTGGATCTGCGCGGTGTGCAGGTCGACCGACATCAGCCGGTGCGCGCCCGCGGTCTTGAACAGGTCGGCGACCAGCCGGGCGGAGATCGGCTCGCGGCCGCGGTGCTTCTTGTCCTGCCGGGCGTACGGGTAGAACGGGGCGACGACGGTGATCCGCTTGGCACTGGCGCGCTTCAGCGCGTCCACCATGATCAGCTGTTCCATCAGCCAGGTGTTCACCGGCGCGGAGTGCGCCTGCAGGACGAAGGCGTCGCAGCCGCGGACGGACTCCTGGAACCGCACGAAGATCTCGCCGTTGGAGAAGTCGTACGCGCTGGTCGGCACCGTCCGCACGCCGAGCTTCTGCGCCACCTCGGCCGCGAGGTCCGGATGGGAGCGGCCCGAGAAGAGCATCAGGCTGCGCCGGTTCTCCGTCTGGTAGCCCACCGTGTCTCCTTGACGTCTCCTGGCGCCCATGCCGGCCCCAACCAGCCCCCTAGGTTCCGTGGCGCCGCTCGCGAATGCCAGCGATGCGAGACGGCGAGGGAGTGATGTGGCCTAGTTCACGGCTAGACGATCGGATGCCGGCTGTGCGTCGTTTGTCGGAGAGGCCTCGCCCGCCCGGTTGGCGGCGGCAGCCGCGGCCGTGCCCGGACGGGACCGCTCGACCCACCCCTCAATGGTGCGCTGCCGGCCCTCGGTGATGGCGAGCGCGCCCGGCGGGACATCCGACCGGACCACCGCCCCGGCGCCGGTATAGGCACCGTCACCGATCACGACCGGGGCGACGAGCACCGTGTCACTACCGATCTTCACGTCCGAGCCGACCACGGTCCGATGCTTGTGAACGCCGTCGTAGTTGGCGAACACCGTGCCGCAGCCGATGTTGGACCGCTCACCGACGGTCGCGTCGCCGACGTAGGCGAGGTGCGGCACCTTGGTACCGGCGCCGATCTCGGCGGACTTGGTCTCGACGTACGCCCCGATCCGGCCGTTCGGGCCGAGGCGGGTCCCCGGCCGCAGGTGCGCGTACGGGCCCACACCGGCGCCCGGGCCGATCCACGACCCGGTGACCGTGCTGCGCTCGACGAACGCCCCGGACTCCACGACGGTGTCAGTCAGGGTGCTGTCCGGCCCGACCACGCTGCCAGCGGCTAGGTGGGTGGCGCCGCGTAGGTGGGTGTTCGGCAGCACCGTGCTGTCCGGCTCGAACGTCACGCCCGCGTCGATCCAGGTGGTCGCCGGGTCGACGATCGTGGTGCCGCCGAGCATCGCCGCCCGCGCGAGCCGGTCACGCAGTACCGCGCCGGTCGCGGCGAGCTGCACCCGGTCGTTGACGCCGGCTGTCTCACCCGCGTCGGGGGCGGTGTGCGCCGCGACGGGCTCGCCGTCGGCCACCAGCAGCCCGATCACATCGGTGAGGTATTCCTCGCCCTGCGCGTTGTCCGTCGTCAGCCGGCCCAGCGCCGAGCGCAGCATTCCGGCGGTGAAGACATAGACCCCGGCGTTGACCTCCGGGATCGCCGCGGTCGCCGCGTCCGCGTCCCGCTGCTCGACGATCGCCCGTACGGACCCGCCGGCGGGGTCGCGCACGATGCGCCCGTAGCCGGTCGGGTCGGGCACCACCGCCGTCAGCACGCTCGCCGCCGCGCCGCGGTCGGCGTGCAGCGCGAGCAGCGAGGTGAGCGTCTCGGCGGTTAGCAGCGGAGTGTCGCCGGGCAGCACGACGACCCAGTCGTCGGGACGCAGGCCGTCCAGCGCGCCGAGCGCGACCCGCACCGCGTGCCCGGTGCCACCCTGCTGGTCCTGCACGACGGTGCGTACCCCGTCGCGGTTCCGCAGCGACGCCGCGACTTCCTCTCGCCCATGCCCGATGACGACCACCGTGTGACGCGCGCCCAGCGGGCCCGCGGCGGCTAGGACGTGGTCGAGCAGAGACCGCCCGGCGACGCGGTGTAGCACCTTCGGCGTGGCGGACCGCATTCGGGTCCCCGCGCCCGCAGCCAAGACGATGGTGGCCGCCAGACGTGTCTGGGTCACGACCGCTCCCCTTGTGATCCGCGCCGGGCCTGGACCGCGTCCAACCCGCGCTCCCCGCCGACGCCCACACCCTACCCGGCCACCTTCCTCCTTCATCCCACCCCATCGTCATTTCCTCACGGCACGCGGAGAGATCCGCGGCAGAAACGACTCCCCGGAAAACCGTGACGAGAAGAACGACGGACAGGCGACCGCGGGCCCGGCGCCGTCCGTGCACTCAGCATCAGGTCGACCGTGGTGAGTCCGCGCTGGCCGTCCAGCCCAGGACCAGGGGGTGGGGAATTCGACGTCGAGCAAGCTGGCGATGGTAGACTTCTGCTGTTTTCGCGGTCCGCCGTGGTGTAATAGGCAGCACAGGAGATTTTGGTTCTTCTAGTCCACGTTCGAGTCGTGGCGGCGGAGCGAGCTGGGGCTGCGTGCTCGCCGACCTTTGGTCGGCTTCGCCGGGGGCCGTGATTCTACCCCGGGGCCGAGCCCCGGACCCCACGCCAGGGGGCTTCGCCCCCTGGACCCCCATCGTGGTTGGGGCTGGGGCGTGGTTGGCGTGTTAGCGGCGGGGTTGTGCGCTCGCCGACCTTTGGGTCGGCTTCGACGGTGGGCGTGATTTTGCCCCGTGGCCGAGCCCAGACCCCACATCAAGAAGCTTCGCCCCCCTTGGGCCCCCGTCGTGGTTGGGGCTGGGGCGTGGTTGGCGTGTTAGCGGCGGGGTTGTGTGCTTGCCGGCCTTTGGTCGGCTTCGGCTTGCCTTCCCGGTGTCGTGCCTGGCGGCGCTCCTGGGGTGGCTTGGGGGTCCGTCTGAGGTCCAGGTGCCAGGCACTCTGCGTCTTTAAACGGCGACGTGCGGGCTTGGTTGTCTGGGCTACCTGTGGGTAGGTGTTGACAAACGCTCCGCTTTCTGGGCCGGGAAGGGCTGGCTCGTCTCGTCGGGGTGCATGGATCGGGCACAGAACGTCACGATGCGGACGAAACTCTCGGCGAGCGGTAACCGGCCGGCGGACGGGTAGTTAGAGGCCACGAGAGGACCGAAAGAGTTTGTGTCACGGTTGCCGTCACGGGGGCCTACGCACCCTGGCGACCGTTACCGTGAGCCCAAGAGGACCAGATGTGTGGACCTGCCGCGACAGACAGGATGCCGCGATGACCGCGACGACCGAGACGGTGCCGCCGACTGACTCCAGCCCGCCGGATCGGGAGGGCGCGGCCACAGGCCTGACGCCCGGTTCGGCCAGCGTTACCGACAGCGAACACACCAGCGTCCCGCGATGGATGGCGAAGGCCCGTACCGAGCAGGTGGTGCTCGCGACGATCATCATCGTGCCGATCGCCGCACTGATCGCCGCCGTCCCGTTGCTGTGGGATCGGTGGATCACCTGGCACGACGTGGTGATTGCCGCGTTCATGTACGCCATAACCGGGCATGGCGTGACGGTCGGTTTCCACCGGTATTTCACCCACCGGGGTTTCAAGACGTCCAGGCCCGTCCGTATCGCGCTCGCCGTGTTCGGCAACATGGCCATCGAGGGCCCGGTCATCCGCTGGGTCGCCGACCACCGCCGTCACCACGCCTACAGCGACAAGGATGGCGACCCGCACTCGCCGTGGCGGTACGGCCCTGGCACCCGCGCGCTGACCCGGGGCCTGTGGCACGCGCACATCGGCTGGCTGTTCGACGTCGAGCAGACCGACCAGCGCCGCTACGCGCCCGACCTGCTCGACGACCGCGACATCGTCCTCGTGAGCCGGACGTTCGCGGCCTGCGCGTTCCTGAGCCTGGCGCTGCCGGCCCTCATCGGCGGGCTGTGGGGCGGCTCGTTCGAGGCGGCCTTGCGGGCGTTCTTCTGGGGCGGCCTGGTGCGGGTCGCGCTTCTGCACCACACCACCTGGTCCGTGAACAGCATCTGCCACGTCGCCGGTCGGCACCCCTACAAGTCGCGTGACCGGTCGGGCAACGTCTGGTGGATGTGCCTGCCGTCGATGGGCGAGTCGTGGCACAACCTGCACCACGCCGAGCCGACGTCGGCTCGGCACGGGGTGAAGTTCTGGCAGATCGACACCAGCTTCTACCTCATCAAGGCGATGGAGCTGACCCGTCTGGTCCGCGACGTCCGCTGGGCAACCCCGGACCGCCTCGCGAAGCTGGCCACGACCGCTCCATCCGCCGCCAGCTGACCGATCCGCGCATCGAGCCGGTTCGGGCGCTCACTGCCCGAACCGGCTCGACCATAGGCTGAGAAGGTGGCCCATCTTCTCGGAGCGGAAGCCCTACATCTGGAGTATCCGACGCGGGTCGTCTTCGACTCGGTGACGCTCGGCGTGAACGAGGGCGACCGGATCGGGGTCGTGGGGCGCAACGGCGATGGCAAGTCCAGCCTGCTGGGGATGCTCTCGGGCCAGGTGTCGCCGGACTCGGGACGGGTGACCCGCCGCGGCGGCGTGCGGGTGGGCGCGCTCGACCAGTCCGACACGCTCGACCACGCGCGCGCCGTCGGCCAGACGATCGTCGGTGACCGGCCGGAGCACGAGTGGGCGGGCGACGCGGGCGTGCGCGACGTCATGGCGGGGCTGGTCGCGGACATCCCCTGGGACGCCAAGGCGGGCGAGCTGTCCGGGGGGCAGCGACGCCGTGTCGCGCTGGCCGCCCTGCTGGTGGGCGAATGGGACGTCATCGTCCTGGACGAGCCGACCAACCATCTCGACGTGGAGGGCATCACCTGGCTCGCCGACCACCTCAGGCGGCGCTGGGCCCGCAACACCGGTGGTCTGCTGGTAGTCACGCACGATCGCTGGTTCCTCGACGAGATCTGCACCATGACGTGGGAGGTGCACGACCAGACCGTCGAGCCGTTCGAGGGGGGCTATGCCGCCTACGTGCTCCAGCGCGTCGAGCGGGACCGGCAGGCCGCGGCCAGCGAGGCGAAACGGCAGAACCTGATGCGCAAGGAACTGGCCTGGCTGCGGCGGGGCGCCCCCGCGCGCACGTCCAAGCCGAAGTTCCGTATCGAGGCCGCGAACACGCTCATCGCCGACGTCCCGCCGCCGCGCGACCGGGTGGAGCTCTCCCGCCTCGCGACGGCACGGCTGGGCAGGGACGTCATCGACCTGCTGGACGCGTCGGTCTCCTTCGACGGGCGTCCCGTCCTGCGTGACGTGGAATGGCGCATAGGTCCCGGCGAACGCACTGGCATCCTCGGGGCGAACGGATCCGGCAAGTCGACCCTGCTCGGCCTGATCGCCGGGACCATCACGGTCGGCTCCGGGCTGGTGAAGACCGGCAAGACCGTCCGGGTCGGCGTGCTCGACCAGGAGTTCGGGCAGCTCCGCGCGATCGCCGGTGACCGGGTGCGCGAGGTGCTCGCGCGCACCAGGACGACGTTCGTCGTCGATGGCAGGGAACTGACCCCGGCGCAGCTGCTGGAGCGCCTCGGGTTCGCCCGCGAGCACCTGTCGGCCCGGGTCGCGGACCTGTCCGGCGGTCAGCGACGGCGGCTGCACCTGTTGCTGGTGCTGCTGGCCGAGCCGAACGTCCTCCTGCTCGACGAGCCGACGAACGACCTGGACGTCGACATGCTCGCGGCGATGGAGGACGTCCTGGACTCGTGGCCGGGCACGCTGATCGCCGTCTCGCACGACCGGTACTTCCTGGAACGGGTGACCGACCAGCAGTACGCGATTCTCGGCGGCCGGCTGCGGCACCTGCCCGGCGGCGTGGACGAGTACCTGCGGCTACGGGAGAGCGGCGGGACCCCGGCCCAGCCGGCGGCGCCGGCGGCGGCCGCGATCTCGGCCACCGGGAATGTCGCCCCGGCCGCGCCGGTGGGGATGTCCGGCGCCGAGCTGCGAGCCGCGCAGAAGGAGCTCACGGCGGCCGAGCGGCGCCTGGACCGCCTCGCCGGCCAGGTCGCCGCCGCCCATGCGGACCTCGCCAGCCACGATCCGTCCGACTACGAGGGTGTCCTGCGCATCACCAAGAACGTCGGCGGGCTGGAGGCGGAGATCGCCTCCCTGGAGGAGCGCTGGCTCGAGCTCTCCGAGCGGACAACGCAGCCCCCGCCGACCAGTTAGGGATGCGCTCCACGGCACCAGGATTCGGGTGGGGCCGGGAGCCGGCCGCGGCGCACGGATCAGGAGCGGGCGGCCGGGGCCGGGATGGCGCTCGGCGGCGGCGCCGTGACGATCGTCGCGCCGGCGGCCGGCGCGGTTGCCCGGCGCACGGCGCGCGCGAGGCCGCTCGCCTCGAGCCCGGCGGCGAGCCGCGCGCCGTGCTCGGCGTCGCGGGCGAGGAAGGCGCAGGTCGGCCCTGAGCCGGAGACCAGCGCGCCGAGCGCGCCGTGCCCGCGGCCCGCGGCCAGCACGTCGCCGAGCGCCGGGCGTAGCCGGATCGCGGGCGCCTGCAGGTCGTTGACCAGCGCAGCCCCAAGCTGGGCCGGGTCCGCGGTGGTCAGCGCGGCGAGCACCGCGTCGGCCGGCGTCGGCTCGGTCCGGCCGTCGTCGATCCGGTCGAACTCGCGGTAGACGGCGGGCGTCGACAGGCCGCCGTCGGCGAGCGCGAACACCCAGTGGTACTCGCCGGCGCTCGTGACCGGGGAGAGCCGCTCGCCGCGGCCGAGGCCGAGCGCCGTGCCGCCGGTCAGCGGGAACGGCACGTCACTGCCGAGGCGGGCGGCGAGCCGCGCCAGCGTCTCGGCGGACAGCCCGGCTCCCCACAGCGCGTCGCAGGCGACCAGCGCGGCGGCGGCGTCCGCGCTGCCGCCGGCCATCCCCGCCGCGACCGGGATGCCCTTCGCCAGCGCCAGGTGGATCCGCGCGCCGCGGATGCCGGCGGCCTCGGCGACGAGCAGGGCCGCCCGGACGGCCAGGTTGTCGGCGTCGGTGGGCACCACCGACACGTCGTCGGCCGCGCCGGCGCCGCCCGGCGCGGCGGTTCCCTCGCCGGCGATCTCGACGGTCGCGGCCACGGCCGGCGCGCCCTCGGTCGCGGCCGATTCTCGGCCGCGGACGTCACCTGGGGCGCCGGGCGGCGTGGTCACCGTCAGCTCGTCATACAGCGAGACGGCCTGCAGGACGGTGATGACCTCGTGGTAGCCGTCGGCGCGGCGCGGCCCGACCCCGAGGTGCAGGTTGACCTTCGCCGGCGCGCGGACGGTCACAGCGGCGCCGGCGCGCGCGAGTCCGGTGGGTCCGGTGGACAGCTCGGTGGACAGCTGGGGCTCCTTCCGAGAGGCCTGCCTTCCACGCAGAACCTATCCGGCGCTGACCGCGCTTCGGCGGCGCACCGGCCGGTCGAGGCGCATTCCGCTTCTCGCGCCGCCCGCGCCGCCGCGCCCGGCTGGCGGGTCGGGCCCGCGCGGCACCGCGCGGTTCGGTGCCGGCGGGAGGCGGCGGTCCACGGCCGGGTGAAATCTCCCGGCATTGCTGACGGTGTTGTGGGGAGGGGACAGACGTGGGGCTGGACACGCGTCGGGTACTGTGAAGAGCCGCGATCCTGATGACGACGGCGGCGTCTGAGTCTGGCTCTGTTTCCAGACCACAGACTCAGACATACAGACGCTCTGCCCATGGCACGAGATCCTGTCGTCGTCCAGGCCCCGCCAGCACCTGAGCCAGTCGTGAGAGGATGAGCACCGCCATGTCCGAGGTCCGCATCGTCGCGGAGCCGCGCACCGAATTCGGGAAGGGCGGCGCTCGTCGCACCCGTCGGGCCGGCAAGGTTCCGGCCGTCCTGTACGGTCACGGCCAACCGCCGCGCCACGTCGCGCTGTCCCACCGGGAGCTGCTGCACGCGTTCAAGACCGACGCGGGCACCAACGTCCTGCTCACTCTCGACCTGGGTGACGCCACGGAGCTCGCGCTCCCGAAGGACATCCAGCGTCACCCCATCAGGGGAACCTTCGAGCACGTCGACCTGGTTCTCGTCCGCCGCGGCGAGAAGGTCACGGTCGACGTCCCGGTGGTGGTCGTCGGTGACGCCCACCCGGACGCGATCATTGACGTGCAGAACAACACCGTGTCGGTGAGCGCGCCGGCGACCTCGATCCCGGGCTCGCTGGAGGTCAGCGTCGCGGGCCTCGGGCCCGGTTCGAGCATCTCCGCCGGTCAGCTCATCCTGCCGCCCGGTGTGACCCTGGAGATCGACGCCGAGGTCGTCGTCGTGCAGGTGCTGCTCAAGCCGACCGCGGCCCAGCACGAGGCGGAGATCGGTGAGTCCGCGGAGGGCGAGTCGGTCGAGGCCGAGTCGACGATCACCGCTTCCTAGGCTCGCCCGGGGCTGTGCGGCTGACGCCGTCCAGCCCCGGGCCTACCTGGTCCAGGTCGGTATTCTCGGTACTAAGTTCGTGGGTGCACCCAGCGCCTCGACGGCGGATAGCGGCGGGCAAAAGGGATGGCGGGCGAGGACGGCGGGGCCTGGCTGGTCATCGGGCTGGGCAATCCGGGCGCGGAGTACGCGAGCACCCGGCACAACGCCGGCTACCTGGTCGTCGACATGCTCGCCGAGCGGTACGGTGCCCGGCTGCGCTCCCACAAGGCCCGCGCGGACGCCGCCCAGATCCGGCTCGGCGGCGAGGCGGTCGTGCTGGCGCGAACCCGGTCCTACATGAACGTCTCCGGGCCGCCGGTCGCCTCGTTGCGCGCGTTCTTCAAGGTCGACCCGGCGCGGCTGATCGTGGTGCACGACGAGCTCGACATCCCGTTCGGCGCGGTGCGGCTCAAGCGCGGCGGCGGTGACAACGGGCACAACGGGCTGAAGTCCATCACCTCGTCGCTGGGGACCCGTGACTACCTGCGGGTCCGCTTCGGCATCGGCCGCCCGCCGGGGCGGATGGACCCGGCCGCCTTCGTCCTGCGCGACTTCGCCGGGCCGGAGCGCAAGGAAGTGCCCTTCCTCGTGGACCGGGCCGCCGACGCGGTCGAGGCGCTGGTGAGCGAGGGCCTGGAGCCCGCCCAGAACCGCTTCCACGCCCTCGCATAGGGCGTGCGGGCGCTGGACGCGCCGCCCTGCCGGTCGGACGCTGAGCGGCGTGCGGGCGCTGGACGCGCCGCCCTGCCGGTCGGACGCTGAGCGTCCTCCCCTGCGTGGTGCCGGATAGAGGCTTATGGCCGTGGCTCGCGTGGTGCGGGGTTGAGGAGGTGGCTGGTTTGACGCTGCGCTAGAGGCGCCGTCACTGGCTGTGGTCGGGTGGGTGCGGCTTAGCTGGTAGTTGTGGTGGCCGGTGCCGCGGCGATGTCGGCAGGTTGGTCGTGTATGTGTTGCGGGTTTGGTGGTGTGCTAGAGGCGCCGTCACTGGCTGTGGTCGGGTGGGTGCGGCTCAGTTGGCAGCTGTGGTGACCGGCGGCAGTTGGTCGCGCATGAGCTGCAGCAGGGCCTCGTGGCCCAGGTTGCGCAGGACGTACGCGCGGCCGGACCGGCCGAGCAGCTGCGCCCGCCCAGGGTCGGCCAGCAGGCCACAGACCGCGTCGACGAACGACGCCGGCTCGTCCGCGACGGACAGGTGGGTGCCGGCCTCCCAGTTCAGTCCCCGGCTGCCCGTGCGGGTGCTCACCACCGGCGTGCCGAGAGCCATCGCCGCGACGGCCTTGATGTTCACCCCGGAACCGGACCGCATCGGATTCACGGACACCGTCGCCGCCGACACGTACTCGTCGGTGCTCGGGACGTCGGTGTACAGCTCGACGCCGGTGATCCCGCCCAGCCAGTCGGCGAGCCCCGGCTCCGGCCGGCGGCCCACCACCTGGAACACCGCCTCCGGGTAGCGCGCCCGAATGGCGGCCCAGCAGCTGTCGACGAACCAGTGCAATGCCTCGATGTTCGGTGGTGTGTCGAGCGAGCCGACGAACACCAGCGTCGCGGGCGCCCGTCGGGGCACGTCCGCGCCGGCGGCGGCGGAAACGCCGCCCGGGGCCAGTACGTCGAGCGGCAGGAACGGCGGCAGGTGGAATGTCGCCACGCTGGCCCGCTCGCTGCGCCACAGGTGGTCCTCGATCGAGATGTCGCCGATCGCCGTCACCAGTGGCGAGTGGTACAGCGTCCGCTCGGCCAGCTGGAGCTTGCGGTACTCCATCTCGTAGGCGGCGGCGCGCGGGCCGGACGAACTGCGCGCCAAGGCCTTGAAGAACTCCGACTCGATGTTGTGCGCCCGCACGAGATGCGGGAGGCGCCAGATCCGAGCGATCTCCTCGCCGAGGTGTGACCCTCGGTAGCTGTAGCTGATCACAGCTTCCGCTCGGGGCGGGGTGGCCTGGAGCGCCCGGCGCAGCGGGCCGACCGGCCGGGAGGCGTACATGTATGGCTGCGCGCGCAGGTGTGCCAACGGGCTCGGGTCCCGCGGCAGCCGGATTACGGCGGCTCCGGGGACGGCGGCCTCGTAGGCCTCGACATCGAGCTCGTCGCGGGTCGGAACCAGCAGCTGCATGCGGATACCGGCGTTCGAAGCCGCCGTCAGAAAGCCGAAGGTCTCGACGCGCCCGCCCGCGTCGGCCGGCAGGAACGGCTCCTCGACGACCACGATCCAGCGTTCGGCGTCGCTCACGGCGCTCACTGTAGCCCGCGGGCCGGTAGTACCCGCCAGCCCCATCCTCCTCGGTCTGTTGTCTTTTGGGAGTGCTGTGGCTGGCCGCTTGTAGGTTAGGTGCGGGCGAGCTGGGCGAAGTGTCGCGATCTGGCGGTTCGCCGAGTGGCGACGCAGGCGGTTGGCGGGCCGTGGTGACCTTCGTGAGTGTCCGGAGACACATCCGTCCGTATGCGGCGCGACGCGCGGCGCCCCCATCGATCCCTGGTGACCCAAGGCAGCTACGGTTACTTGTCATGGCAGGAGTGCGGGCCCTCGGCCGTGGCGCCACCGTCGCCCTTCTCGGGGCGGCGACCCTCTATGGTCACGTTCTGTATCCGGTTTACATCGGGCTGAAGAGCCGGGGCCTCACCCCGGTGACGCCGACGGACCCGGACGAATGGCCATCGGTGAGTGTCGTCGTCGCGGCCTACCGAGAGGCCGCGGTCATCGGTACCAAGCTCGACGAGCTGCTGGCCGCCGACTACCCGGGCCCGATGGAGATCATCGTAGTCGCCGACGACGAGGACACCGCGACCGCCGCGCGCCGCGCCGGAGTGCGGGTCCTCTCCTCCGGCGAGCGGCTGGGCAAGGCACGCGCCGTCAACCGTGGTGTCTCGGCGGCCACCAACGACATCGTCCTGCTCACCGACGCCAACGCGTCGCTCGCGCCCGGAGCGATGCGCGCCGCGATGCGGCACTTCGGCGACCCGACCGTGGGCGCCGTCGCCGGCGAGAAGCAGGTCGACGACCCGCAGGGAGCGCAGGGCTTCTACTGGAAGTTCGAGTCCTGGCTCAAGCGCTGCGAGTCGGCGACGGGCGCGACGATCGGGGTCGTCGGTGAGTTCCTGGCGTTCCGCCGGGAGGCGTTTCGCCAGCTGCCCGGGGACACCGCGGTCGACGACGCCTGGCTTGCCCTGGACGTCCTCGAGAGCGGTCTGCGGGTGGTCTACGAGCCCGAGGCCTACTCGGTCGAGACGTCGAGCCCGACGTACACCGAGGAGTGGGAGCGACGGACGCGGATCGTCGCCGGCAACCTCGACATGATGTGGCGGCGCCGCGCGACCATGGCGCCGGGAGCGCTGCTGGTCACCCCGCAGCTGTGGGGGCACCGGGTGGTGCGCTCGTCGTTCGGCCCGATGGCGCACGTCGCGCTGGTCGCGATGAGCGTTCCGGCGGCGCGGCACAGCTGGGCCGCGCGGATTTTCCTCGCCGGCAACCTCGTCGGCGCGGGCAGCGCCGGGGCGCTCGCGGTGGGCAGGACGCCACCGGGCCCGACGAGGCTGGCCGCGCAGGTGTTCTTCCTGCAGGCGGTGGCGCTGGGTGGGGTGCGCCGCTTCCTCGCGCACGACCGGCCGGCCGTCTGGCCGAAGCCGGAGCGACTGGCATCGGCGGCGACACCGGCCCCGACCGCGCCGGGCGAACAGCCCGCACCGGGTGGCGGCGGCGCGCCCGCCGCGCGAGGCGCCCTCGACGCTGGTGAGCCGGTCATCGGCCCCGAGGCGGCGGCAACGGGTCCGATCCTCATGCCGCCGGGCTTCGGGTCCGGCCGGATCTACGACCCCAAGGCGTTCGAGCAAGGCGAATATGGGGATGGTTTTGGTTCCACGCAGTCTCAGGGACAGGCGCGGACCTACGGGCCGGCGCAGTAGGCCGGTGGCGGGACAGGCGGCCAGAAGGCGCACTAGGGGAGTTGTGACGGTGACCGACCAGTGGACCACCGCGGGGGATCACGGCGCCGAGGCCGCCGGGGCCAGGCCGGCGGCGCCGAGGCACCAGGAGACGACGGGCGACGAGCCGGGCCTGCGGCCGTCATGGGTCAGCGACCGCCCGGCGGCTGTGGGCGAGCACGGCCCGGCCGTCGACGGGTTCGCCAAGGTGGCCTGGCAGACTGAGCCCGTGGCCGATCCACGGTGGGCGTACGAGGTCGTCATCGTCAGCTTCCACAGTCGTGGGCAGCTCGAGCAGATGCTCGCCGGCCTCCCCCTGGACATGCCGGTCGTCATCATCGACAACGCCAAGGGCGCCGACCGGGTCCACGAGCTGGTGGCGGGCCGGCCGAATGGCCGCTACCTCGATTCCGGCGGCGGCAAGGGTTTCGCCAAGGCCGCCAACATGGGCATCAGGTCGTCGACCTACGAGTACGTCATTCTTGGCAACCCCGACAGCCGGCCGACCGTCGAGATCATCGAGGCGCTGGTGGGTGACCTGCGTGAGGATCCCTCCCTGGTCACCAGCGCGGCGACGATGAAGGGGCACGACGGCAAGCCGGAGCTGGGCAACGGCGGCTGGGAGCCCACCCCGCGGCGGGTGCTGATGCACGTCCTCGGCGCTCACAAGATCGCGCCGTCGTCCGCGCTGTTCGCCAGGCCCGTCCCCGGCAAGGCGATGGAGCCGGACTGGCTGACCGGAGCCTGCATGGCCGTGCGCCGGCAGACCTTCCTCGACCTCGGAGCCTTCGACGAGACGTTCTACGTCTACAACGAGGACATGGCGCTCGGCCGGGCGATCCGGGAGGCGGGGCTGCACCAGAAGCTGCGCACCGACCTGCTGGTACAGCACGGGGCCGGTGGGTCCGGCGCGGCCAAGACCTGGATGCTGCAGATGCGCGGCGCGTCGATGATCCGCTACATGCGCAAGCACAACGCGCCGGGCCGGGTGAACGCGATGCGTTCCCTGTTGGTCGCGGGTTACGCCGGCCGGACAATGTTGTCCCGTGCCCGCGGCCGCACCACGACCGCGCAGGAGCACGCGGCGTACATCAAGGGCCTGCTGGTCGGCCCGCCGAAGCCCTAGGCCAAAGGCCACGCGATGATGGCGGAGCCTCGCGTGGCCGGAGGCCGTCAGACACGGCCTAGGGCCGAGGGCCGCGGAGCGCCCCACCACGGCACGGCCATCGGGCGCTGAGTCTTACCTCCCAGATCGCGGACCTCCGGCAGGGACCCTGCTCCGGGGTGTCCGCGCGAGCTCTGGTGGCGAGGCTCCGACGGTCCTTAGCCCGGGCGGGATGTCACGTTCGAGACCGGTCGTCTCCTGAGTGCCCTCGTTGTGGAAAACTGCCGGAAACCAGGAGGTGTCCGCGGTTCGCGGTGCGCCGTCGCCGCTCGCTGAAGGGGGCGCGCCCGTGTCACCCGCGCCCGTCCGCCTTCCCGGCCGGCCTCCGGCCCACGTACCTCTCTCCGCGTCACCCGGGCCCTCCCTCGGCGGCCGGTCCCGGCGGGGTGTCCTGCCGGGGCTGCTGGCGACGGCGCTGGCCGGCGGGATGCTGTTGCTGGCCCCGGGGCTCGGCGGGGCCGCGCTGGCCTCGCAGCGGGGGGCCGGCCCGTGGTACGTGACCACGCTTCGGCTCGACGAGGCGCACGAGATCTCAACCGGTGCCGGCGTCGTGGTGGCCATCATCGACGGCGGCGTCGACCCGACCGTGCCTGCGCTCGTCGGTCAGCTCCTGCCAGGCGCCGGCATCGGTGACGACGCGGCGCCGGACGGGCTGCGCGACGACGACCCGGACGGTCACGGCACCTCGATGGCCGGCATCGTCGCCGCCCGCTCCGTCGGGCCGGACGGCCAGCCGACCGGGTTCGCCGGCGTGGCGCCCGGCGCGAAGATCCTCTCGATCTCCACCGGCCGCGAGACCGACTCCGACGAGGTGGCCGAGTCGATCCGGCTGGCGACGGACCGGGGTGCCAAGGTGATCAGCCTCTCGCTCGGTTCCTCCGGCCCCGCCGACCCGGGCGAGCGGGCGGCCGTGCGCTACGCCCTCGCGCGCGACGTCGTCGTGGTCGCCGCGGCGGGCAACGTCGACTCCGATGACCACGACCCGGCCGACCACGCCATCAACTCACCGGCGAACATCCCTGGCGTCATCGCGGTGACCGGCTCTAACCCCCGCGGCGACTTCTGGGACGGCTCCGCGAGCGGCCCGCTGGCGGTGCTCGCGGCGCCGGCGCCCAGCATCCGCGCCCCTGTCCCGGTGGCGCTGTCCCCGACCGGCGCCCAGACCGCCGACGGGACCAGCAACTCGACCGCGATCGTCGCCGGGGTGGTCGCGCTGGTCAGGGCCGAGCATCCGGAGCTGGGCGCGCCGAGCGTGATCGACCTGCTGGTCAGGACCGCGGACGACAACGGGCCGTCGGGGCGCGACGAGTGGTTCGGGTACGGCGTCGTCGACCCGGTGGCCGCGCTGCGCACGGTGCCGGTAACGGTCGCCACCAACCCACTGCTGGTCACGCCGACCCCGCTTGAGCCTGACTCCCTGAATACCGACGAGGACGCTCTGCTGAGCGCTGGCACGGCCGGCGAAGGCCGAACCGGCGCCGCCGAGCCCACGCCGCCGGCCCCTGGCGCTCCGGCCAGCGTTCCCCCGGGCGTGGCCGCGGCGGGCGAGGAGACGGGTCCCGGTGCCCTGGCCTGGGTGGGCGGCCTCGCCGCCGCGGTGCTCGCCGGCATCGCGGCCGGCCTCGCCGCCTTCGTGGCCAGAACGGCGTTGCGCCGTCGCGGGGCCCCGGTCCCGCCCGGCGGGCCCGCCTGGCCCTGATGCGACGATCTTGCCGGTGGCGGCTCAGTAGCATGGGGGAATGACGAGCGCGCTGGATGGCCAAAGGGCGTGCGAAAATGCTCTTTCTTCGCACGCCCGGCGGCCGTCGTCCCCAGGATCACTACTGGAGGAGCTGTCCTGGCGTGGGCTGATCCACGACAGCACCGATCCCGCTGAGCTGCGGGAACATCTCGACGGTGGTGCGCGACGCGTCTACATCGGCTTCGACCCGACGGCGCCATCGCTGACGATCGGCAACCTGTTGCCGATGACCCTGCTGATCCGGGCCGCGCGGGCCGGTGTCGCGCCTGTGGTGCTGTTCGGCGGCGGTACCGGCCTCATCGGTGACCCGTCCGGGAAATCCGTCGAACGCACACTGCTGTCGCCCGAGGACGTCGCCGCGAACGTGGCGCGCCATCAGGAGCTGATGCGCGGGATCTTCGCGCGAGCCCTCGAGCCGGAGCAGATGCCGCTGTTCCTCGACAACGCGTCCTGGCTCGGCCGGCTCGGCATGGTCGAGTTTCTGCGGGACGTCGGCAAGCACTTCCCGGTCGGCGAGATGACCAGGCGGGACACGGTCCGCCGCCGGCTGGACGACCCGAACGTCGGTCTGTCCTACACCGAGTTCAGTTACGCCCTGCTACAGGCGTACGACTTCCGCCGGCTGTGCGAGGACCACGGGGTCACGCTGCAGATGGGCGCGTCCGACCAGTGGGGCAACATCGTGGCCGGCATCGACTACGTGCGCCGGGTGCTGCGCACCCCGGTGTACGGGATCACCTGCCCGCTGCTGCTGCGTTCCGACGGCACCAAGTTCGGTAAGTCCGAGAAGGGCTCGGTCTGGATCTCTGGCGACCGCACCTCGCCGTACACGTTCTACCAGTTTGTGGTCAATCTCTCGGACGAGGAGGCCCGCCGGTTCGCGCTGTTCTTCTCGCTCACCGGGCGGGAGCCGTTGGAGAAGCTGCTCGCCCAGCACGCGGAGACCCCCGCGCGCCGGGCGCTGCAGCGTCACCTGGCCCGCGAGATGACGACGCTGGTGCATGGCGAGGCGGCGATGGAAGCGGCCGAGGCGGCCTCGGAGGCCCTGTTCCGGGGCGATGTGCGCGCCATCGGCGCGGAGATGCTGGGTGACGTGTTCGCCGACGTGCCGAGCGTCACCGAGCCGGCTTCCAGGCTCGAGGGTGACGGCTGGCCGGTCGTCGACCTGCTGATCGCCGTCGGGCTCGCGAGCAGCAAGCGGGACGCCCGCGAGCACGTGGGCAACGGCGCCGTCCTCGTCAACGGCACCAAGGTGACCGACACCGCGGCGGCGCTTGTCACAACCGACCTGCTGCAGGGTTCGGTGATCCTTGTCCGCCGCGGCCGCCGCGAGTGGCGCGTGGTCCGGTTCTCCTAGGACCGGTTCCCCGGCGCCGGGGAACCGGGTAGGCTGTCGGGTTCTCCGGCGGCCCCCTCGCGGACCAGCCCGTCGCGAACCCGCTCGGTTGGGCTCCGTGGTCCATGGGGTGTCCGCGGCCTGGGCCTCCCCTGGAAGTGCCGCCGCGAGTGTCACCGTGACAACCGAGGGGCGCGGGAACGCAGGCGGCTGTCGGTGCCGCGCAGCGTGATGGCCTCGCGACCCGCGCTCCGCTTCTGGGGCGGCGGTCGCGGTGGCAGTGCCGGCGGTCGGTACGGTTCTGAGCTGAGCATCGGCCCTGCCCTGAGCCGGCGGCGCATAACCGCGATGTTGCGTGTCCGGACATCCGGTCGATGTGGAACAGCGGACCAGAGGGCCGTGGTCACCCGGCCGCGCGGCTGGCGGGCCACGAGCCGCGGCGCCCTGGAGTAGCGGGAGGACTCGCGCATGAAGGTGCTCGTCACGGGCACGGAGGGATACCTCGGCAACCTGCTGGCGCCCGAGTTGCTTCGCGCCGGCCACGACGTCATCGGTGTCGACACCGGTTACTACAAGTACGGCTGGCTCTACCGTGGTACCGACCGGACCGCGCTCACCCTGGACAAGGACCTGCGCAGCCTTACCGTCGAGGACTTCGCCGGGGTGGACGCGGTCGTGCACATGGCCGAGCTGTCCAACGACCCGCTCGGCGCGCTGGCGCCCGACGTCACCTACAAGGTGAACCACCAGGGCTCGGTGCACCTGGCGACCCTGGCCAAGCAGGCCGGCGTCGAGCGCTTCGTGTACATGTCCTCCTGCAGCGTCTACGGCGTGGCCACCGGCCAGGATGTCACTGAGAAGTCCGAGGTGAACCCGCAGACGCCGTACGCCGAGTGCAAGGTGCTGGTCGAGCGCGACGTCACGCCCCTGGCGGACGACACCTTCTCGCCGACCTTCCTGCGCAACGCGACCGCCTACGGAGCGTCGCCGCGGATGCGGTTCGACATCGTGCTGAACAACCTCTCCGGTGTCGCCTGGACCACCGGCGAGATCGCGATGACCTCCGACGGCACCCCGTGGCGGCCGCTGGTTCACGGCCTGGACATCGCCAAGGCGATCAGGTGCGTGCTGGACGCCCCGCGTGACGCCGTGCACAACGAGATCTTCAATGTCGGTGACAGCTCGCAGAACTACCAGGTCAGGGAGATCGCCGACGCCGTCGCGACGGTGTTCACCGGCTGCAAGCTCAGCTTCGGTGACAGCGGTGGGGACAACCGCAGCTACCGGGTGAACTTCGACAAGATCCACGCCCAGCTGCCCGGCTTCTCGTGCGACTGGAACGCGCTGCGCGGTGCCCAGCAGCTGTACGACGTGTTCTCGAGGATCGACCTCGACGAAGCGACGTTCACCGGCCGCGGCCACACCCGGCTCAAGCAGCTGCAGTACCTCATCGCCACGAAGCAGCTCGACGCCGACCTCTTCTGGACATACTGAGTCTCTGGTTCGCTCCGTGCGGGCACGGCGCTACGGCCCCTTACTCGCTTCGCTCCCAAGGGACCTCCGCGCCGTGTCCTCCTCCGCGAACGTGCCCTGCGGCGACCTCGCTGCGGCCCGGTCCACGTCGCTTCGCTCGTGGGCCGGGCCTCCGCGAGGTGCGCCTCCGGGCCAGCCCGGTGACGTTGCGCTGGATCGTCACCAGTCCGGTTTTGGCCGTTGGCCGGATGTGAACCCCGCCTGCGCGAGCGCAGCGACGTGCCCTCGGCACCAGCCCGAATGGGGTTCCGGAACGGTCCAGCGGAAGGTGACCGTGCTGGCGCGGAGGCGCGCCTCGCGGAGGCCCGGCCATGGAGCGAAGCGAACATGGCCGGGCCGCAGCGAGGTCGCCGGAGCGCCCGTGAGCGGAGGAGGACGCGGCGTGGAGGTGTCGTCCGAGCCGCCAGGCGAGGACGGCGCCGGAGCGCCGCGCCCGGACGGAGCGAACCAGCAACAACCTTCCCGCCCGACCCCGTCCGGGTCTCTGTCCTGCCCCGGATCCAACTCCGGGCCGGAGCGCGCCGCCCGGACGGAGCGAACCAGTAGCACAGGGGGTTTCTCGTGATCATCACGCCGACCGAGATCGACGGGGTGTTCCTCGTCGACGTCGAGGCGTTCACCGACGAACGTGGCCTGTTCGCCCGGACGTTCTGCCGGGATGAGTTCGCCGCCGCCGGGCTCGCGGTCGACGTCGCCCAGTGCAGCGTCGCCTACAACCGGCGCGCCGGGACGGTCCGCGGCATGCACTGGGCGGGCGAGCCGGTGCGCGAGACGAAGCTCGTCCGGGTGACCAGGGGGGCGCTGCTCGATGTGATCGTCGACACTCGGCCCGGCTCGCCGACCTGGCTGCGTCATGTCGCCGTCGAGCTGACGGCGGACAACCGGCGCGCGCTTTTCATCGACGCGGGCCTCGCGCATGGCTACCAGACCTTGACGGACGACACCGAGGCCACGTACCAGATGAACGTGCCCTTCCAACCGGGGCACGACCGGGGGCTGCGACACGACGATCCCGTGCTCGGCATCGACTGGCCGCTGCCCGTAACCGTGATCTCGGACAAGGACCGCTCCTGGCCTTTGCTGACCGACGGGGCCTCCCGGCCGGGGGTGGGTGCCGGCCAGGCATAGGTGCTCCGCCACGGCTCGCCCCGGGCGATCCGACCGCGTGCCCAGGCATGTGCCTTCCCAGGCCAGCGCGAGGCGGGCGATACCATGACGGCGCGAGAGGGTCCAGGCCATACGCCTGGCTGGCCTGCGCGGCCGGCTGTCTGTGCCCGTCAGTTAGCGGGATCGTCACATCTGTCTGGTCGGATATCTGGCAGGTGCGTCGCCCCTCCCGCCGGGCATGGGGACCATGAGGCTCACACCAGCTTCGGCTGGCGCCGAGCCGTAGGACGACGAGCGGCGAGACCATATGTCCGGCCCGACCACCGGGCCGGATTCACAGGGCAGGGGAACGCATGGCAGGGGAAGCGGCCGCGGCCACCGAGGTGACGACGTGCCGGTCGTGCGGGGGCGAACGGCCGAGGCCGTTTCTGTCGCTGGGCGCGACGCCGATCGCCAATCGGCTGGTCCGCGCGGACGCGCTGGACGCCGTCGACCCGAGCTTCCCGCTCGAGGTCGGCTTCTGCGAGAGCTGCGCGCTTGTCCAGCTCACGCATGTGCTGCCGGCCGACCAGATCTTCGACGAGGACTACCCGTACTTCTCGTCGTTCTCCGACATGCTGGTCCGGCACGCCGAGAAGCAGGTCATCGACCTGATCGAGAGCCGTAACCTCGGCCCCACCAGCCTGGTGGTCGAGGTGGCGAGCAACGACGGCTACCTGCTCAAGGCGTTCGTCGAGCGTGGAATCCCGGTGCTCGGCATCGAGCCGACACCGGGCCCGGCGTCGGCGGCCCGGGAGATCGGCGTGCCGACGCGTGAGGAGTTCTTCGGCGCCGAGCTCGCCCAGCGCCTCGTCGACGAGGGCCTGCGCGCCGACGTGATCATCGCGAACAACGTGATGGCGCATGTGCCGGACCTGAACAGCTTCGTCGAGGGATTCTCGATCCTGCTCAAGGATGACGGCGTCGTCAGCGTGGAGAACCCGGGTGTGGGCGCGTTGCTCGCGCACACCGAGTTCGACACCGTTTACCACGAGCACTTCTGCTACTTCTCGACGATCGCGGTCGAGGCGCTGATGCGCCGCCACGGCCTCGAGCTCGTCGGGGTCACCGAGTTCCCCGAACTGCACGGCGGGACGCTTCGCTGGCGGATGGCCCACGCGGGCGCCGTCACCCCGGATGACTCGGCGGGGCGGGTCCTCGCCGCCGAGCGGGCCGCCGGGCTCGACTCGTTCGAGCGCTACGGCAGCTTCGGCGCCGAGGTCAACGAGCTGCAGACGCAGCTGCGCGCGCTGCTGACGGACCTGAAAGCACAGGGCAAGACGGTCGCGGCCTACGGCGCCGCCGCGAAGGGCGCCACGCTGCTCAACTCGACCGGCATCAACACCGAGCTGATCGACTTCGTGGTTGACCGCAACGTGCACAAGCAGAGCAAGTACATGCCGGGCGCCCGGCTGCCGATCCTGCCGCCCGAGGCGCTCCAGGAACGGCAGCCCGACTACCTGCTCCTGCTCGCCTGGAACGTGAAGAACGAGATCATGGCGCAGCAGGCCGAGTACGCGGCGCGCGGCGGCAAGTTCATCGTCCCCGTGCCGCGCCCGGTCGTCCTGTAGGCCGCGGATGAGGACGACGAGGCGGGCCGCCGTGTTCGCCGGCCTCGAGGAGCGGCCCGCCAGGGGCCCGCGGCGCTGGCCTGGGGAAGACATCCGCCCCCGTGGCCAGGCGTCGGCGAAGGCACCCGCGCCCCGGCCGGTTGTCGCCGTGCGCGGTGCCTTCCCGTGACCGACCTGGACATCGAGGACGACCGGGAGCGGCCCCGGCGCCCCCAGCCGGACGGCTCCCGGCGGGACGCTCCCGCGGACCGTCCCTGGACGCCCGAGGTGGAGCCGCCCGGAGCGGCGGTGCCCGGGCGGCACGCCGGGCAGCGCCCGCCAGGGCCCGCCGGCCCGGTGGAGCCGCCGCCTGCCCGCGGGAACGACGCCCGCGGCGACGATCCGCGCGGCCGTGGCGACGATCCGCGCGCCGGCCGGCCCGGCAGGCCGGCCCGACCAGGCCAGCCGCGCAGGCCTGCCCAGGCGGACCCGCCCGAGCCGCCTCGTCGCCCGGACCGCCCGGACCGCCCGGACCGCGCCGAGCGGACCGGCCAAGCACGCCCAGACGGACCAGCCGCGATCGAGCGCACCGAGGTGATCTCTCGCCCTGACGTGCGCCCGGACCGCGCCGAGCGGACCGGCCAAGCACGCCCAGACGGACCAGCCGCGATCGAGCGCACCGAGGTGATCTCTCGCCCTGACGTGCGCCCGGACCGCGCCGAGCGGACCGGGCGAGCGCGCTCAGACGGACCGGCCGCCACCGAGCGCACCGACGTGATCTCCCGCCCCGACGCGCGGGCGGAGCGTACCCGCGTCCCGCGCCCCGGAGGTGATCACGGCGCCGCGCCGCGCCGCGCCGTGCCCAGCACCGCGCCGCCGCCCGCCGAGTCGTTCGTGCCCAGGCCCGCGCGGGGGCCTGGGCACCCGGGCGAGCCCGGCTCGCCGGCCGGACCGCCCGCGGGACGCCCGCGGGACGGGCAGGAGCCTCACCACCGGCCCGGGACCGGCAGATCGCGGGAGGGCGAACAGCCCCCCGCCCGCTCACGGGAGGACCGCGGCCTGCCGCAGCCCTTCCAGAGCAGCTTCATGAACAGCTTCACCCAGACGATCGACCTCACCGCGCTGCGCCGCCGGCTGGAGGAGCAGGACGCGGCCGGCCGTTCCGACGCCACGGCGCGGCTCTACGGGCGAGGCCGGCCCGGCGCCGACGTTGACGGCACCCAGCATCTCTACCGCGACCCGGCCGGGCACCGCCGCCCGCCGGCGGATGGCGCGGACGAGCTCGGCCTGCGTGACCTGGACCTCGTCGAGGAGCCGCGCAGGCTGGCGCCCGCGACCTGGGCGCGCGACGGCGAGGCGGCCACTCCGGCCAAGGGCTCCACCCGCGGCCGGGCGCTGTGGACGCTGCTCGACCAGCTCATCTCCAGTGGCACCAACTCGATCCTGATGTTCGTCGTGGCGGGGAAGGTGACCGGGGCGGAGTTCGGCGCCTTCTCGGTCGCGTTCGCGGTGTTCGCCGTCGTGATCGGCTTCTCCAAGTCCACGGGCGGTCAGCCACTGAGCATCAGGTACGCCGGCGCCCCGGCGTCGGTGTTCTCGGCCGCCGCCGCGAAGGCCACCGGTTCGGCGCTCGTGCTCGGGGTGGGTGTCGGCCTTGGCTGCGCGGTGGTCGGCACCCTGATCGGCGGCGCGGTCGGCTCGGCGCTGCTGACCCTCGCGGTCGTGCTCCCGGGCCTGCTCGTGCAGGACCTGTGGCGGCAGGTGTTCTTCGCGCAGGGCCGACCGGCGGCCGCGGCGGCCAACGACGCCGTCTGGGGTGTGGTCCAGATCGCCGGCGTCGCGGTGCTGCTCACCCGGCATATCGCGCTCGCCTCGCCGATGCTGCTGGCCTGGGGCGCGGCCGCGGCCGTGGCCGCCCTGATCGGTGTGGTGCAGGCCGGGTTCTGGCCGGCGCCGGGCCGCGCTCTGGACTGGGTCCGCGAGCACCGGGACATCAACGGCTACCTGGCGGCCGAGTTCGTCACCGTGCAGGGCGCGCTGAACGCGACCCTGCTGGTGATCGGCGCGATCGGCACGATCGAGCTGGTCGGCGCGATGCGCGGTGTGCAGACCGTGCTCGGCCCCACGACGATCTTCGCGATCGGCATCGTCAGCTGGGCGATCCCCGAGTTCTCCCAGCGCAAGGACATGACGGCCGCCGCCCGGGTACGCGCGGCCTACCTGCTGTCGGCGGCCGTGGCGGCCATGGGCATCATCTGGGGCCTCGCCTTCCTCGTCTTCGGCGAGATCAGGTCCGGCGGGAAACCGCTCGGCGAGTATCTGCTCGGCGACACCTGGGCCAACACGCACCACCTGCTCGGCCTGTCGATCATCCAGCAGGCGGGCGCCGCGTCCACGGTCGGGGTGAGCTGCATGCTCATCGCCCTCGGCCGAGCCAAGGACACCTTCCGCCTGAACGTCATAATGGCCCCCCAACTGCTGCTCTACCCGCTCATCGGGGTACTCCTCGGCGGCGGGACCGGCGCGGTGATCGGCTTCATCGTGGCCAACTGGGTCATGGTGCCGGCCTGGTTCCGGCTGCTGCGCCGGGCAGCCAAGGACTCCGAGCGCGAGTGGGACGAGACACATGCCCCGGGGGACCGAGGGGCCAAGGCCACCGGGACCGGAGGGGACCAGCCGGATGAGGTGGACGACCGGCTGGAGCACAGCGACCGGCGGGACCGGCGCGGCGAGCGGGACCAGGACCAGCGGCCTGCCCCGGGACGCGGCGCGCCGGCATCGAAGCACCTGAGCGTGGAGTGAGCCACATGCGGCTGTACGTCGTCTGTCGATCGGTCGGTTCGGAGAACGCGAAGAACCGGCCGAGTTTTTACAACAAGACTCTCGCGTTGGCCTCGTTGTTGCGCGCGGTGGAGAACGTCGATATTCCGACCCAGGTGGTGTTCGCGAACGACGGGCCGATCCCGCCGGAACGGCTGGCGATGATGTCGGGCGCGGGCGAGGTGCTGCCGATCAGGTGCGGCAGCAACCGCTCGTCCTACCGGCTCGTGCTTCGCCTTCCCCGTATTCGCGGCTGGGACGCGAACGATCTCGTCTGGTTCGCCGAGGACGACTACCTCTACGCCGCCGATGCCCTGGCCGGCGTCGTGGCCGCCGCGGGCAAGCTGCCGGAGGCCGACTACTTCACGATCTACAGCCGGCTGCGGTTCGCTCCCGGCGCGACCCGCCGTCGTCCGACGATCTCGGCCCTGGACCGCGCCGAGGGCGACGACGAGGCCGTTCCGATCGACCGGGCGCGCTGGTATCGGGCTGTCAGCTCCACGAGCACCTTCGGTGCCTGGGTGCACACGATCGTCGCGGACGAGCGGCTGCTGAGGACGGCGCCCTTCGTCGGCGGTGCCTTCGACCATGCCACCTGCCTCGCCTACCAGGGCTACCGGCCGTTCGGACTGTCGGAACTGGCCGGTGAGCCGCTCGACGAGCCGGAGGAGCACCCGGCCGTGAAGCGGCTTGCCCGCCGGGTCGCGCTGACCGGGGTGCGCAGCACGCTCAACGCCGTGGCGCTGGCGCGGCCCGAGCACAGCCGGCGCGTCCTGGTCGCGCCGGACCCGGACCTGGCCACCCACATGGAGATGGGGCAGCTCGCTCCGGGCACTGACTGGGAGGCGGAGGTGCGGTCCGTCGAGGAGTGGATGCACGCCACGTTGAAGTAGGCCGGCGCCCACGCGCGAACTCCCGGGGATTGGCGGGGTGTTGCCGCCCTGGCGATTTGTGCCTCGGCCGGCTGGGCTATGCTCACATTCCGGGCCTCAAGGTCAAGAGAACTGCTGTCGTGAGGTGTTGGTCGTCGTGGAGGTACCCCACCGCCGTGAGGTATCTGCCGTCGTGAGGTGCCAGAGCGCGCCAATGCGGAGCCTCTCGGTGGCTCCCTCGGGATCGCGGAACTCGACCGCGTCAAGTTGGAAGTGAGGCGGAGCGGTGAGCTCAGCTGGTTCTCAGACGGGTGACGGCGGCAACGCGCCGGCGTTGTCACTGCTGCGGGTCCTCGGGCGCCGCTGGTTCCACATCGTGATCGCCGTGGTCGTCGCGGGGGCGCTGGGCCTCATCGTCAGCATGGCGGTCACGCCGACCTATAAGGCGAGCGGTCGCATCTTCCTGTCCACCGACGCGCCCGAGTCGGGCGGTACCGTCGACCTCAGTCGGGTGGTGCAGACGCAGGCGGAGCTGGCCACGTCGACGCAGGCGGACATCGAGGTCGGGACAAGGCTGAACCAGAGCCCCGACTACGTCGCCGCGCACGTCTCCGCGGTCCCCGCCGACTCCGGCTACTACTTCACGATCACCGCCCTGGCCGACAGTCAGGTCCGGGCCACCAAGCTGGTCAGCACCACCAGGGACGTCTACAAGTCCCTGCTGTCGAGCTACGGTGGCGGCGACAAGGCCGCCGTGACCGCGATCCAGAAGGCGCGCGATGACGCCCAGGCGGAGTACACCAGGATCACCCGCCCTGGGATGCCCCCAACGCCGAACGCTGAGGTTCTCCAGAAGACGATCTCGGCGCTGAACCAGAAGCTCGCGGACGCCAGCGTGGCGCAGGCTGTCGCCGCGACATCCGTCCAGCTTGCCGAGGACCCGCAGGACGCGGGCCAGATCGCGCCCAAGCCGTTCACCAGCGTCCTGATCGCCGGACTGATTGGCCTCTTCGTCTCCATCGCCGTCATCTGGATCCGCTACCTGCGCCGGCCCACCGTGCTGGACGGCCGGGCGGCGGCAGACTCCCTCGGCGCGCCGCTGATCGTCGGCGGTTCCGGCGGGGTCACGCCGAGCATCGACACGATCGTCTCCGCGATGGCGGCGGTGCTCTCGCCCACGGTCAAGGTCGTGGCCCTCACCCCGGCGACCCCCGGCGACCTGACCGCCGAGACGGTCGCCGGCGTCGCGGCCAGCTGGTCCGATGACCAGGGGGTCGTGCTCGTCCTCGACGCCTCGCCCAGCTCCGAGGTCCGCTCCATGCTGGAGCGGCTGCCGCGGGCGACCTCCGGGGAACTGCCCCGGTGGGCGCACGAGCCGACCTGCCTCGCCCGTTCCTCCGGCAGCGGCCGGGGCCACGTCCTCTACAACCGCGTCTCGCCGTCGCGGGCGTCCCGGCCGGGCGGGCTCGCGCCCATCCTCGCCGACCGCGCCCCGGTCGTGGACCTGGTGCTGCTGCTGACGCCGCCGCTGACCGACCTGCCGATGACCGCCGCGTCGGCGCTGCAGGCCGACGCCGTCGTCGTCATCACCTCGCCGGTCACCCGTACCGACGAGCTCGCGTCGGTCCCGCGGGACTGGCCGGCGCTCGCCGAGCGGATCGTCGGCGTCATCCACGCCGAGCGGGGCGGCTTTCGGCCCTCGTCGATAGCGACGGAGGCCCGAGGTGGCGGCGGCCGCCTGACTGTCGGCGGCGCCATGGACCGGGATCTCGACGGCGGCGGCGACCCTGAGGCCACGGACCGCTACGCCCGTCCTGGCGGCGGCAGCAAGTACTAGGAATCAAGACGCGGGTCCAAGCCCGGCTCCAGGGACGAGACGTCCTCTGGAGCCGGGCTTTTTCTTTCGTCTCCGTGTCCCGGGGGTGGTCGCGTGGTGACGGCGCCTGTAGCGAGGACGGCTGGTGGTTCTCGGGTACGACGGCCGCGGGCATACGGCCAGCGGGCCCCATCGGGGGCGTGCGAGCCATGGGGGCCGCTGTTCCGGGCCGCCGGCCGACCGGCTGTGCTCCAGCCCGCCTGAACGCAGCCTGGAGCGGCCCCCCGCGGGGCCCGGGACGCACCCGCGGAGCCGCTGGACCGTGCGGGCGGCCCGGGACGTTGTTGGCTGTCTTCATCCACCGAACCCCGGCTGGCCGACCTGCGTCCGAGACGAGTGAGCCCCTTCAGGCTGCTGGCCTGAAGGGGCTCACGGACCGCGTCGCGGGGGCGGGGTCTGACCGGCGATGTCAGTGCTGCTCGGCGTAGCTCCGCTGGGCGGGGATCACGGCCCGCCGATAGGCGGGCTTTCGGGAGACCAGCGGATGCAGGTCCTCGCAGAACCAGCTCAGCAGTAGGAGGACGAGGTAGCCGACGACCGGGCTGAGCAGGCTGCTCGACAGCACGAAGTAGAAGAATATGAGGGCACCGGACAGTACGAACGACGGTGAGCCACGGACGAACGCGGTGACAAGGAAGATGAGGAAGGCGACGCCACCGATCAGCCCGTACTCGAGGATCAGCTTGGGCACGAGCGCGTAGTTCAGCGGCAGTCCGGTGCGGGCGAGGAAGGCGGCTGAGTCACGGTCGGACCAGCCAGGCCCGTGGCCTACCAGGGCCGTGCCCGGATGCTGGGAGAGATCGTCGTACATCCGGGTGTACGGCTGCACGAACCTCAGGCTGCCGCTGGACTGGCTGGAGGAGGTCTCTGTAGCCCGGGAGGCGAAGATGTCGGCAGCCGGGGTGAAGGACAGCACCACGACGATCACCGCCACTATGGCCAGCGCGGTGACGGTGAACCTGACGCCCTTGTGGACCGCGAGCAGCACGCCGGCGACCCCGAGGAGCAGGACGCCGGTACCGGACACGGTGGTGAGGATGGCCAGCAGGTACAGCGGGTACCGCCACCAGCGCGTGCGGCGCAGCACCCCGACGACGAGGCCCATGGCCAGGAACTGCGAGGTGTACGACGGCTCCAGCGCGAGGAAGGCGTTCGACTTGTAGAGCGAGGAGCCGTACTGCACGGGATACGAGGTGTTGAAGTCGTGCATCAGGAGCTGCGACGGCACGATGTTGGCGAGGATGTCCGAGTACTTCCAGCCGACCAGCTGGAGCGCGAACTGCAGCAGGGCGAGGCCGGCGAACACGGAGGTCATGACGACGAACCGGTCGAGCAGCCGGGGCAGGAGCACCTTGCTGTGCGCACGGGACAGTCCGAGGCAGAACGGCAGGTAGATCGCTATCAGCAGCAGCAGCGAGTTCAGCGAGACGTTGTCCTCGCCACGCGTGAACGCAAGGAACGCGACGGTGCAGCAGGCCGCCATAGCGATCAGGTAAGCCCTGGTGCGCACCAGATGGATGCGCAGGCCGCCCCGGGCCACCATCAGCATCGCGCTGACCAGGAGTATCGGTAGCACCACGGAGACGCCGGTTCCCCCGACAGGGATCGCGATCCGCTGCAGGAACAGCTCGCAGAACATCAGGATGGTCAGGACCCGCAGAGTCGACCGGTCCGCCTCAGCTTCGCGCTGCGCCGCGTCCGGAGTCGGGATCACCCAGGTCCGCGGGATCCGGGTGGTCAGCGTCGTCACCATGTCCGGCCGTCTCCTGTCGACCCTGCGCGGTCTGCCACTACCACTCCATCGCTAGCGGCCGCCGCGCGGCCGGTTCGGTGCTGGCCGCTGCCGCGGCGTCTACGTTGCGGCCGCATCCATGGCTGTCGGGCGACCCACAGTGCACTGAGTGGGCGTTTCCACTCATACGATGGCGTCCAGGCTACTGCCAGGACAGACATCACAAATACGAGCATCGACGCCATCAAGCAGTTCACTCTATGCCGCCTTGGCCGGTGGCCCGGCGGCGGGGGCGCCGCCCACAACGCATGCGCTCCTGTGGGAACCAAGTGGTGGGCAGGCATCGTCAGGTCCGGGTGATAGATAGGTACCCAGGTCAACAAGTCTTACGTAAGGTAAGGGTTGCCGGCGACGCGGCGTTCTCGTGATGCCCGGCTCGCCAGTCTGGTAGCCGCGCGCCGCGCCCATGGGACGGACGTCGAGCGGCACCGTCGTCGTGAAGGGGTAACACGTGGGCGAGCGCCATGGCACAGGTCAGGCGTCGGGCGGGCAGTCCGCGGCGGTCGCGACTGCCGGGAGGGCACGCGCTCGGGCGGCCGGGCGCCGTCGGACGCGCGGTCGCGCCCTCAGGGCGGGGGCCGCGCTGACGGCCATGCTGGTCGCCGTGGTGGGGCTCGCCGCGTGTTCGGGCGGGTCGGACAAGGACAAGGCGGATGAGCCCAGCCCCGCCATCGCGGCGCTCGGCGGCACGGGCGTGCGCTGGGTGTCCGGCGCGAACGCCAACTACCCGGCGGACATCGAGCAGTGGGCGAAGTGGACCGGGCGGCCCGTCGACCTGGCGCTGATGTTCGTCACGCGCGACAGCTGGGGCAACCTGGTCTCACCCCACTGGCCGCTGGACGCGTACACCAGGGACAAGTGGCCGGGCCAGATCTCGGTCGCCGTCCCGCTTTGGCCGGTCGACGACAGCGGCGAGCCGGTCGACGGCGCCAACGAGAACGACTGTGCCGCCGGTGCGTACGACCAGTACTTCGCGCAGCTCGGCACGAACCTGCAGCAGTACGGCCGCGGCGACGCGATCGTGCGGCTCGGCTGGGAGTTCAACGGCGACTGGTTCAACTGGTACCCGCGCAACGTCGAGGTCTGGAATGACTGCTACCGGCGTGAGGTGACCGCGTTGCGCTCGACCGCCCCCCAGGTCCAGATCGACTGGACCATGAGCATGCACCGCGACACGTTGCCCGACGGGACCGACGTCTGGGCCGCCTACCCCGGCGACGACTACGTCGACATCATCGGGGTCGACTACTACGACATGGCCCCGCCAGCGCCCACGGAGAAGATCTGGGACGACCTGTGTGACAACCCGTCGGGCCTGTGCAACATCATCAAGGAGGCCCGCGCGCACGGCAAGAAGTTCTCCGTGCCCGAGTGGGGGGTCGTGAGCGCCAGCGACGGCGGCGGTGACAACCCCTTCTTCATCGAGAAGATGTATGAGACATTTCGTGCAAATGCGGATGTTCTTGCCTATGAGTCCTACTGGAACAACCATGAGCGCGACAACGTCCACTCGTCGCTGCTCAACCCGGTGCTGAACCCGAAGTCCGCGAAGCGCTACCAGCAGCTCTTCGGCGCGGGCTGACTGGTTCCGTCGACGCCGTGACCTGGGCGTGTGGCGGAGCCGAGCCCTGGCCGGGCCGCCGACGCTCACGCACCGTGCGGATGAGCGCCGTGGGGCCCCGTCGAAACGACCCGCTATGCCAGGCTGTCTCCCTGGGCGATAGCCTCCTCTCCGTGTGTGCCGGCCCGGTCGCGGGCGCGCCGATTGCGTCGACAGCGCTTGAATCATCAAGTCGGCAGAAAACTGAGATCGGTACCATCGCGGCCCCGCGGGCGTTCGATGTCTGGTCACATCGGTCGGACCTGGAGGGCCCGAATCATGGGGGAGCAGATCAGCCGACACCTGGGCAGCGCTAGACGGGTGCTAAACGACCTCGGCCTTGGCCCAGCGCTCAAGGTGGTGCGCCGGAACGTCCTGCCCACCGCCCGCCGAAACGCGGAGGACGACAGGCGCCTCGCGTTGCTGCTTTCCTTCGTGCTGAACGCGGACGACAACTGCATCGACGTCGGCGCGCACCGCGGCGATGTCCTCCGGGCGATGGTGCACAACGCACCGCGCGGTCGGCACATCGCGTACGAGCCGATTCCGGACTTCTACGAGGGCCTGCGTGCCGACTTCCCGTCCGTCGTCGTGCGCCGCGCGGCGCTGTCCGACGAGGCGGGCACCAGCTCGTTCGCGTACGTGCGTAGCCGTCCGGCCTACAGCGGGCTGCGTGAGCGGCTGCCGGAGGGGACGGAAGACGTCGAGCACATCCAGGTGGACGTCGAGACCCTCGACGAGACCGTGCCCGCCGACTATCTGCTCACGCTCCTCAAGATCGACGTCGAGGGCGGTGAGTACGGGGTCCTGAAGGGCGGGCTGAAGCTGCTGACCCGGTCTCGGCCGCATGTCGTGTTCGAGTTCGGGTCGGCCGCCCGCGAGTACGGCACGACGCCTGACCAGATGTACGACCTTCTCGACGGCGACGTCGGCCTGCGCATCTACGACATGACCGGTACCGGTCCGTACACCCGTTCCCAGTTCCGGCGGATGTTCGAGTCCGGCCGCCGGTTCAACTTCGTCGCTCACGCCTAGGCTGGCTGGCGAGACGCGGAGCGTCTCGCCAGCCAGCCTGTCGGGCCGGCCTGAGGGAGCGGGATGCTCGTTCGGTACGCTGACGACCATCCACATATGCGCCAGGAGGGTGTGGTGATGGACGGGGCGAGCAGTCTCGGGGCCGATGGGGCTCCTGGCCGGGATGCCCAGGCTCCTGGCGTCGGCGGCCCCACCCGGTCGCCCGGTACTTCTGAGGAAGTACCACCTGGCGACGCCGGCGCGGTGAGCCGCGTGGCCGCGGTGGCCCGGCGAGGCGCGGCCGCGGCGCGGCCGGCCGCCCTGCGCGAGGGCGCGCTGCTGCCCGCCCGCTCCGCATACCGGCGCGCGTGGATGCGTCGTGGCCGGGACATCACCCGGGCGATGACGCGTGCCTCATGCCTGGTGGTCGCCCCGCATCCGGACGACGAGACGCTGGGATGCGGCGTTTCGATCATGCGCAAGCGAGAGGCCGGCACCCAGGTCACCGTAGTGATCGTCAGCGATGGCGCGGCGGCCGAACCGGCGTACCTTCCGCCCGCCGAGCTCATCGCGCTGCGCAAGGAGGAAGCTCGCAGGGCCGGGAGCAGACTCGGGCTGCGCTCGGTGGACATCCGCTTCATCGACGTGCCCGACACCAAGGTCGGCGAGCACCTCGAGGAGGTGACCGACCGACTCGTGGAGCTGATCAAGGAACTGGAGCCGGAGCAGCTGCTCATCCCGACGTCCTGCGAGGGCCACCCCGACCACGACGCGACGAACGCCGCCGCGGTCGAGGCCGTCAAGAGGGCCGGGTTCACCGGCCAGGTTCTCGAGTACGGCGTCTGGCTGTGGACGCACTGGCCCTGGACCCGCGGCTATGGCACGGAGGGCTACACCCCTCGGCGCATGCTGCGTGACCCGATGGACCGGATCCGTGAGGTGCGCCCGCTGCTGGTCGGCGCGAAGGGCTACCGCTCGCGCCAGGCATACGCGCTCGCCGCCCACAGCAGCCAGGTCAGCGGCCCGCGCGTGGGCGGGGCCACCCTGCCCAGGTCGCTTCTCGCGGCCACGCGCAGCCCTTTCGAGCTCTATCTGGAATCCGGCGCCCTGTCACACCTGAACTTCACGTCCGGCGACTAGCCGAGGCCGACGCGGGCCTCCTCGCGCGACAGCGGTTCACCGATTCCTGTCGCCGCGGGGCCGGCCTCGCCCGGCTCGATGGGCCGACGTCCGGCCCGGGCGAGGCGTCGCGGGCCCATCGAGCTCAGCGCTTGGAGCCCGTGGAGGACTTGTCCTGCTGGAAGCGGGCAACCGCCTCCCGGTAGACCTTCTCCCGGTCACGGGCGATCTGAAGAGGATCAAGGCGGGCCGCGCCGGCGCGGCCGTTCGCCCCCACGGCCCTGGCCAGCGCCGGGTCGGTCAGGTAGGGCGCGAGCGCGTCGGCGAGCGCCTTCGGGACCTCTGGCGGGACGACGTCGCCGGCGCGCCACTCCTCCACGAACGGCGCGATGCCGGTCCGGCTGGTGGTCACGACCGGGCGGCCGGCGGCCATGCCCTCGACCGCCGCGATGGAGAAGCTCTCGAACCGGCTCGGTACCGCCACCACCCGGGCCTGTCCGTAGACGTCGGCGAGCTCGCGCTGCCCGACGTGGCCGGTGAAGACGACGGGCACGTTCAGCTCGTGCGCACGTCGCTCCAGCCAGCGCCCGGTGGGCACACCGTCGATGTGGCCGGACGAGCTGCCGGCGAGGATCAGCTTCGCGTCGATGTCCCTGGCGGCGAGCACGGCGAGCGCGTCGAGCAGGACGTCCACACCCTTGTTCGGCTCGAGCCGACCGACCGTGGCGACCACGGGGCCGGTGCGGCCCACATCCGGCACGCCCGCCCAGGGACTCGCGTCGAACGGGTTGGGCACGATCGTCACGTCCTGGCGGCGCAGCCAGCCGTACGGGCGGACGGTGTCGACCAGCAGCTGGGACGGCGAGGTGACCACGGTCGCGTGGTCGGAGGTGATGCGGTCCAGCCGGTCCGCGATCCGGCCGCGGACGGACAGGTGCGGGCTCGCGAGGCGCAGCGTCAGCATGGTCGGCGCGTGCATGTGGACGACGACCGGGCAGGACCGGGCGACCACCTGCATCAGCGCGCGGGTCTCGCCGTCCTGCGTCTCGATCACGTCGGGGCGCAGCCCGGTCTGCCGCAGGTAGGCGGCGTACGAGACGGTCAGGCTCAGCCGTAGCGAGATCGAGTCCCGCGGGTAGTTCGGCCCGGTCAGGAAACGCGCGTACTTGCCGAGGGCGCGGCTGACCGGAACACGTAGCAGCGGGCGGCGGTGCACGTGGACGCCGTCCACCACCTCGTCGACAACCCGGTGACCCTGAGCGCAGATGACATGAACGTCGTGACCGATCGCGGCGAGCGCCGACGCCAGTACAGCTGTGTAGATGCCAGCGCCGTCCCAGACAATCGGGGGATACTGCTCACAGAGGAACGTGATGAGCAACTTTCGCTCACCGTTCACGTTCCGACGCTCCATGCGGTCGACCTCCACCGCCGCCGCCGTTGGCGGCCCTTCGTTGGACCACCGGTGAATCACCGCACACCTCGGTTTCCGGACGCGTGGGCGCGTCAGCCCATAACTGGCGCATGGACCGCGCACTGGCCGCGCCGGTGGGCGAAGTCGGCATCGTCACTCTACTGTTATCCGACTTCGGGCACATCAGTAGCTCTTCTTGGCCGGCCGCAGGTGGATCTCAGTCACCTCGGCGCCGGGCGGTAGGCTCAGCACCCCCGCCACGACCTCCGCGACGTCCTGTGGCTGGACCAACAACTCCGGTGCGTACGGCCGGCCCTCCTTGGCGAAGATGGCCTCCTGTCGAGGGGTCGCGGTGCGGCCCAGATGGATGCCGCATACCCGGATCCCGTCCGCGTTCACCTCCTGGCGCAGGCTGTCCGTGATGGCCCGCATCGCATGCTGGGTGGCGGCGAACTGGCCGGCGTTCGCGCCCGCCCGCACGCCCTGAGACGAGTTCACCACCACGACGTCGCCTCCGCCCGCGCACAGCGCGGGCAGCAGCTCCTGGGTGAGCGCGTAGGGCGCCCGCACGTTCGCCGCGTACAGTGCGTCGAGATCCTCGATCGCGGCCTCGGCGTGCGGCCCGCTGGCGTAGCCGCCGGCGCTGTGGACCAGGATGTCCAGCCTAGGACCGGCGAGCAGGCCCGCCACCAGCGCGGAGCGTGCCTCGTCGTCGGTCAGGTCGACCTGCGCCGGGCTCAGCTGGCCGGCCACGGCGGCCGGCGTCGCCCGAGCGGCGGCGGCCGGCAGGGCGTCCAGGCGGGTCTTGTCCCGGCCGACGGCGGTCACCGCCGCTCCCTCGGCGACCAACCGAAGCGCGATCGCCCGGCCGACGCCGCTGGACGCGCCGGTGACCACCGCCACCCGGCCGGCCAGCCGCTGGGCCGCCGAGCCTGGCTCGGACGTCACCGCGTCCCCTGTCACCGAGTCCCCTCGTAGACCAGGATCGCGTCCGCCATCGGCGGGACCTCGTCGTACTCGAGGCACACGTCCTCGGGCAGCCGGGTGAGGTCGGTCGCGCGCAGGTAGTCGCGCATGGTGGTACCGGTGCATTCCGAGTCGGCGTTCGGCGCGCCGATGTGGCCGAGCACGTCGTCGTGGTTGACCGTGCGGAAGTCGATGCTGAACCGGGTGCGCCCGGAGGTGTTCGGCACGGACGAGTGCAGCTGCTGCGCGGAGAAGATGAGCATTCCACCGGACGGGGCGATCACCCTGGTCTGCGGGAAGAGCTCGACCTCCTCCTGTGGCCTCGGCTGCACCCGGGTGTCGCTCTTGATGTGCTTCGCGGCCGACGCCCGGTTGGTCGCGTTCCATTCGTAGTAGTTGTACGTGGAAGAACTGTTCTCGACCGGCCGGCCAAAGTACTTCGGGTGGAAGGCCAGGCCGTTCTCCGGGACGATGTCGAACACCGGGAACCACCAGTTCAGCTGGCAGAACGGCGCCGAGTACCAGGTGTCCCGGTGCGGGTGGAACGCGTAGGCGATGCCCGAGGTGAGGTAGTCGTCGCTGGTCGACGTGCGCAGCCGGGGCACGTCGAAATAGGTCTTCTCCGGGTCGGCGCCGTGCTCGACGAGCACCTCCCGGATCAGTTCCTTGCAGCGAGGGTGGTGGATGAACCGCGGCTTCAGGTCGGCGAGCAGCGCGGCGTAGTCCTCGACCTTCATGTGGTGCTGCGCGGTCTCGGGGTCGAGGTCGCCGAACGCCTCGCGCACCAGGTCCCGGGTGAACTCGACGAACGCGAGCGACGCCGGCTTCGGCCCGTAGACGAACAGGTCGCCCGCGTACAGGCGGGCGCGCCGCTCGTCATCGGACAGCGTGGACTCGACCAGTACCGTGCTCATCAGATTCCCCTCATCTGGCCGCAGGGCGCGCGACGGTGGCGGAGCCTCGCGCGGCCGGAGGCCCCGGCGATACAGCGACCAGGCCAGCCCCGGCCGCGAGCAGTCGCCGGGCCATCGTCAGCTCTTCTGGCGTCGTCACGTGGATGTTCATCGGCTCGCCTGGCACCACGACGACGGCCGCGCCGAGCGCGGCGACCATCGCGGAGTCCTCGACGGCCTCCGTCGCGTCGGCATGCGCCGCGCGCAGCAGATCCGCGCGGAACGCGTGCGGGGTCTGCACCAGCCTGTGGGTCTCACGTGCCAGCGAGCGCCCCGCCACCAGCGCACCGGCCGGGCCGCGCTCGGCGTCCGCCAAGGCGACCTCCTTGACGACCTCGGTGAGTGGCAGTCCCGGGACGGCCGCGTCCGCGCCGCCGCGTACCGCGTCCACCACCCGGTGGTACAGGTCGGCGGTGGCGAGCGGATGGGCGGCGTCGGTGATGACGATGACGCCCGCGGCGGTCGGCACCGCGGCCAGGCCCGCTCGGACCGACTCGGCCCGGCTGGCGCCGCCGCCAGTCACCCGTACCTGCGGCGGGCCCGCGGTGGGCTCCGGCCGCCAGCGATCCAGCAGCGCGGGCGGGAGCACCACGACGACGCCGTCGCTCGCGGGGCCCGCGGCCAGCACCGGGTGCTCGACCAGCGGGCGTCCACCCAGGTCGAAGAACTGCTTCGGCCCGCCGAACCGGGTGCCACCGCCGCCGGCCAGCACCACAGTCCAGACCGGACCGTCCGCGACGTGGACGCTCATGGGGTCGGGGCGCGGGGCGCCCCGACCATCGGGCGCTGAGCGCCCTCCTGACCTGGTCACAGGTCGGTGTGCATGGCGGTGGTCGGCGTCTGTCTGGGCAGACGAGGTGGCTGGGTTGACAGCGTGCGTCGCTGGAAGGCTGACGCTCATGCGGCGTCCTCGCGGACCAGGAGGCCGACGCCGGCCAGCGCGTCGACAGCGGCGGTGACCGAGCCGAACTCGATTCCCGCCCGGGCGGCGATGTCGAGCAGGTCGTGCGTCCCGTCGGCGAGGTTGAGAACCCAGAGCAGGCCCATCTCGACGGCCTGGCGGTTCATCGTCGCGCCGATCGCGCGGTACAGCCCGCGTCGGCCGAGCTGCGGCTCGCCGTACGGGCTCGTGTTGCGCCAGACCGCGTTGCGCTCGCAGATCTCGATGATCCGCGTGAGCAGGCCGAACGACTCGGCCAGATTCTCCGGGCTGACGAAGTCCAGGTTGTCGGCCGAGGTGTGGTATTCGGGGTACTCGCCGTGCTGGCCGCGCCCGAAACGGCCCACGGGCAGGTCGAAGCCGGGGGAGCAGAACTGCCGTTCGTCGTAGCCGTACGGCGAGAAGTCGACCACCCGGTGCGGCCGCCCGGTCTCCGCGAGCGCGACGGCGGCCGCCCGGTCGACGACCGCGGCGCCGCGCCTGCTGCGCTTGTAGGTGGGCTGGGAGCGGTCGCCGAGGCCGGTCAGCACCAGCCCGTGCCGGATCCGGCTGACAACGTCCCGGTTCTGAGCGAGCCAGGTGATCGAGCCGATCGTGCCCGGGATGAACAGCAGCCGGAACGTGTGCCGCCGCAGCGGCAGCGCCGCCAGATGATGGGCCAGCTCCGTGAGGATGGCGATGCCGGACCCGTTGTCGTTCGCCGTCGCCGGATGGCACGTGTGCGTCGTGATCAGGAACTCTTCGGGCTCGCCGCCCGCAGGGGCCGGCTCGGTCGCGGGCAGGACGATCTCGGCGTAGGTGAGCGAGCCGTCCGTGAGGGTGGTGTCGATGACCACCTCGTACTCGCCGTCCGGCAGCGCGCGCAGCGCGGTGTCCGTCAGGCAGAAGCCCCAGTTCTCGTTCCAGTAGGACGTCCGGTAGGGGATCCAGTCCGGCCGGTCCGGCATCGAGAACAGGTGCGGGCGCAGCTCGTCGAGGCTCACGCGGGCGCGGGTGGGGACGCTGTAGCCCAGCAGGTGCAGCGGGTGGTCGGCGATGTCGACCACCCGTGACCCGTCCGGGCCGACCAGGTAGGCCGCCCGGACGTTCCACTCCTTGGGCACCGTCCAGTCGAGCACCGGCGTGCCCGAGGGCACCTCATGGACCTCGAACGGGATCTCGGCGCCCCCCCGGCCCTCGGCGAGGGCCTTCTGGACGATCTCGAGGGTCGCCCGGACGCCGTCGCCGGTGATGCTGCGGACCGGCGCCGCGCCCAGCGCGGCGACCAGGCCATGCAGCCGCTCGCCGAGCGCGGCGTCCTGGGTCTCGGAAGTACTCACGGTGACGAGTGGACTCAGTCGGTCCAGACGCGCCACGGAGCGGCGCCCGCATCCCAGAGCTGGTTGAGCTCGGTCCAGTCCCGGAACGTGTCCATCCCCATCCAGAACCCGTCGTGCGGGTACAGGGAGAGCTGCCGGTCGCGGGCGAGCTGCTGCAGCGGGTAACGCTCCAACATGAGCGACGGGTCGTCGTCGACGTACTTGTCGGCGAACTCGCGCTCGAAGACGAAGTAGCCACCGCTGACCCAGCCGGTCTGCGGGGGCTTCTCGGCGAACAGGGTGACGCCGTCGCCGTCCGTCTCCAGCTCTCCGTACCGGCTCGAGGGCCGCACCCCGGTCACGGTGCCCATCCGGCCGCCGCGCAGGTGCGCGTCGAACAGCGCGGCCACGTCGATGGCACCGACGCCGTCACCGTAGGTGAGCAGGAAACGTGGGCCGGTGAGGTACTGGCGGACGCGGTGCAGCCGGGCCCCGGTGCCGTTGAGCAGGCCGGTCTCCGCGAAGGTGACCTCCCAGTCCTCGTCGCCCTCGGCGTTGTGGAACTCGGGAGTGTGGTCGTCGGAAAGCTTCAGCGTGAAGTCCGCCACCTGCTCGCGGTAGTTGACGAAGTAGTTCTTGATGGCGTCGCTCTTGTAGCCAAGGCACAGGATGAAGCGCCGGAAGCCGTAGTGCCCGTAGGTCTTCATGATGTGCCAGAGGATCGGCTTGCCGCCGATGTCGACCAGCGGCTTCGGCAGCTTCTCGCTGGCCTCGCGCAGCCGGGTGCCCATCCCACCGCAGAGGATGACGACCGGGATGTCCGCGGCGCCGGGGACGGTGCGGGCCGGCGTGGAAGCCGAGCTCGGGGGTGTCACGGCTGTTTGTTCTCCCAGAGTCGGACCCGGGCATGCTCCCGGGCGTTGGTCTGCCGGCAAACGAGCGGGCCGGGGCAACGTCGGGCGACCTGGCCGAGGTGGCCACAGCCCTGGCCGGTCGTGGCCGAGACGGCCGGGCCGCCGGTGGGAGCCAGGGACCGCTCCCCTGGCAGGGACCGCGGGTCCTGGCGGGTCCGAAAGATCAGCTGCTCCCACTCCCGCGGTGACGTCCGGGACGCTGCCGCAGTAACCGTACCGTACTGAACTTCTCGGTCCGCGCAGGCTGGGGCGGTCCCGTGGCCGGACGCTTCGCGCCCGCCACCGGGCGCCGCCTGGTCGGGCGCTGAGCGCCCTCCCTGCGTGGTACCGGGCCCTGGTACGCGCCGCGTCGGCTTGGGCGCCGCGTCGGCTTCGGCGGGTGACGCGTCAGCCGGCGGGATGTCTGTCGGGCGCGGGGCGCCTTCCTTAGGTGGTTCCGGGCCCTGGCTTATGGCGGTGGTAGGGGCTGGGGCTGGTCGGAGCCCAGCGGGTGTCCGGGATCGCACAGTGGCGGATTCACAACGGCGCGTGCCTGAACGTCCGCTTGGCGCACGGTGGATCGGGGCTGCCTGGGAACGGGTGATATGCCTTCCTGGTCCGTCACCAGGCTTCGTGCGTGGGTACCGGGCTGGCAACCACCGGCTCGCGTAAAGCGTCCTCTTCTTGTTCTTGCCGTTCTTGTCCAGGCTGGGCGGCAACGAGGGAAGACCTGGGGATGGTCACGGTGTGTGCTCGCGTTCAGATCCGGCGAGTCCAGGCGTGTCGCGGCGTGCTCGGCTTCGCCATGCTGCCCCGGGGCGCGGCCGGCGGACGTAGTAAGTTTCGGTACCTTTTGGGCGCCACTGACTCACCCTGCCCTGGTCGGGTGGCGCCACACCGCGACGGAGGTGAGTGTCGGTGACCCGCCGTGGTGGATCGACCCGGGAGCACGCACGCGAGGAGCTGCGCTACTACGGTGACGAGGCCCATCGCTGGTACGACTGGCTGGTCGAGCGTTCGGGCGGCCGGGCGAGGTTCAAAAGCCGCGTGCTGCCGGGGATCGCGGTCGCCCTCGTCCTGGTGCTGGGCCTCACCGCCTGGGCGGTGACTCCCAAGTCGGGCAAACACGAGGACGACGACGGGGGCTTCGCGGCCGCCGCCTCGACATCCGCCGCGTCCGCCTCCCCCGCCGGCCCCGCCATGGCGGCCGCGTCCGCGCCGGCCGTCGCTCCCGGCGGGCCACCCGCCCGGCCTCGCGCGCAGCCCGCGAGAACCAACGGCCCGTGGCCGACAGGGATGTCCGCCGGCAACAGCGGCCAGGCGAACACCTTCGCGAGCTACCGCGGCCGGCCCAACGACGTGGTGGTCATGTTCACCGCTCGCGACAGCTGGGGGTCGATCACCGGACCGTGGATCGGCGACAGCGCCAACCACTTCAGCAGCTTCCCCGGCACCTGGGTTGTCTCCGTGCCGATGTTCCCGGAACCGCCATCGGGCACGAACGTCGACACCTGGAACCAGCAGCGCATGGCGGAGTGTGCCTCCGGCGCCTTCGACGTCCAGTTTCGCAAGTTCGGCAACTGGCTTAACCGGCAGGGACGATCGGACTCGTTCGTCCGCATCGGCTGGGAGTTCAACGGCAAGTGGTTCGCCTGGAAGGCCGCCAACCCCCAGCAGTGGGTCCAGTGCTTCCGCCACGAGGCCCTCGCGCTGATCTCGGTGGCCCCGCGGGTGCGGATCGACTGGACGATCAACGCGCGCACCACGCTGCCAAACGGCGGCGACCCGTTCTCCGCCTACCCGGGTGACGACGTCGTCGACGTGATCGGGATCGACACCTACGACCAGTACCCGCCGAGCTACGACACCGGGTCGTTCAACGCCAAGTGCGAGGACGGTCCGCTGCTTCCGGGGCCGTGCTATGTGATCAACTTCGCGCAGCTGCACAACAAGCTGTTCTCCGTGCCGGAATGGGGGCTGGTGGACGAGGGCACCCCGGCGGGCCAGGCGGGCCAGGCCGGCGGCGACAACCCGTTCTACATCCAGCAGATGGCCAGGCTCTTCCGGCAGTACAGGGGCATGCTCGCCTACGAGGCCTACTTCAACGACAGCGACCCTCGCAACGTGAACTCGTCGCTCACGAACCCCGTGCAGCAGCCCAACGGCTCGGCGGCCTACCGCTCGCTCTGGTCGGCCAGCCAGTAGAACGAGCGCCGCGTGCCCGCCTTGCGGGCGCGCGGCACCCTGCCTGCGTGGTTCGGGGCTGGGCCTGCCCGCTACCCGCGGCGCGATCGGTCGGCGTCGTCGTACAGGCCGGAGACGAATGCCTCCGCGACGCCGACCTGCTGGCGCAGGGCGGCCAGCTTCTCCTCGGCGAGCACCACCCACGTGCGCAAGCGCTCCTCCAGCGCGGCCCGCGCGTCCAGGGCAAGGCCCGGACGCGAGAGCTCGTCGCGCAGAGTGAGTAGTGATCGCATCTCCTCAAGGGTGAAGCCAAGGGGCTTCATCATCTTGATCAGGAAAAGCCGCTCCACGGTGTCCTCGTCGTACAGCCGGAAGCCGCCGGCGGTACGCCCGGCCGGCATCAGCAGACCGGCCTCCTCGTAGTAGCGGACGGTGCGCAACGACAGGTCGACCCGCTCGGCGACGTCCCCGATCTGGTAGAGGTCGGCGCGACCGGTTCTTGGCGTGGACTGGCCACGGCGCGTGGTGGACAACTCTACCCTTACGTCAAGTGAGACTGGCAGGCCCCTACCGGGCCGGCCAGCTGATGGCAGATGACTGTACGTCGCGCCGACCATTCGGCCCACCCCGTCAATCCCGCGTGCGCCCGTTCGGCGGGTGGCCGCGGCCGGCGAATTCGGTGGGGGGACGAGCCGGCGCGGGCAGCCGGGACCTCCCGTACCCTGACCATGGAGTTGTTCGCTGTTATCGGGCTTCTGGCCGCGCGTGGCCTCATGATCGTTTATCCTGATGGTTGTCGCGCGCAGGGGCCTCGGCAGATCTGGGTCAGCGGACCGGACGGGAAGCCCGACGGCCAGCCGCGGGCGCGGCGGGCACCAGAACGGGGTACGGCCTTATCCAGGTCGGGCGACGGCCTGCTTCAGGCCCGCCAGGCGAGCGGGCCGCCGGACGGGCGCCCGGCCGTGCGCCCAGAACTGCCCGAAGTTCCGGTGCCGTGTGCCGGCAGAAGCCGCGGCCCGGCTGACGTTGTAGTCCGAGACGTTGTTGTAGTCCAGACCGTGCGCCCGCGCGGGCACACACCGACATCCAAGGTCCGGCGGTCGCGCCGGACCTGGAAGAGGCCGGGACGGATCCGATGACCCTCGCGCCGCTGCTCGACGCCCTCACCGCCCGGCCGGGCGGTGAGCCGGCGCTGCTGCGTGTCCAGGCCGCCCTCGAGACCGCTGGGGGCCCCGGCGGCCGGGGCGGCCCGGTGGTGCCGGTAGATCTCTCGGGGCCGCCCGGGCTGCGCCCGTTCGCGGTCGCGGCGCTGGCCCGCGCCGGGCGTCAGGTGCTCGCCGTGACCGCCACCGGGCGGGAGGCGGAGGACCTCGCCGACGCGCTCGGCAGCGTGCTCGGGCCGGACGCCGTCGCGGTCTACCCGAGCTGGGAGACGCTGCCGCACGAACGGCTCTCGCCGCGCGCCGACACCGTCGGGCGGCGCCTCGCGGTGCTGCGCCGGCTCGCGCACCCCGAGACCTGGGCGGGCGACGGGCATGTCGCGGCCGGCGGGCGCGCGGCGCCCGCCGGGCCGCTCTCGGTCGTCGTCGCGCCGGTGCGTGCCGTGCTGCAGCCGCAGGTCGCCCGCCTCGGGGACCTCGACCCGGTGCTGCTGCGCCGCGGCGACACCGCCGACCTTGAGGACGTCGTCGAGCGGCTGGTCCAGACCGCCTACCACCGGGTCGACCTGGTGGAGCGGCGCGGCGAGATCGCGGTGCGCGGCGGCATCCTCGACGTCTTCCCGCCCACCGAGGAGCACCCGCTGCGGGTCGAGTTCTTCGGCGACGAGATCGAGGACGTCCGGCCGTTCTCGGTGGCCGACCAGCGCGCCCTCGACGCCGGGAAGACTGCGGGGCAGGGCGCCACCGGCGGCGAGTACACGCTGTTCGCGCCGCCGTGCCGTGAGCTGCTGCTGACCGAGGACGTGCGCGCCCGCGCGGCCCGGCTGGCGCTCGAGCATCCGGACCTCGTCGAGATGCTCGACAAGATCGCTTCGGGTATCCCGGTGGAGGGGATGGAGGCGCTCGCGCCGGTCCTCGTCGACAGCCTGGTGCTGCTTCTCGACGAGCTGCCGGCCGGCACCCAGCTGCTGCTGTGCGACCCGGAGCGCATCCGCGCCAGGGCCGCCGAGCTGGTCCGCACCAGCCAGGAGTTCCTCGCCGCCTCCTGGAGCTCGGCCGCGCTCGGCTCGGCCACCCCCATCGACCTCGGCTCGGCGGCCTACCGCTCGCTCGCCGACGTGCGCGCCCGCGCGGCCGAGCTGGGCCTGCCCTGGTGGACCGTCAGCCAGTTCGGCGCCATGAACGCCGGGGAGGAGGCCGACGAGGCCGCCGCGGCCTTCGACCCGCCCGACGAGGCCGTGGCGACCAGCCTTCGCCCGGCGCCCGCCTACCACGGCGACACCGCTCGCCTGGTCGCCGACGTCAAGGGCTGGCTGAACGACTCGTGGCGCGTCCTGGTGGTCACCGCCGGCCACGGCCCGGCGCAGCGGCTCGCCGAGCTGCTGCGCGAGGCCGACCTCGGCGCCCGCGTCGCCGACGACGCCGAGCTCGCGCCGTCCGTCGTCACCGTCACCCAGGGGCAGCTGTCCACGGGCTTCGCCAGCGACCTGCTGCGCCTGGCCGTGCTCACCGAGGCCGACCTCGCCGGCGCCCGCGGCGTCACCACCAAGGACATGCGCCGGCTGCCCAGCCGGCGCCGCAAGGGCATCGACCCGCTGGCGCTGGCCGCCGGCGACCTGGTCGTGCACGAGGCGCACGGTGTCGGGCGGTACGTCGAGATGGTCACCCGCACCGTCGTCGGCGCGAAGCGCGAGTACCTCGTGCTCGAGTACGCCAAGGGTGACCGTCTCTACGTCCCCACCGACCAGCTCGAACAGGTCACCCGCTACGTGGGCGGCGAGGGCCCGACGCTCGACCGGATCGGCGGGGCCGACTGGGCGAAGCGCAAGAGCCGGGCACGCAAGGCGGTCAAGGAGATCGCCGGCGAGCTGATCCGGCTCTACAGCGCCCGGATGGCGGCCCCCGGCTACGCGTTCGCCCCCGACAACCCGTGGCAGCGCGAGCTGGAGGACGCCTTCCCGTTCCGGGAGACCCCCGACCAGCTCTCCGCGATCGACGAGGTCAAGCGGGACATGGAGCGCGCGGTCCCGATGGACCGGGTGATCTGCGGCGACGTCGGCTACGGCAAGACCGAGATCGCCGTGCGGGCCGCGTTCAAGGCGGTGCAGGACGGCAAGCAGGTGGCCGTGCTCGTGCCGACCACGCTGCTCGTCCAGCAGCACTACCAGACCTTCTCCGAGCGGTACGCGGCCTTCCCCGTGATCGTGAAGGCGATGAGCCGGTTCAACTCGGCCACCGAGCAGAAGGCCGCGCTCGCCGGCCTGGCCGACGGCTCCGTCGACGTCGTCATCGGTACCCATCGACTGCTCTCGAACGAGACCAAGTTCAAGGACCTGGGGCTCGTGATCGTCGACGAGGAGCAGCGGTTCGGCGTCGAGCACAAGGAGCACCTGAAGAAGATGCGGACGGCGGTGGACGTGCTAACCATGAGCGCCACCCCGATCCCGCGGACGCTCGAGATGTCGATCACCGGCATCCGGGAGCTGTCGACGATCGACACCCCGCCCGAGGAGCGCCACCCGGTGCTCACCTCGGTCGGCGCCTACGACGCCCGCCAGGTCGCCGCCGCCATCCGGCGCGAGCTGCTGCGCGAGGGACAGGTCTTCTACATCCACAATCGGGTCGAGTCGATCGACAGGGCCGCGGCCCGGCTGCGCGAGCTCGTCCCCGAGGCGCGGATCGCGACCGCGCACGGCCAGCTCAACGAGGACGTGCTCGAGAAGGCGATGGTCGCCTTCTGGGAGAAGAGGTACGACGTCCTGGTCTGCACGACGATCGTCGAGTCGGGCCTGGACATCTCCAACGCCAACACGCTCATCGTCGAGCGGGCCGACGTCTTCGGCCTGTCCCAGCTGCACCAGCTGCGCGGCCGGGTCGGGCGTGGGCGCGAGCGGGCGTACGCCTACTTCCTCTACCCGCCGGACCGGCCGCTCACCGAGACCGCGCACGACCGGCTCGCGACCATCGCGCTGAACACCGACCTCGGCGCGGGCATGGCCGTCGCGATGAAGGACCTGGAGATCCGCGGCGCCGGCAACCTGCTCGGCGGCGAGCAGTCCGGGCACATCGCGGCCATCGGCTTCGACCTGTACGTGCGGATGGTCGGCGAGGCGGTCGCCGACTACAAGGGCCAGGCGCCCGAGGAGCTGCCTGAGGTCAAGGTCGAGCTCCCGGTCGACGCGAGCCTGCCGCACGACTACCTCGGCAGCGAGCGGCTCCGCCTGGACGCCTACCGCCGGATCGCCGCCGCGGCGAGCGAGGCCGACCTCGACGAGGTCCGCGCGGAGCTCGTCGACCGCTTCGGCCCGCCGCCGGAGCCGGTGGAGAACCTGCTGGCCGTCGCCTCGCTGCGGGTACTCGCCCGCGGCTACGGCCTGGCGGAGATCACGCTGGCGGGCAAGCAGATCCGGTTCGGCCCGCTGGAGCTGCGGGAGAGCCAGACGCTGCGGCTGCAGCGGCTGTACAAGGGCGCCGTCGTCAAGCTCGCGGCCCGCACGGTGCTGGTCCCGGCGCCTAGCCTGACCGGCCGGATCGGCTCCCCGCCGCTGCGCGACAAGGCGTTGCTCGCCTGGGCCGCGGACCTGCTCGCCGCCATCGTCGGCGACTCCATCACCTCGGCGGCGAACGTTGCCGGCCAGGCGTGAGGTCGGTCGATGGTGAGGCATTGGGACAGGGTCGGGTGCGGTGGTCCCGCGCCTGACGCTTCGCGCCCGGCGCCGGGCACCGCCTGTCGGGCGCTGAGCGCCCTCTCGGGCAGTTCCGGCTCGGTGCTATGGCGGTGGTCCGTCTGGTTCCGGATCACTGACGTGGTTGGGTTGGTGCCAGCGCTGATGCGCCGTCACTGGTCGTGGTTGGGTTGGTAGCACACAGTTGACCGCGTGTTCTGAGCTTCCGGGCGTGAAGGGCGGTGAATGGTGAGGCATTGGGACAGGGTCGGGTGCGTCACCCCTGTTAGGGCAGCTAACGTGGCGTCCGTGAAGTCACCACGTCTGCACGGCCAAAGGGTGCGCGAAAATGATCTTCCTTCGCGCGCCCGGCGGTCCTCATTTCGGGCGACGCTGTTGGGTGCCGCGCTCGCGCTGGTCGCGGTGGCGATGACCGCCTGCACGAGCCATGCCGGCGCCGCCGCGCAGGTCGACGACCAGAAGATCGAGACGGCCACCGTGAGCGCCATCGCGGACCGCGGCATGGCCGCCTACAAGGCGTACGCCGCCGCGCATCCTGATGTGGTCGCGCAGCGTGAAGCCCAGCAGGGCCCGGTCACCCATGACCTCGTGCAGCGCCGCGCGCTGAACACCCTCATCCGGCTCAGGCTGGACGAGGCGAAGGCGCACGAGCTCGGGATCACGCTCACCTCGCAGGACTTCGACGCCTACTACCAGGCGCTCGCGGTGACCCAGGCTGGCAGCATCCCGGCCTTCGAGGACGCCGTCGGCGTGCTCGGGTTCGCGCCGCAGGACGTGCGGGCGCAGGTACACGTCGACGCGCTCGAGTCCAAGATCGCGGACCGGATCGCGCCGGACCTGGTCGGCTCGGACGCGCAGGCGAAGTCGGCCTACGACGCCCTGCTGGCCCAGTTCGGGGTGAAGTCCCTGCCGCTCAGCTACGCGCAGCTGCGGTCCTTCCTGGCCCACGACATCGTCATGGGAACCGCCCGGACGGACAAGGTCACCCCCGAGCTGGTCAAGGTCTCCCGCCAGCTGGGGGTGTCGGTGAGCCCCCGGTTCGGGACCTGGAGCGTCGATGACCTGCAGGTGCTGGCGCAGTCCGGCTCCATCGCGACCACGCCGACGCCGGTTCCGCAGCTGAGCCTGTCGTGACCGGGGCCGGCCCGGCCCGGGTCACGCTGCTCGCGACCAGCGCCCGGGTCGCGCCGGGCCTGCTCACCGCCGAGGCCTGGGACCTGGTCCGCCGGGTCCCGGTGCGCTGCGCCGACCCGACACACCCTCAGCTCGCCGCGTTGCGCGCGGCCGGCGTCGACGTCGAGGTCCTCGCCACGCCGGAACCGTCCGGGCCGGTCGAGGGGGCCGACGGGGCCGAAAGCGCCGGTTGGGTGCTCGCCTGGCTGCGCGCCGCCGCCGCGGCGGCCGGCGTGGACGAGGTTGCGTGGCTGCTCGAGCCGGCGGCTGGCTGGCCTGGTCCCGCAGCCAGGCTCGACGCCGCCCTGCGCGCACGCGCGGGCACCGAGCCGGAGGCGGTGCGCGTCGTCGCGGGGACGCACGACGTGGCGGGCGCGGTCCTGCTGGACGCGGTCGCCGTGATGGACCGGCTGCGCTCGCCCGGCGGCTGCCCGTGGGACGCGAAGCAGACCCACGCCTCACTCGCGCCGTACCTGCTGGAGGAGGCCTACGAGGCCTACCAGGCGATCGAGGACGCCCAGCCGGCCGAGCTGCGCGAGGAGCTCGGCGACGTGCTGATGCAGGTTCTGTTCCACGCGCGGGTCGCGCAGGAGGCGGCCGACGGCGACGTGGACCGGGGCGGTGGCCGGTTCGACGTGGACGAGGTCGCCGCCGGGCTCGTGGACAAGCTGGTGCGACGGCACCCGCACGTGTTCGGCGACGTGGCCGTCGCCGGCGCGGACGAGGTGGTCACCAACTGGGACGCCATCAAGGCCGCCGAGAAAAGCCGGCGTTCGGTCACCGACGGCGTCCCGCTGACCCAGCCGGCTCTCTCGCTCGCCGCGAAGCTGCAGAGCCGCGCCCGCAAGATCGGCGTCCCCGCCGACCTCGTCCTGCCCGCCGCGCCGTGGGCCGAGACCGGTGCCGCGACGGTCGACGACGTGGCATCCGAGGGCCTGCCCGTGGCGGGCGGTCCTGGCACGCCCGCCGCGGCGGTCGTCGCGATCGCGGCCGGCCCGGAGCTGGATGAGCGCGGGATCGGCGACCTGCTGTTCGCCGCCGCCGCGCTGGCCGAAGCCGCCGGTGTCGACCCGGAGGCCGCCCTGCGCGCTCGTGCCCGCGTCTTCCGTGACGCCCTGGCGCGGGCCGAGGAGTCCGCCCACGCCGACGCCGTGGATCCGGCCGCGCAGGGCTCGGCCGACTGGCGCCTCCGGTGGCCGCCGCGCACCTCCTGACCGATTTGGGTTCACGTTGGGAGTGCGATGGGTGGTTACGGTGACATTGGCGCGGTCGTAGCCTCTGGGCATGGAGACGACGACGCCCCGCCACGCGATCGCCGAGATCCGCGCGCTGGCCGCCCGGCGCAACGCCCCGCTGATCCTGGAGCTGGACCTCACGGTCGACCCGATCGAGGGGGCCGTCGACGACCCCCTGGCCGCCTGGCGGGGCCGGCACCGCCAGACGCTGCGCGATCTCGTGGACGGCCTGCGCCGGGCCGCGCTCGATCCCAGGACCCGGGTGCTCGTCGCGCACGTCGCCAGCTGCGGGATGCCGCTCTCGCGGGCGCAGGAGATCCGGGATGCCGTCGCCGAGTTCCGCGCGGCCGGGAAGTTCACGATCGCCTATGCCGACACGTTCGGCGAGTTCGGCGGTGGGACCGTCCCGTACTACCTGGCCTGCGCCTTCGACCAGATCTGGCTCGCCCCGCCAGGTGACCTCGGGCTCACCGGCGTCGCCAGCCACACCCCGTTCCTGCGCGACGCGCTCGACCGCCTCGGCGTGACCACCGAGCTCGGAGCGAGGCACGAGTACAAGAACGCGGTCAACACGTTCGTCGAGCGCGGCTTCACCCCCGCCCACCTGGAGGCGACCACGCGGGTGGTCGAGTCCTGCGCCGACGAGATCATCGCGGGCATCGTCGCCGGCCGGCGGCTGCCTTCGGACCGGGTGCGCTCGCTGGTCGACGCAGGGCCGCTGTCGGCGCGGGTGGCGCTCGGCGCCGGCCTGATCGACCGGCTCGGCTACCGCGACGAGGTGTACGCGGCGGCCCGCGGGCGCGCCGGGGCCGAGGACCCGACCGCCGAGCCGGTGGCATCCGCTCCCGAGCCGCTTGCCGCCCCGGCGCCGCCGGGGCAGCCGTCGCTGGCCGCCGCCCCCGAGCCCGGCTCTGCCGCGCGCGCTGAGTCCGCCGCCCCGGCGGCCGAAGGGCCCGACGCCGTCGCCGACGCCGAAGGGCCGTCCGGTCGATCCGCTGACACAGATCCGGGCCTCCCGGCGGGGCGGAGCCTCGTCGAGCCCACGCCTGGCGGACCGGCGGAGCCCGGAGCGGCCGAAGGCCCCACGGCGCTCACGGCCGCGGATCCCGCCGCGGAGGTCTCCTCGACCGTCGCCGCGGATCCGCCCGGCGGTGACGCCGCGGGCACGGCGCCCGCCGGCGGCGCCGAGACGGGCACCGAGACCCACGCCGACGCGGGAGACGGGCCAGACGGGGGCGCCCGTGCTGTCGCAGGCTCGGGCGGCGCCAGTACGCCGGCTACGGGCGAGGACGTCACCGCCGCCGGGAAGTCCGCCCCCGGCGGGGGAGGCGATGGCGGCGGGCCGCTGGCCGGCGGGCCCTCGGCCGACGGGCCGGAGCGCTCATCGGGGGGGTCCAGCCCCGTCCCGATGTACCTGGGCGCCTATCGACGGTCGGCCACGCGGCGAGAGTCCTCGCCGCCGCGCCGGGTGGCCCGTTCCCTCGCCGGGATCGGCTCCCGGCTAGGCGCCCCGCGGGGCGACGCGCGACCCGCGGCGCCCGCGCCGGCCGCCGCGGGCGCCGGCCTCGACTCCGAGGTCGCGGTCCCGCCGGCTCTGGACCCAGGCCGCGCCGCCGTCGCGCTCATCCACGGCACCGGGCCGGTGGTGCTGCGCCGTGGCGGCTCGCCGGTCGGCGGCCCCATGCTCGCTGCCGACGCCGTGTGTGCCGCCTTCCGAGCCGCGGCCAAGGACCCCGACATCGCGGCGGCGGTCTTCCGGGTGGACAGCCCCGGCGGCTCCTACGTCGCGTCCGACCTGGTGCGCCGTGAGGTGGAGCGGTTCCGGGCCACCGGCCGCCCGGTCGTCGTGTCGATGGGCGCGGTCGCCGCCTCCGGTGGCTACTTCGTCTCGCTCGCCGCCGACACGATCGTCGCCAATCCCTCGACGCTCACGGGCTCGATCGGCGTCTACGGCGGCAAGCAGGTGATCAGCGGTCTGCTGGACAAGCTGGGTGTCGCGATCGGTGAGGTCGCCCAGGGCGAGCACGCGCTGATGATGTCGGCGCGTCGCCCGTTCAGCCCCGGCGAGCGGGCCAAGCTGGAGGAGTTCCTCGACCGCGTCTACGACGACTTCGTCGGCAAGGTCGCGACAGCGCGCGCGATGAGCCTGGAACGGGCCCATGAGCTCGCGCGCGGCCGGGTCTGGACCGGCGCCGACGCGCACGGGCACGGGCTGGTCGACGAGCTCGGGGGGCTGGAACGGGCGCTGAGGCTGGCCTGGGCCGCCGCGGGCCTGCCCGGCGCGCGCCCCGGCCGGGTGCGGCTCGTGCCGCGGCGGTCGCTGGTCGACCGGGTCCGCCCGGCCCGTTCCAGCGAGGACCAGGCCGCCGCCCAGGCGGCGTTCGGCCCCGGCGGCGCGTATGGCCTCGGTGCCGGCCGGGCCGGCGGCGCCGTCGCGGCGGCCCTCGGCGCGCTGGCTGGCCGGTCGGCGGCCACGGCCGGCACGGGGGCGGAGGCGGCCGCGCTGGCCGGCGCGTGGGAAGCGCTGGCCGGCTGTTTCGCCGGCGTGCTGACCGGTGACCATGCCGGTGGCTGGGGCCCGCTCGCCGGGCTCGCCGCCAGCGCCGGCCTGCCCGCGGCCGGGCCGCTCCTCATGCCCCCGATCGGGCCCATCGGCTGAGGCGTTCGCCGACCGCGACCGGGCCGATCGCCGTGGTGTCATGTGGTGTTCGGCGTGTGGCCGGCCCGGTCGGGTCCTCGCGGCGGTAGTCTCACGCGGGCGGTTTCGTCCGGACCTTGTAGCTTGTCCTTCCCTCGACCTCTGACCAATGGAGGATCCGTGCCGTCCATCGAGGATGTAGCCGCCCGCGAGATCCTTGACTCGCGTGGCAATCCCACCGTCGAGGTCGAGGTCCTGCTCGACGACGGCACGGAGGCCCGCGCCGCGGTGCCCAGCGGGGCGAGCACCGGCGCCTTCGAGGCGGTCGAACTGCGTGACGGTGATGACCGTTACGGAGGCAAGGGCGTGACCAAGGCCGTCGAGGCGGTCATCGACCGGATCGGCCCGGCGCTGATCGACCTCGGCCTGGACGCGACCGACCAGCGGCTGATCGACGCAACCCTGATCGACCTCGACGGCACCCCGGACAAGTCGGGCCTCGGCGCGAACGCGATCCTCGGCGTGAGCCTCGCGGTCGCCAAGGCCGCCGCCAAGTCGAGCAACCTGCCACTGTTCCGCTACGTCGGCGGCCCGAGCGCGCACCTGCTCCCGGTGCCGATGCTGAACATCCTCAACGGCGGCGCGCACGCGGACACCAATGTCGACATCCAGGAGTTCATGGTCGCGCCGATCGGCGCGAGCACGTTCGCCGAGGCGCTGCGCTGGGGCACCGAGGTCTACCACTCGCTCAAGAGCGTCCTCAAGGGGCGGGGCCTGTCCACCGGCGTCGGCGACGAGGGCGGCTTCGCCCCAAGCCTGCCGACCAACCGCGAGGCCCTGGACCTGATCGCCGAGGCGATCCAGAAGGCCGGCTTCACCGTCGGCGACGACATCGCTCTCGCGCTCGACGTCGCCAGTACCGAGTTCTTCCAGGACGGCGCCTACCGGTTCGAGGGCACCGACAAGACCGCCGAGCAGCTGACCGACTACTACGCCGAGCTGGTGGCGTCCTACCCGATCGTCTCGATCGAGGACCCGCTGGCCGAGGACGACTGGGAGGGCTGGCAGGCGATTACCAGCCGGCTCGGCGCCAAGGTCCAGCTCGTCGGCGACGACCTGTTCGTCACCAACCCCGAGCGCCTCGCCCGCGGCATCGCGGCCGGCGCGGCGAACGCGCTGCTCGTCAAAGTCAACCAGATCGGCACCCTGACGGAGACGCTCGACGCCGTCGACCTCGCGCACCGCTCCGGCTACCGGACGATGATGTCGCACCGGTCCGGGGAGACCGAGGACACGACGATCGCGGACCTCGCTGTCGCCGTGGGCAGCGGACAGATCAAGACCGGCGCTCCGGCCCGCAGCGAGCGAGTCGCCAAGTACAACCAGCTCCTGCGGATCGAGGAGGCGCTCGACGCGGCGGCGCGCTACGCCGGCGCGGGCGCGTTCCCGCGGCGCGCGGCCGGCTGAGCCGCGGAACCGGCTGACCAGCCGCCATGCCGCGCCTGCCCCGGCGGACGACGCTCTCCACCCGCGCCACGCTGCTCGCCGTGGTGATCTGTGTGCTCGTGCTGACGCTCGCCTACCCGCTGCGGCTCTACCTGCAGCAGCAGGCGGAGATCGCCGCGCTCGCCAAGCAGAACGCGGCGGCGCAGGCACGCGTCGACGCGTTGCGCGAGACGGTCTCGAAGTACGGCGACGACAGCTGGGTCGAGGACGAGGCACGCCGCAGGCTGCACTACGTGAAGCCGGGGGAGAAGACCTACCTGGTGCCCGTCGCGCCGCCGCCGAGCCCGGCGGCGACGGACGGGCGCGGGCGGTCGAGCCCCGACGACGCCTGGTACAGCCAGCTCTGGTCCCAGGCGAACGAGCGCTGAGGCGGTCCCGCGGCCGGACGCTTCGCGCCCGCCGCCGGGCGCCGCCTGTCGGGCGCTGAGCGCCCTCCTTGCGTGGTTCCGGGTCCGGGCTTATGACGGGTGGTCGAGCTGGTTCCAGGTCGGGGACGTGGCCGGGTTGGCACTGCGCTGGTGCGCCGTCACCAGTGGCGCCTGAGTTGGTGCTGGTCGGTATACCTGGCTGTGCTGGGCTGGTTGCGGGTCGGTGAGAGGCTGGGGTGGTGGGCCGGTGAGTGATGGGGTCGGGCAGGAAGCGGCCGGTGGTCTGGACCTTGACGTCGTCGAGCGGCAGCTCGGGCGGCGGCCGAGAGCGGTGCGGCGGGTCGCGCACCGCTGCTCCTGCGGGCTGCCCGACGTGGTCGAGACGGCGCCCCGGCTGGAGGACGGCGCACCGTTCCCGACGCTGTACTACCTGACCTGCCCGCGGGCCGCAGCCGCGATCTCCCGGCTGGAGGGGGCGGGGGTGATGCGGGAGATGACGGCCCGCCTTGGCGAGGACCCGAGGCTTGCCGCCGCCTACCGCGCCGCCCACGTGGACTACCTCGCCCGCCGGGACGCGCTGGGCGAGCTCCCGGGCGACCCGGGCGCCGGCGGCATGCCGGACCGGGTCAAGTGCCTGCACGTGCTCGCCGCGCACAGCCTGGCGGCGGGGCCCGGGGTGAACCCGTTCGGCGACGAGGCGCTGTCCGCCGCCGGCGACTGGGGCGCCCGCGGCCCCTGCGTCGAGCCGCCGCCTGGCCCGTCAGAGGACGACAAGGACGAGAAGGGAGCGGCCGGATGAGCCGCGTCGCCGCCATCGACTGCGGTACCAATTCGATCCGGCTGCTGGTCGCCGACATCGAGCCCGGCGACGGCCCGGGGCGCACGGCCGGGCCGCGGCTGCGCGAGCTGACCCGCCGGATGGAGATCGTCCGGCTCGGCGCCGGGGTGGACCGTACCGGCGAGCTCGCCCCCGAGGCGCTGGAGCGCACCTTCGCCGCGCTGCGCGACTACGCCGCCGAGATCGACCGGCTGGGTGCCACCCGGGTGCGGATGGTCGCCACCAGCGCGACCCGGGACGCGCGCAACCGCGCCGAGCTGGTCGACGGGGTGCGGGCGATCCTCGGGACCGACCCCGAGGTGATCAGCGGCGACGAGGAGGCGGCACTGTCCTACGCCGGCGCCGCCGCGGAGCTTCCGGACGCCCGGACGCCCATCCTGGTCGCCGACATCGGCGGCGGCTCCACCGAGCTGGTTCTCGGAGACGCCTCCGGGGTACTCGCCGCCCGGTCGGTCAACGTCGGCTGCGTCCGGATGGCCGAGCGCCACTTCCGCTCCGACCCGCCCGACCCGGCCGAGGCCGCGGCGATCGTCGCCGACGTCCACGCCGCCCTCGACCTGGCCGAACAGGTGGTGCCGATCCGTGCGGCGGCGACGCTCGTCGGGGTCGCCGGCACGGTCACCACCGTCGCGGCGCTCGCCGCCGACCTGCCCGAGTACGACTCCGAACGGATCCACCTGCTGTCCACACCGGCCGAGGCGGTCGCGGAGGTGACCGGCAAGCTGCTGGCGATGACGCACTCCGAGCGGGCCGCGCTCGCGGTCATGCACCCCGGCCGGGTCGACGTCATCGCCGCTGGCGCGCTGGTGCTGCGCACGCTCATGGAGCGGGCGGGGCTGCCGGCGGTGGTGGCCAGCGAGCGCGACATCCTCGACGGCATCGCGTTCTCCCTCGCTCGGGTGCCCTGACGAGCCCGAAGCGCCCGGCAGGGCACCCGGCCGTGCCCACCGAGAAGCCGGGGCCGCGCGGGCCGGTACCGCCGGGGACCGGCTGGCCTGGCGACCCGGCGACGGCGGCGACACCGGTGGCGCGGTCGGCCGAGGACGTCGCCCGACTGGCGGCGACGGCGCCGGACGTGGCTGAGGTCGACGCGTGCGCGTCGGTCTGCCGGGCCTGCCCGCGGCTGGTCGCGTGGCGCGAGGAGGTCGCGAGGATCCGCCGCGCCGCGTACGCCACGGAGCCGTACTGGGGCCGGCCGATGCCCTCGTTCGGGCCGCCGGACGCGCGCGTGCTCCTGGTGGGCCTCGCCCCGGCCGCGCACGGCGGCAACCGCACGGGCCGGATCTTCACCGGTGACCGCAGTGGCGACTGGCTGTTCGCGGCGCTGCATCGGGCGGGCCTGGCCATCCTCCCGACGTCCACGTCGGCGGGCGACGGCCAGCGCATGGTGGCGACGAGGATCACGGCGGCGGTGCGCTGCGCGCCACCGGTCAACAAGCCGACGCCCGCCGAGCGGGATGCCTGCCGGCCCTGGCTGGTCCGCGAGCTGGAGCTCACCCGCCCGGCACTGCGCGCCGTGGTGGTGCTCGGCGGCTTCGCCTGGCAGGCGCTCTGGCCGGCGCTGCAGGCCGCGGGCTACCCGCTGCCTGCCCGCCGTCCCGCCTTCGGCCACGGCACCCGCATCGAGCTGCCAGCCGGGCCGCTGCTGCTCGGCTGCTACCACCCGAGCCAGCAGAACACCTTCACCGGCCGGGTCACGGCCGAGATGCTCGAGGACGTGCTGTCCGCCGCCGCCCGGCACGCCGGCCTGCCTCCGGGGGACGACGCCCGCCGCTGACGTCCTGGGCTGGGCCAGGGAGCCGATAAGTGCGCAAACAGTTCGCAAGAGGCCGGCCGGCCATCCGAATTGCCCCGGTGTCATGCCACTATGGGGCGCTCGGCCTGCCCGGTCGTGGCCCAAATCACCGGTGTCTCCTACGTCATAGCCGGGTAGTCAAATGACGTATTCGTGGTGCACGTCACGTCTGGACGGCTTCGGCGGGGAGGGGTACGCCCGGCGCGCCTCGCCCGCGGGGCGTACGAGTTGGCGTCGCGGGTACCGCTTTCCCATGGCATTTGGTCGGGCGCCACGCATCCTCGTCGTCGGCGGTGGTTACGTCGGGATGTACACAGCCCTGCGGCTGCAGCGCCGGCTGCGGCGAGGTGAGGCGATGGTGACCGTCGTCGAGCCCAACTCCTACATGACCTACCAGCCCTTCTTGCCGGAGGCGGCCGCCGGCAACCTGGAGCCACGGCATGTGGTTGTCCCGCTGCGTAAGGTGCTTCGTGGGTGCGAGGTGGTCAGTGGCCGGGTCACCAGTGTCGCGCACACGCATCGCGTCGCCACGGTCCGTACCGTCGGCGGTGACGAGTACGAACTCGGCTACGACATCCTGGTGATGGCGCCCGGCTCGGTCGCCCGCACGCTGCCGATTCCCGGGCTCGCGGATCTCGGCGTCGGATTCAAGTCGGTCGCCGAGGCTATTTACCTGCGAAACAAGGTGATAAACCGGCTCGACGCCGCGGCGTCGACGCGCGACCCCGCCGAGCGCACGCGCGCGCTTACTTTCGTCTTCATCGGTGGTGGATACGCGGGAATCGAGGCGCTCGCAGAACTCGAGGACATGTCGCGTTATGCGTGCGCCTATTATTCGGACATTGGTCCGGGGGACCTGCGGTGGGTGCTCGTCGAGGCGACCGACCGTATTCTCCCCGAGGTCTCGCCGGCCATGGGGCTTTATACCGTCAAACAACTCGAGCACCGGGGGATCGAGGTCCGGCTCGGCCGGCGCGTCACGAGCCTGGTGAATGGTCACGTCGAACTCGACGACGGCACCGCGTTCGACTCCGACACGATCGTGTGGACCGCCGGCGTGCGCGCCAACCCCGTGCTCGGCCACACCGACCTGCCCCTCGACGAGCGAGGCAGGTTGCAGGCCAATGCCTTCCTTCAGGTCGAGGGGGTCGCGGACGCCTGGACCGCGGGCGACTGCGCCGCCGTGCCCGACCTGACCGGGCCACCGGGCGCGACCACCGGCCCATCGGCCCAGCATGCCGTCCGGCAGGCACGCAGGCTCGCCGAGAATCTGGTGGCCCACCTGCGCCGCGAGCCGATCGAGCCCTACGAGCACAGGTACGCCGGCAGTGTGGCCTCGCTCGGCCTGCACCGCGGCGTGGCCGACGTCTATGGCATCAAACTGCGCGGGTGGCCAGCCTGGTTCATGCACCGGACCTACCACCTCAGCCGCCTGCCGACCTTCAATCGCAAGGCCCGGGTGATGGCCGACTGGACTCTGTCCCTCTTCTTCAAGCGGGAGATCGTCTCCCTCGGCTCGTTCGCCGACCCGCGGGCCGAGTTCCGCCGCGCGATCGCCGCGCCACCCGCTTCGGCCCCCGCCGCTCCTCCGGCCAGGACCAGGGCGGCCGTCACCGGGGGAGGGCCGGCCGGCCCGGTATGACAGCGTGGCGGAAGCCGTTGCGGGCGCGGCATCGTCGGGGACGGGCGCCATCCCAGAACGGACATATCGGCCTATCGGAAGTAGGCCGAAGGCATGACCGCCGTGTGATGACCATGCGACTTTCTATGACGGTCCGCACCGATCTGTCCGCGCGTTGCTCACCCTAACGTCACGAAGGGTGACGGCTGCCCCATCCGTCCGCCGTCCGGGTGATTTCTCCACGTTGTGTTATTCCCAGAACCTACGTAGCGTGGTAGAAATATCAGCGATGTAGACGAGCCGGTGTATCCCAACAGGTAGAGGAGGCTGTCCTAAAAACAGCTCGAGTGTCGGTTCGACTCCGACCACCGGCACGAGCCAGGCGTTCCATGCTCGCCGCCTTCGGCGGCTTCGCCAAGGGCCGCGATATTGCCCCGGGGCCGAGCCCCGGACCCCGCGCCAAGGGGGCTTCGCCCCCTTGGATCCCCCTTCGGTCGCGCGCTTGCTGGGGTTTCTTGTATTGCTTGACTGTGGGGCTCTTTGTGCTTCTGGCGCGCGTTGTCGTGGCCGTTCTGTAGCTCTGGGTGCCTGTGCGGCTCTGGGTGCCTGTGCGCGCCCTGCCTGCTTCGCGTGGACGCGAGCGGGTGTCCGGATCCCACGCGGAGGACCTGATGGATTGGCTCCGCGCGCCGGGCGAGTGTGCCCCTCGGCGGGCTGGCGCGATGGGGGAACCGGCCGATGCGGGATGACGTTTATTGTTTGCGGGGAGTGTTGGTCGGCGTGTGGGGCACGCGCCGGCGCGCGGGGTGGCAGGGCGCCGCTCGGTGGCCAGCACGAAGGGGCGGCGAGCCGACATGGCGATAATTCGATCAAGTAACCCGGTCTTCACCCGGATGCGTTCGGCGCCGGCCGGGCGGGATGAGGTCAGCTGGCCGCCGGACCCGCGGAACGGGATGCCCGGGGCACCGACGCCGGAGGACCTGGCGCGGGTCTACCGGCAGCCGAGCGGGCTCACCATCGACGACGTCATCATGCACACCCTCGGGCTGTTCGGGGTGGCGGGCGTCGGCGGGGCCATCGGCTGGCTGCTCGTCCCAGGCTCGCCCGGTCTGGTCGCGGGTGCCGGCATCGCCGGGTTCGTCCTGAGCCTGGTGATCGGGTTCAGCGGGCGAGCGACGCCGCCCTTGGTGATCGCGTTCGCGGTGCTGGCCGGCATCGGCGCCGGCGGTCTGTCCCGGACGTACGAGTCGGCCTACTCGGGGATCATCCCGCAGGCGCTACTCGGTACGGGCGTGATCTTCACGGCCATGCTGCTCGCCTACCGCAGCCGGCGCATTCGGGCGACGCCGCGGATGGCGCGAGTCGTCGGCGCGGTGCTGTCCGCCGTCATCGTGCTGAGCCTGATCGACCTCGTGCTGCGGCTCACGAGCAGTAGCCAGCTGCCGGTGATGAACGACGCCACCCCGCTGGGGATCCTGTTCAGCCTGGTGGTCCTGGTGTTCGCCAGCCTGCAGTTCATCCTCGACTTCGACTACATCGAACGGGCGGTGGCGGCCAGGGCGCCGCGCGTGGAGGCCTGGCGGGCCGCGTACGGCCTGCTCATCGGCTTCCTCTGGGTCTATCTGGAGATGCTCCGCCTCCTCTCAAAGCTGCGGCGCTAGCGGGGAAGGTCGCTTGCGCGACCGCCCCGCTGCGGCGCATGTCGGGCGCCTAGGGCGCCCTCCCCGCCTGGTCCCGGGGCTGATGTGTACGGCCGGGGCCGGTGTGGGTCGGGGTTCGGAGCTGGGATGCGTTGGCGGTGCGCCAATGCGCTGTCACGGGTGGTGGTCGGGTTGCGCTGGCGTCTTGCCGGACCGGGGTTGCGTCGACGGCGTCGCCTGACAGTCAGAACCGTGAATGCCCATGGGACGGAGTGACGGCGGGCGCGCCCACCGTGGACCTGGCGGATAGCGGTCTGTCGCCGTTCCGGCAGAGACCTGGCGGGTGGCCGGTCTGTCGCCGCTCCGGCAGGGAGGACCCGGTCCCCAGGCCCGCGGTCGGGGCGCGCAGCGCCCCCAACCGCCGGCGCGGGGTGGAGGCCGACCCAGATAGCGCGGCGGCGCCTGTCGGACTCGTGGACGAGCGCGGCGGCGTAGCAGTGCGGGAGGTTGTACTCGTCGCGCAGCCAGTTGACACGCTCCGGGACCCGCAGCAGGCCTGGGCCATCCTCGATACGCGCGAGCCAGTGAGCTAGATCGTGGCCGGTGACCTTCGGAAGGCGCTGGATGAGACTCTGGTGGGTCTGCGGTGTCTGGACGGAGCGAAACTGAGACATGCGCGCCTCCTGAGCTGAACCCGTAGTCAACGGACCATGAAGGGAGGGTGCATCATGGCGAACCGTAGAGCAAGACCCGGCGTCGTCCTCGTCAGGTAAGGTGCCTGGATGTCGGAATCGGTCCAGGGCCTGGCCCGGGATCTGACCCGTGAGCTCAACTGGCTGCTGGACCGCCTCCGGAGCTGGAGCCCCGCATCCTGGGACGTGCGCGCCGCCGCCGGTGGCACCCGGGCGGAGCGGACCGCCGCGTTCTCCCGCGAGCTGGCCCGCCTGGGTCGGGCGGCGGGCTCCGCGGCCCCCGACGGCGCGCAGCCACCGCCGCTTGCTCCCCATGGCCTCGCAGACCAGGCGACTGTCCTCGCGGAGGACCTGCTCGGCCTGCTCGGCCGGCCCGGCCTCGACTCGGCCCGGCGCTCCCAGCTCGTCGCCGAGGCCTACCAGGTCGTGACCGCGGCCCGTGCCGACCTCGACGGTGCCGGATTCGGCTTCGCCGCCGCTCGCGGCCGTTGACAGTGCAGTTCGCTACCCGCTGCCGCCGGGTACTGGTGTGGTCAGGTGATAGTCGGCGGTGAGTGCCGCGAGGATCGGGGAGGCGACGATCCGGGAGCCATCCAGCGTGTAATGGACACCGTCGCGGGTCCTGGCGAGCACGGTGTGGCCGGCCGAGTCGCGTAGATAGTCGCTGTAGTGGCCCCGATTGGTCAGTTCGGGCGCCAGGTCCAGGAACGTGGCGCCGGGCACCTGGCGGGCGGCGTCCGCCACCGCGGCGTTGAGCTGGCGGAAGTAGCCGTCGAGGCGGCCGGAGCGCGCCGGCGGCAGGCTGGCCCAGTACACCCGGCGCCTGCCGTCATCCGTCCAGATCCGGAGCACGACGAGGGCGCGGCGCCGGTACTCGTCAGCCCACCCCGGTGACCCGGCCGGCAGGATCGTGCCGTCGGGCAGGGTGATGCCCTGGCCGTCGTTGGCGCCGAGGGCCACGACGACGACCTCCGGGTCACGGGCCGCGATCTGTGCGCGGGCGTGACTCGCCCAGTCGAAGAAGTCAGGACGAACGAGGCCGGTGCCGAACCGGGTGTCGGTCTGCGCTCGCACGGTGGCCGGCGCGGAGTTGGTGATCGTCGGGCCCAGCGACTCGGTGAGCGAGTCGCCGGTGACGAGGACGCGCAGCGGGTCGGCGGTCGTTGGGACCCGAACCGGAGCAGGCTCGACCGGCGCGGGCGTGGTCTGTCCGTTGCCGGCCACCCGCGGCCCGGTCATCGTGGCCCCCGGCTTCTCCCGGCCCGCGGCGGTGACCAGCTCGGTGGGGGTGGCCGGGCCGCCGTGCCCGAACAATGCCGAAAACCGCTCGCTCGGCCAGTCAAGGCCGAGCGGGTGGGTGACGGTCGCGAGCGGACGGGCGAGGGCTAGAACAACCTCTCGAGTCGTGCCCGGCGGCATTCCCTCGCCGGCGTGGACCGCGGCCGGTGCGCGCAGCAGTGCCACGGTGGCCAGCGACAGTGTGACCAGCGCGAACGCGCGCCGAGCGGATACGACCCGCGGCGACGAGCCCGCCGCCACCGCCGCCAGCTCCGGTGGAGGGGCCGGCGATCCCGGCGGTGCTGGTGCCGGGGGACGTCGCGACGGGCCGTGCTCGCGGGCATCCCTCGTGCCGACGTACCCGGCCGGCGTCTCGTCCACCTGGGTGTCCACGGCCCACGAGCCTGCCACGCCGCTACGCATCGTCTCCATCAGCGACACGAACAGTTTCCTCGGCCGATTTGACCTCCCCGCTGGTCTGCCGGGCCTGATTCGGCGTGACGCCCCGCGACCGCCGCGTCAGAAGCGGAAGTAGCGATTCCCGTCGATGCGGGTCACTGTCGATCGTTACTCATCGTCATCGATGCTGGTCAGCGCGGTTCCTGATCGACACCGTTCGACACCGTTCGACACCTTTAGCCGGCGCGCATGTGTCCACGCCGTGTCCACGGAGAGATCACTTCCCGGCTTGGCCTGGTCGCTTCTCGGAGATCCACTGTTCGACGTCTTCCTCGGACCAGACGCGGATGTGCCCCACCTCGCCGACGGGCGGTGGGAAGTCGTCGCGGTGCGAGAGCTGGCGCACCCGTTCGGAGCTGACGTCCAGGCGCGCGGCGATGTCCTTGGACGTCCAGAGCTTCGGGATTCCCACGCATCACATGGTACTTGCGCAGTCCCCAAGAGTCCCGTACCTTGTGCACTACCCAATGGCCTTGGGTACTACCCAATAGGACGGGCCCGCCCGGTGGGCAAACACCGGAACGGACCCTAGGAACGAGACCCGCGGAGGTCCCGCACCATGACCAACACGATCCCAGAGCCGGCCACCGCGCCGGCTGAGCCCCCGGCGGAGCGGCCGGCGGCGGTCGCCGGGCACCGCGTCGACCTGGCGCTCCCCTGCACCGTCGCCGAGATCCGCGCGGCGCTGCGGCGGATGAACGGCACGGACCGCATCGTCGACGTGCGGCTCGCGAACGAGCACGGCATGGTCTGGCTGGCGCCGGTCGCTGGCGTGGAGCTCACCGTGACGGTGACCGCGTGAGCGCCCCGGAGCTGACGGCCGCAGAGCTGGATGCGGCGCGCCAGCGGCTGGCCGTTACCGGCACGGCGATCGTCGCGCGAAACGGCCACGTCATCGGCGCCTGTGAGTACGTGCTGAGCCGGATCCTGTCCGGCGACCTGGACACGGCGTCCGACCGCGGGCAGGCGTCGATCCGCGACCTGCTCGCGCTGATCGCCGTCCGCCACGAGCAGCCGTCCCACGACGAGGTCATGGCGGCCAAGGTCGCGGACGAGGAGAAGTTCGCCGAGCTGCTGGAGCGGTGCGACCTCCCCGACCGGGCGGCGAACCACCGGGCGCGGGCCCTCGGGCTGCGCGCGGATCTCGCCGGCCGGGCCGCCCGGGCGCACCTTGATGGCACCGCCAAGCCGGCGGCCGCGCAGCTCGAGCAGAGCGGCCTCGAGGCGGCCGCGCGCGGCGACGCCCGATGACGGGCAGCCCGGCGGCCGTCCTGTCCGGTGACGACGTCGAGCGGCGCCTGTCGGTTCTCGGCGACTTCGGGAGGGTCGCCGTGATGGTGGGTGACGTCATCGACTTCGAGACGCTCAGCGACGAGTCCGTGCAGCTGCTCGCCGTCCTGGCCGAGATGACGTACGAGATCGCCATGGGCCTGCTCGCGCGGGACTCGGCGGCCGACTACGAGCGCGAGGGGATGACCGGGCCGATCGCTGGCGGGTCGCCGGAGGGCCTGTCGCCCCTCGCGTGCGAGCGGCTCGCACGCGCGTGCGAGGCCACGTACCGGCTGGCCCTGACGACGAGACCCACACCCGAGAGCGCCGAGTAGCACCCCAGCCCACCGGCCCGTCCCGCACGTCGGGGCGGGCCGGTGGCGCGTCCAGGGAGGCTCCCGGGTCGCCGGGAGTTCTCCCTACGCGCCTCCCTGTCCTGCCTCCCTGGGGTGACCTGCGCAAACGCCACCAGGGAGGCGAGGGAGTCACCCTGCCGGCAGGTGCCGGCAGGTGCCGGGTTAGCCCGGCAGCCGTCGTCGGCGACTCCCTCCCTGGGGCCCTGGCGGTCCCGATGCAGACCCGATGCGGTCCCGATGCATCGGGTCTGGCATCGGGTTAGGTCCGGCTGCGGCACAGCGGAAATCGGGTCATCGGGTCTCTCGGGACCGGCCCACCTAACCCCCGTCCTGGGACCTAACTCGCCTAACTCGCGCAGGTCAGCGGGCGCGGGGGGTACCTCACTCGCCGGGTTACGGACCTAACCCGCCCCGGCCGCACCTAACCCGCTAGGCGCTAGTTCGCAGGTCGGCCTGGCCGCGGGCCGCTAGCGGCGCTGCTAGGCCTAGCGGCAGGGGTGCTAGGCGGGCCCGTCATCGTCATCGGCCGGCGGCGGGGCTGCTGGCTGGCGATGCTCGGCGATCCACGCCTTGACCTTGTCCTCATCCCACAGGCGGCCGGTCCGCCCCACCTGCTCCGGCGCCGGGAACGACGGGCGGCGGCTGATCTGGTCCGCGCGCTCCCTGGACACCGTGCCCGTCGGCGACGTCGGTACCAGCAGTTCCGCGACGTCGGAGATCGAGATGAGCCGGGCCACCACTCGCACCCTGTGGGGTTCCACCCTGGGGATTGGCACCCAGGAACCCCGCGTGTAACGTCACGGACCGGCCACAAAGAGAAAGGCCCGTCCGGGGCGGTCACCCCGGAGCGGGCCTCGGCCCCCGCGAGGGGAGCCACGACGCCGTCGGAGGGCGCCGTATGGGCACATCATCCACGCCTGAGCCCGGTCCGGGCGAGCCTGCCGAGCTGCCCGAGCCCGAGCCTGACTGGGACTTCACCTCCGCCATCCCCTACACCGACGACGGCGTCCTGCTCGGCGAGCAGGGCGTCCAGCGTGTGCGGCGGGAGCTGGGCTGGGGCCCCAAGCCCGACGTGCCCGACGGTGACCGGTGAAGATCCGGATCACGGGCACGTCGGACGAGATCGAGATGGCGGTCGACACGTTGAACCTGACGCTGGACGTGCGGTCCGTCTCGCAGCCCGTACCGGCCGGCGACGATGAGCCCGGCCAGGTCCGCGTCGAGGTGATGGCCATCGACCCGACGGCGGACGTTCCCGAGGACGCACCCGAGGACGAGGCGCCCGCGCCGGCATGAGCTGGCGCCGGCCGCCAGCGTCGCCGGCCGGCGCCTCACGCGGAGTCACGGCCAACGATCATCACGCCGCGTAGCCGTTGCCGATCTTGCACTGGTCACGCTCGGTCACGAGTAACGGAGCGTAGCAGGCATTCGATCTTGCCCGACGGTCACAGAGCGTGGCCAGACCATGATCCCAGACCCGCGCACGGTGCGAGAAGCCTATCAGGCGTCGTGCCACCCGCCCTCAAACGGATGTGACCCCCCGGGCCCTCCCGGGGCGCGACGCTCCACACAACGTCGCGAACCATCACGCTGAGCACTCGAATCCGCTCACGCAACGCAACATCAGCGATGTCACTCTGAGCTACACGAACGCTGAGTGACTGAAGGCAGTGACGATGCTCGTCCACCATGCCCAGGCCCTGGCCACGGGTGGTGGTGGGTGGGCTTGGCCCTGCAGCCCAGTTGCGAGATGCGCCTGGGCTGCAGGACGGACGGTGTCTTGACCTACGCCCGCGTGACGACGTCCAGCACCCGCTGACACGCGGCAGGATCGGTCGGCAGCCCAGGCCAGGGCTCAGCTGGGACGGGTGGTGCCGAGACGTCCACGGGCAGCCCGGCCGCGTGGAATAGCCCCCGCTCCGTTGCCCACCCCACCGATGCGAGCCACCCCGCCACATCGGCGGCCTCGGCCTCGGTCAGCCCCGCCCCGACGAGCGCCTCGGCGACGGGGGCAGGGCCCGCGTCGTTGACCGCGGCGATGAAGGCGGCCAGCCGAGCCGGCACGGCCGTGACGCGCGCGAGCGTCTGCGCCCGGTCCAGCGTGACGACGTCGGCCGCGTCGACCAGCGACGTCCACAGGCGCGGCCACGCGACCCCGTACAGCGGACTGTCCACGTCAGCCCCCCGTCAGCTGGTAGTGCACCTGGATCAGGCCGTCCGGCATCGCCAGGCCCGAGCCGCCACCGCCCGTCTCCTTGTGCGCGACCAGCACGTCGCCCGCGTCGACGAGCAGGTTGGCCGCGGTGCCGGACAGCGTCATCGCCTCCGGGGTGAGCGCCACGCTGTCGGTGGCCGCGTACGACCGCGACGCCACGACCACTGCCACGTTGAGCAGCTGGAGGATGAAGAAGTTGGTGGCGTTCGCGGTGATCCCCGCGGCCGGTACCCACCGGACCGCCGTCACCTTGACGTTGAGCTCGGGGACCCACAGCGGCCAGTCGTCCTCGGTGCCGGCGGTCCCCTGCCCCGGCACGTAGAACGACCTGACCAGCTCGCCGCGGGTGGTCTTGAGCGCGCCCATGATGGCCCCTCTCAGCCCTGGCCGCGGTACGCGGACCGGTGGTCGATCCACGTGCCGCCGTACACGTGGCGGATCTTGTAGGTCAGGATGTCGGCGTCGAACATCGAGCCCTGGTTCGGGTCGCTCTGGGTGAACAGCTCCGGCTGGTCGGTCGGGCCGACGAAGCCGAGCTCGAACGTGGGCGCCTGGGCGGGGTCGGCGACCAGGAACCAGTCGTTGTCGTCGGTCCAGTAGTCCACGACGACCGGGGTGAGCCCGCGGTGCAGGTTGGGGATGTCGGTCGGCCCCGCGGACCCGCCGGACGGGACGACGACCAGCGACGTGCTGATCTGCCACGCGATCAGCTCCAGCTCGTTGGGCACGAGCAGGAACCGCGGCACCAGCGAGAGCAGGTCCACCGCGTCGCCGTAGGCGCTCTGGGAGCGCATCTTGCGCCGGCCGACGTCCAGCGTGCCCGAGCTGAGCGCGGAGGACGTGTCGGTGTTCGCGTGGCCGGCGTCGAACAGCGCCGTGCTGTCGTACGTGCAGGTGATGTTGGACGCGAAGAAGTCGAAGACGAACCGGTACAGCGTGATCGCGGCCGACCGGCCGAGCCGGCGCGGGATGCGCCGCACGGCGTCCATGTCGTCGTTGCGGATCATCTCCCACGTCAGGTCCTCGGTACCGCCGCGCTTGACCGCGGCGTACGTCGCCTCCTCATCGCCGGGCGAGGTGAGCGGCGCGTACGGCTGTGCCTCGCTGACCGAGGGGAGCAGGCCGTAGCCACCGAAGCGGGTCCGGCGCTGGGTGCGGAAGTCCACGCCCGTGGCCATGCTGCTGCACAGCTGGCGCCAGTCGGCGTACTGCGGCACCGCGCCGTACTCGGCCACCACCCGCCGGGCGACGCTGTCGCCGAGCACCTGCGCCCAGCTGGTCGAGAGCAGCGACTCCGTCGACCGGGCCGAGTCGTAGCCGCCGGCGCCGAGCACCCGGCGCGAGACGTCCCCGCCCGACAGGAAGTCCAGCTTCGGCCGTTCGATGTCGAGGTACGCCTCCGTCAGCGACCGGTACGCCACCGCGGACCGGCCCGGCGAGGTGTCCCAGAACGCATCCAGCGCGGCCACCTTGCGGTCCCGCTCATCCGTCACTTGTGTGCCGCCCACGGGCCCCACTCCATCCGGGATGGCCTCGGCCGCCGCGCGGGCGTCCAAGGCAAGGTCAAGCCGGGCGGTCAGGTCCGCCTCGGTGAACTGCTGCGGCAGGCTTGCCGCGACATGGTCAGCGACTACTGCCGGTAGCCGCCGCGCGGCCGTCTCGGACGCGATGAGGGCCTGTCCGCGGGCCGTCGTCCGGTCGTGGAACTCCACCACCGGAGCGTCGGTACCACCGGCCACGGCGCGTACTGGGCGTCCACCGGCGGCCGGGACCGCGACGACGTCCACGGAGTTCACGGCCGTGATCGTGGTGGCTTCCTGGGTGCCGTCCGGGCCGGGCCGGAACGTCGCCATCACGTCGTGGGACAGCCCCACGAACGGGGTGGCGCGGCCACCGGCGGCCAGGCCGAGGGCGACGTCGAGCGCCTCGGCGACCCGCGCGGCCGACGGGAGCAGATGGAGATCCGCCTCCAGCCCGGCGCTGGTCGCGGTCACCCCGGACAGGTAGCCGACCAGACCCGCCACGGCGGACGAACGCAGCGCGCCGTCATCACGGTGCCCGTCGTAGACCTGCGCGCCCTCGTACAGCGGCGCCGCGGCCTCCAGCACGCCCAGCGGGTAGTCACGGCCGTTGCGCGACCGGCCCGCCCGGATCACCTCCACCCGGAACACCCGCCCGCCGTCGGCCGCCGCGGCGCGCGCCTCCAGCACCCGCCCGTCGAAACTGTCGGCCGCCTCGGTGGCCCTCTCGTCCAGCGCCGTCACCAGCCCGCCCTCCTTCTTGTTCGCCTTCTTGGCACCCAGCGGGCCCGGCCAGCGGCCGTTCGCGTCGTGGTAGAGCTGGGCGCAGAAGCCCTTGATGTCGGTCAGGTGGTTGCGCGCCTCGGTGGCTTCCACCTCGGCCACACAGCGCGTGAACGCGCCCTTGGTCCGCCAGCGAATCCGCCGGCCACCCTCACCCGTGAGCCAGTAGGCCTTCAGCGCCGGCTCGTTGCCCTCGGGGTTGTTCACGTGCCCCGTGCGCGCCTCGGCCGTCGCGAGCAGCTGCAGCGCGCCCTGGTGGTCGTCCGCCTCCAGCGCGGCGAACAGCGCGGTCCGCTCGTCGGCGGACAGGGCGCGCGTCAGGTCGACACCGCTCTCGGTGCCCCCGTCGAAGTCGCCCGTCATGCCCGCCGCCCTAAGTCGATCAATATCAGGATAGTTGCTCCGCACATGCTCAGGAATGGGCGGCCGGCTCGCTGGCCTCGGCGATCGCCCGCGCCAGCGCCTGGTACCCGGCCGCCCGTGGATCGGAGTACGGCGCCAGCCCGAGCGCCTCCAGCACCTCGCGCCGGGCGGCCGGGTCGGTCACCATCCGGCGAACGAGGCGCGCCGCGGCAGTCCGCTCGGCCTGGCGCGCGGGGTCGGCGCTCATGCCCCCGCCCCCTCTCGCTGACTACTGCTGGTCACGTCCAGCCGCGCGAGCTTCGCGGCGTGCAGCCGGCGCTTCCCGTACTCCCGGCGCCGTCGGTGCGCGGCTTGGAACTCGTCCCGCGCCTCCCGCCGACGGCGGGCCGCGGCGATCTGCTCGGCCACGCGGGAGGCGCTGGCGGCGGCCACATCCGCGGGCGTGGGCGGTGGGGCGGTCATGAGGCCATCAGTCCGGAGAGCAGTTGCCGCCGGTGGCCATTCGCGATGTCGGCACCGATGTCGGCACGGGAGGTTGCCGACACCGTTACGATCTCTGTTGGACCGGATGTAGCGCCCTGACCTGCACTGATGTCATCCGTTGTCGGTCTGTCTTGATGGTGTGTACCGCCGATGTCGGCAGTGCCGACAACGCCCGAGTGGTGGACGCTCAGACGTGGGTCCCGGGGCGCGTAGACGACCGTGGCAACCCGCCCGCCACCGGGTGGCGCCTCGTCGCGGACCGCGCCCGGGTAGAGCTGGCGGTACTCGGCGAGCACCGTGTCGAGCTGGCTCTTGGTCCGGATGCCGCAGGGCGTGGCGCGCACGATCTCCCGGCGGGTCACCCGCCCGCCCCGCTCGGCGACCCACGCGGCAAGCCGGTCGGCTGCGCGGAGGAGGGTCTCCTCCCGCCGCGACGTCGCCAGCGTCTCGGCCGATCCGCCGAGCACATCCCAGACGCCGATGGCGTAGTCGACGAGCGCCACGGCGCCGGTCATGGCTTCCGGTGGGATCGGGCCGCCCTTGCCGGGGGCGGTGAGTTCGGCGAGCACCAGGGCGACGCGTAGCGACTGCCGGTCGCCCTTGCCCGCGGCGCCGGCCGCGGCGGACCCGGTCCCGACCGCGACGGAGAGCGCCTTCCACCGAGCGACGGCGGCCCGCCACACCCGGTACGTCGAGTCGTCGAGGTACCAGGTACGGGTGGTGCCGTTAGTGGCCGCCTTGTCGACCCACGTCGCCCAGTCCTCTGACGTCGGCGCCGGCTCGGCGGACACGACGCCCGGCGAGCAGTGCGGCAGCCAGCGGGCGCGGGCGCCGGACTCGTCGTCACCGAGCATGGCGACGAGGTGGGGCTGTAGCCCGCCGACGATGGGCACGGTCGGCTGGTCGATCCGCAGTGATGCCCCGCCGGTCACCCGGTCGTAGCGGACCGCGCCGCCGTCCCAGATCGACAGCCACCGAGCCTGGTTTCCGCCGTCGCCGTTGGCCCGGTAGCGGGTCATCCCGGCGAGGTGGGTCTGTAGCTCGTCGACGAGCGCGCCGACGCGGCCGTTGGTGGCGTCCAGCATCCGCAACACCCGCTCTATGGACACGTCGTCGACCGTCCAGCGACGTTCGATCGGAGTGGGCGTCTGCTTCTGCTCCTTGGGCGCCAGGGCCTCCCAGGCGTCGCGTTCGGCGCGCCACTGGTCGTAGGCGGACCGCTCGATCGCGTCCAGCGGGGCGCGCGCGATCCGCAGAGCAGGCGACTTGCCACCCGTGCGGGGCGCGAACAGCGATACCCACAGCGCCGGCCGTTCGGCCCAGTCCGGTGCGTCCAACTTCGGCTGGATCACGGCCGGCATCGTGCAGATGGCCGCGATGCCGAGCCCGGCCCCGCCGACGAGTGCGGCCGGCAAGCCGGTCGACGTGGCCTTGGCGATCAGGTCGCCGAGCGGCCCGACCGACATGGCCTTGACCGGATAGTCGGGCAACCGCGCCGGCGGCGCGCCCTGGTCCTGGTCCCGCTGGCCGCGCGCGGCCAGCACACGGGAGACCCCGGCGGCCACCTGGTCGACGTCGGCGCCCTTGCCGATCCGTTCCGCGGCGTGCGCCAGGGCCTCGGCCGTCCGACGCCGGTCGCCGGCCTCGGTGATCTGTCTGACGTACTTGCCGACGTCGATCCCCGGGCGGCCCGCGTTGATCAGGTCGGACAGGTAGGTCGGCTCGACTCCGTAGCTGGGCGTGGCCCCTTGCTCGGCGGCACGGCGTGCGAGCTCCTCGCGCACGGCGGCCGGGTCGGGTGGGACGTCCCGGACGTTCCACAGGAAAGTGATCGCCTCAAAGATCGCCCGATGCGACGGGCGCCAGAAGTCCTCACCATCGCCTAGCTGGCCAGTGATCCGTACCAGCGTCGTCGGGTCGGCGTACATCAGCTCGCCGAGGACCGCCCGCTCGGCGTGGATGACAGCGGCCTCGTCAGCAGCGCTCACGCGACCCCCCGCCGGTCATCGCCGAACAGGACGCGACGGCTGATCTCGTTGGCGAGCCCGGCGCGGCACAGGTGCTCCCACGCGAGCCGGGAGGCCCGACGCCGCTGGGCGTCTACGAAGTCGAGGACGACAGCGGTACCCTGATCGTGCGTCTGGCCGCCCGCCTGACCGTTTGATGCCGCCCGGTGAGTCCGTCGCTCACCGGGCGGTTTCGCGTCCAGGGTCATGCCGCTGGCGCCACATCGATGCCGAGCAGCTCCAGAAGGCGCGCGACCGGCACGACGTAGTTGCGGCCAACCTTGATCAAGGGAACCGGGAAGGTTCCCCTCTTCGCCATGCGGTAGCCAACGCTCTCGCCAATGCCGATCACGTTGCACGCGGTCCGGAGATCCGTTCGAACCCCCAGGCCACGCACCCGCTCGGGCGTCCACAGCGTGTCCGCCTCTGCCGTCGCGTTCGCCACGTCGACTCCTCGTCCGGTCGTTCGATCCGTGTCGTTCGATCGAATGGTGATCGAACGATGATGACCGTAGCGGACAAGTGGCGTGGTCGGCAAACGACCGAACGATATGCGACCATGGGCGCGTGTCAGACAACGACAACGAACGACGCGTGCCGACGGATGGCCCGGCGCGGATAACGCGTCGGGAGTACGTGCCGAAGCTGCAGGCCGGTACTGGCGCCTCTGGTGCCACTGTCGGGCAGGTCGTGGGCGAGAACCTTCGCCGTATTCGGGAAGAGCGCCGGCTTACCCAACACGAGGCCGCACTGCGCTGCCAGACGGCCGGCCTGCCGTGGACGCGGGTGCGGGTCGCGGCGGTGGAACGCGGTGCGCGCGAGAGCGTCGACCTAGGCACGCTGCGCGTGCTCGCCGATGCGTTCGACGTCGAACTCGCCGAGTTCTTCGCGGGTGCCGGGGATGTGATCCTGTCTCCACGGGCACAGCAGACGCGCGCAGGCCTGCGCGCTGCCCTACGCGGGGTGTCGACGACGAGCGAGATCGGCGCCTCGGACCGCGTGCTGTCTGTGCTGGATGACGAGACACCGATCGTCCGGCTTCGCAGTCATCGCCGAGTCGTCTCCGTCGACGCGGACCAAGCTCTTGCGGAGCGACTTAGCGTTGAGCTCGCGGACGTACTGCGCGCCGCAGATGGTCTCTGGGGCCACAGCCTCACGGAGGAACGGGACCGCCGCGTGGCGGCCCTCGGCGACCTGGAGCCGGGCGAGCGCCAGGCGCATCGCGGTCACATCACGCGCGAGCTCGCGCGTGATGTCGAAGACCGCCTCGGCAAAGGAGGCGAGCCGTGAGCCGGTCGAAGGACTACGAGCGGGAGTGTCGCTGCGAGGACCCGACGGCCTGCCGACGTAAGGACGGCCCCGGACACCGGGTGCGCTACCTCGTCAGGTTCGAGAAGCCGCCCGGCCCGAACGGGGAGCGCCGCCAGGGCAAGCGGCGGTTCCGCACGGCGGAGGAGGCGAAGAACTTCCGCGCCGGGACGATCACGGCCGTTGCCGCTGGCACCTACACCGACCCGTCGCGCGAGCCGCTGGCGAAGTACCTACGGGACTGGCTCAAGCGCAAGGAACGGACCCTGAAGCCGGGCCCGCTCGCGGACTACACCTACCGCCTGAACACCTACGTGATCCCGCACATCGGCGCCGTCCAGCTCGGCAAGGTCCGCGTCGACACGCTGGACCATCTGTTCGACTGCATCGCGGAGGACGAAGACCACGACCTCGGGCCGACGTCGCTGCACTCGGTTCTGGCCGTGCTGTCCAGCGCGCTCAGCGACGCCTTGGACCGGGACCTGATCGGCCGGAACCCCTGCTTCCGCTACGCCAAGAACCACTTGCCCCCGAAGGGCACCCCGCGGGTGAGTCCGTGGTCACCAACCCAGACGGCCGCGTTCCTCGCGCATGTCGCGGATGACCGGTACGCCCTGCTGTGGCGGATGTACGCCCTGTTCGGCCTGCGCCGGGGCGAGGGGATCGGCCTGCGCTGGTCGGACGTCGACCTGGCCGCCAACCGCCTGACCGTGGTGCAGGCCATCACGCTGGCCGGCGGGCGAGTGGTGGTCGGCAAGCCCAAGACCAAGGCCGGCGAGAACCGCGTCGTGGTGTACGACGCGGACACGGTGGCCGCCTTCAAGGCGCACCGTAAGGCGCAGGCCGCGGAGAGGCTCCGCGCCGGCCAGGCGTACGACGATGCCGGCCTGGTGTTCTGCGACGAGATCGGCCGGATGGTGCGGCCCGAGGCCGTGTCGCACCGGTTCCGGAAGCTGGAGGCCGCGGCTGGCCTGCCGCGCATCCGACTGCACGACCTTCGCCACGGCGCGGTCTCGATGCTGCTGCATGCCGGCGTCCGGCTGGAGATCATCTCCAAGTTGGTCGGCCACTCGTCGACGAGGGTCACGACCGACCTGTACGGACACCTCGTCGAGGGGACGGCGGAGTCCGCGGCCGAGGCCGTCGCGGCGTTGCTGAAGGGCACGGCCAGCGCATGATCGGCGCGTTCGTGTCCAATCCGTGTCCACAGCGGGTCCGCCGACGCTGCGACCTGCGGGGGAGCGTCAGAAGCGGAAGTAGATGAACGGGGCGACGTCCTGCTGGCCGACGAACGAGTACGCCACCAGCAGGAACGCGGCGACGGCGAGCGCCTGGACCGGCAGCGTCAGCTGGTCGAAGGCGCCCTGGGCCGCCGCCCACCAGCGCGCCGGCACGGCGGCGAGGCTGAGGCCGACCACGATCGCGACGACCACCGTCGGCGTCACCAGACCGACGGCGAGCCCGCCGGTCACCAGCCGGCGCAGGATTTCCCCGGTGGTGGCCAGGTCGGGGGACCGGAACAGCACCCAGGCGGCACAGACAAGGTGGAACGTCACGATCCGGCGCACCCAGCGTCCGGCCGTCGCCATCGCCGGCGCCGCCGGGCCGCGTGACGTCGACAGCTCGTCCGACGCGGTCGGGATGGTGGACTCGGCGGCGACGGAGCCGGCGGCCTCGCCCGCCCGCGGCGGGGCCGCGGCTGCCGGAGCCGCCTCCGCCGAGTCGAGTCCGGCGGGGGCTGGCGCCGTCAACGCGGGCGCGGCGGCGGGTGAATCGGCCGAACCGGTCCTGGTCGGGTCCCCGCCTTCACGGGGGAGTGGGATGGTCGCCGAGCGCGCGGCGGGGGCGGCGGCCGTCGGCACCAGCGCGACGCCGGGACGGCGGGGGCCGCGGTGACCGCGGGGGCGGGCCCGGCGCCGTGCGAACGAGCGCTCGGCCGCCAGGCCGGCGCCGTGCGCCGCGCCCCAGCAGACGAACGTCCAGGCCGCCCCATGCCACAGCCCGCCGAGCACCATCGTGACCAGCAGGTTCAGCTGGGTGCGGCGCGGGCCGCGCCGGCTGCCGCCGAGCGGCACGTAGACGTAGTCGCGCAGCCAGCGCGAGAGCGTCAGGTGCCAGCGCCGCCAGAACTCCCGCAGGCTCGTCGCCGCGTACGGCCGGTCGAAGTTGTCCGGGAAGCGGAAGCCCAGCAGCAGCGCGATCCCGATGGCGATGTCCGAGTAGGCGGAGAAGTCACAGTAGATCTGCACGGCGTAGCCGTAGATCGCGGCGAGCACCTCGATGGACGAGTGCTGCCCCGGGGTGTCGAAGACCGGGTCGACGAGGCGACGGGCGAGCAGGTCGGCCAGGACCACCTTCTTGACCAGGCCGCCGCAGATCAGGAAGACGGCGCGGGTCGCCGGGACGGCGGCGCGGTCGCGCGGGCTCGCCAGCTGCGGGATGAACTCCCGGGCCCGCACGATCGGCCCGGCGACCAGGTGCGGGAAGAACGCCTCGTAGACGGCGAAGTCGATCAGTTTCGCCGGCCTGGTGTCACCACGCCAGACGTCGATGACGTACGAGAGTGCCTGGAACGTGAAGAAGGAGATCCCGATCGGCAGGGCGACCTGCAGCAGCGGCAGCGGCGCGCCGAGCCCGATCTGGTCAAGCGTCCGGTCCACCGACAGCGCGAAGAACCCGTAGTACTTGAACCAGCCCAGCAGGCCAAGATCGGCCACGATCGCGCTGATCAGGATCCTCCGGTCGCGGCGGCGGGCCAGCATGACGGCGGCGGCCTGGTTGACCAGCGTCGACGCGACGATCAGGAGCACGAACCGGGCATCCGTGTAGCCATAGAAGAAGTAGCTTGCCGCCAGCATGAACGGCTTCCACCACCGTGGCCGCGGCATCAGCCACCACGACAGAGCCATCACGACCAGGAAGAAGGCGGCGAACTCGATCGTCGGAAAGACCACATGCACCGCCCTCGTCGCCATCGGTAGCCGACGCCACTTTACTTAAAGTGACATCATCGATACTGATAGCGACCATCGATGGCGAGGCTGAATCGATGGCGAGGCTGGCGCATGCGAGGACGGGTGTCGGCCCGAACGGGCCGACACCCGTCACATGCCGGGCTTGACCACCATGAGGAAGACGATCCCGACCCAGCAGGACGTCGTGACCAGGCCGGTGAGAGCGAGCCACGGCAGTCGGCGGCGGGCCGCCATGCCGGTCTGCTCGATCTCGGCGACCGCCGTCGCGACGCCGCCTGCCAGGATGGTGACCGTGAGCAGGGTGGCGATCCCCCAGAGAGCCACGGAGCTGGTGATCCAGCCGTCGCCGTAGTGGCGGACGCTGCCGAACGGCCCCTGCCGCACGAGGACCAGGCCGAGGGCGACGACCCCGAGCGAGGCCACGGCGGCCAGCCGTAGCAGCCGTGGTGCCGGGCGCAGTATCGGGAGCGCCCGCAGGCCGACGAACGTCATCGCGGGCAGGCAGAGCCCCGCGAGGGCCAGCGGACTGATCACGAACATGGCGCCCACGATGTGCAGGGCCAGAACCAGCCCATACGGCCCACTGTGCGGCATGCGCACGACGCTACCGACCCCCCGCACAGCCGCGCGGCCCGGCCCCGCGTCTGCCCGCGCGGCCCTGGCCGTCCCGGCGCCGTCACAGGTCCATCGCGTGCTGGTAGAGGTCCTGGACCGCGGGGCCGAACCAGGTGCCGTAGATGGTGCCCGGGTCCGTTGCGTAGGCGTAGCTGACCACGGAGTCCACCGTGCCCGCGCCGCCGGTGAACCCGGTGAACCAGGCGCCGCCGCTCGCGCCCGCGGTCATGGAGCACGGCACGCCGAGCGAGGTCCCGCCGTGCGGATCGGGAGTGGGCGTACCGGAGCAGTACATCAGTGTCGTGCCGTCGTAGGGCGGCAGCTTCGGGTAGCCGAGGACGGTCTGTGACTGCCTGCCCGTGCCGAAACCGATCGGGAGGGCGCCGCCGATCAGGGCCTCCAGCGTCCGGCCGCCGAGTGGTCGAAAGGCCGCGAAACCGGCGTCCTCATCGAAGTTCTGCCGGTATCCCCAACCGTTTGTGACGGTCAGCTGCCGGGCGCGCCAGACGCCGTACGGCGAGGCGCCGTTCGCGTAGCCGGGGATGAAGATGACGTTGGTGGCGAACCCGCCCGCCGCGCCCCCCTCGTGCAGGCAGTGCCCGGCGGTCAGTACGAGATCACCGCCCGGGCTGTCGACGACGGTGCCGGAGCAGGCGTAGTCGATGCCGCCGATCGTGCTGAACAGCGCTCCCTCGGCGCGCGCCGCGAGCCCGCCGCCACGGTAGGGCGCGACCCGGTTGCCGGCGAGCGGCACCCGGCCAGGCACCGCGACGCCGGGCTGGACGTCCGGTGAGAGCGCGCCGGGCACCGGGTCCTCGGCGAGGTGGGGCGCCAGGACGTCCGGAGCCTCGGCGGCCGCGGGCCCGCTGGACGCGCCGGACGCGCCGGACGTACCGAGGGACGGGCCAGGAGACCTGACCGCGTCCGCCGCCTGGCCGGTCTCGCCGGCCGCCGGCGTCGCGCGTTGGGTGACGTCGCCGCTGACGGCCTGGGCCCGGCGCTCCGGCGTCCAGTAGCGCGTCAGTTCCTCGTCGGTCTGCGACTGGCGTTGAGACGTCACCGGGGCCGTCGGGACGCCGGTGGGGGGTTCGCCCGCCGCGCCCGACGGCCCGGGCGTCGGGGAGGGGCTCGGGGCTGGTTCCAGCAGGAGCAGGACGGCGATGGCCGCCGCCGCGACCGTGAGCCGGGCCAGCCAGGGGCGCCGCCACCGCGCGGTGCCGCGCTGCCCGCCGCCCGCCCGCGGGCCGCCTCGGCCTCCGCTGTGCTGGTCGCGAGGTTCCTGCTGGCGACCGTGCCTCTGCTGGCTGGCCCGCGCCCGCGGGCCGCGCGGCCCGCGACGCTCATGCCGCTCTCGCGGAGGGAGCCAGCCGCGCCCGCGGCGGCGCCGGCGGTGCTGGCCCGGTCTGGAACGCATGGCGCCGGACGGACCCGCCGCGCCGTCTTCTTCCAGGGTCGACGAAGACCCCACCCCGATCTGTGAAGACATGGATGCGGACGGTAACAGTGGCGCCGGGGGTTCCCGCGCTTCAAACGGGCTGGGCCAGCCCGGGCAGCTGGGTCAGCCAGGGCACTCGGGGTCCCGGCCCCAGTCGGGCCCCAACCGTGGTCAGGCGGTCGGGTCCGGCGCCGGCTTCGGCCGCGACCGCTCGGCGTCGACGCGGGCCGTGGCCTCGGCCCAGGTCGGCGGCTGCGCCGCGGCGTCGTGTGCCCAGAAGACGAACGTGGAGTCCGCCATCGTGGGCCCGAGCGTGCGCATCGCCGCCCGGTGCTCGGGCGTGCGGACGAATCCGTCCAGCGCCCGCCGGTCGGTCCAGCCCGACAGCGTCCAGTACTCCCCGCGCATCGGGTGGGCGACGAGCGAGACCCCCAGAGCCCCGGGAGCGGCCAGCAGTGCGCGCCGCACCCGCAGCGCGTGCCGAAGCATCGACACGGTGTGCCGGCGCGAGGTGATCGTGAACCGGGAGACCATGACCACCGGTGCGCCAGCCGACGGGTCGGGCGTCCCGGTGGACGCGGCCGTCGGGGCGGCGGTCACGGACGGGCCGGCGGCGGACGGGGTGGACCAGGGAATGGTGGCCATCTGGGCTCCTCGGACATGGGCGGTCCGTAGTAGACCGTCTGTTTCGGACGGTTTGAACTATAGTATGAATCGGACGGTCCGCAACGAGTAACCTGCGAGCTGTGGAAGAGAAGGAGGCGCCCGACGTGATGGGCCCGCCCTCAACGGTTGCGGGGACGGCGTCGCTGACGCCGGTCTCCTACCTGGTACTCGGGCTGGTGGCCAGGCACGGTAGCGCCACGCCCTACGACCTGAAGTCGTTCGCCGCGCAGTCGGTCGGTAACTTCTGGTCCTTCCCGCACGCGCAGCTCTACAAGGAACCGCCGCGGCTGGCCGAGGCCGGCCTGCTCGCCGAGGAGCGCGAGGAGTTCGGGCGCCGCCGACGGATCTTCCGGATCACCGACGCCGGCCGGGCGGCACTCGCCGAGTGGCTCGCCGGCGGCGAGACGGCGCTGGGGGAGCTGCGCGCGCCGGGCCTGCTCAAGCTCGCGTTCGCGGAGCTGGGCCGCCCGGCGGACGCGGCGGCGCTCGCGCGCCGGCAGGCGGCCGCCCACCGGACGCGGCTTGCCACCTACGAGGCGTTCGCGGCGCTCCCGGCGGACGCGATGCCGTGGTCGCTACGGCGCGCCCTGGAGCTCGGCCTCGGCTACGAGCGGCTACAGGTGGACTTCTGGGAGACCCTGGTCAGAGACCTCGCCGCCGGCCGGATACCGCCCTCCCCGTCGACTGGTCCCGCGCCGCCGGCCGCCTAACGGGCCAAAGGAGGTGCGAAAATGTTCTTCCTTCGCACCTCCGGAGGTCCCTGTCCCAGAAGGACTAATGCCGGGGACCAAGGTTAGCGGGCCGCGCGGCGGCCGCCGCGGGAGCGTAGATAGTCGTGGACGACGTACTCGCCGAGCGCGTCCGGGTCGGGGGAGAGGACCCGGCCACCATTGCGCCGGGCCATCTCCTCGACGAAGCGGACCAGCCGCGGCTCGGTGTCCAGCATGAAGACGTTGATGTTGACGCCCCGCTTCGTCAGCCGGTCGACCTCGGCGAGCGTCAGTTCCAGCGTCTCCGGCATCGGCGGCCACGAGAACGCAGGCGTGCCGTCGCGCAGCAGATGCGCCGTCGGCTCGCCGTCGGTGACGACCATGACGACCGGCTCCGACTCCGGGTAGCGCGACAGCAGCCGGCCGGCGATCAGCAGGGCGTGCTGCAGGTTCGTGCCCTGCACCATCTCCGAGTCGAGGCCGGCCAGCTCCACCGGCCGCAGCTCGCGGGCGTAGTCCGAGAAGCCGATCAGGTGAATCTTGTCCTGGGGGAACTTGGTGGTCACCAGGGTGTGCAGGGCCAGCGCCGTCGACTTCGCCATCCCCCAGGTGCCGCGCAGCGCCATGGAGTAGGACAGGTCGACGAGCAGGCAGACCGCGGCCGAGGTACGCCTTTCCGTCTCGGCGACGGCGAAGTCCTCGACCTTCAGCCGGATCGCCACCCCGGGCCCGGGCGGCCCGGAACGCAGCACCGCGTTGCGCACGGTGCGGACGACATCGAGGGGCTGCGTGTCCCCGAACTCCCAGGGACGAGCGGTGCCGATCAGCTCACCCGCGGCGCCGGCGTCGGTCTGCGCGTGGTCGCCGCGCACGCCCGACGAGATCTGCCGGAAGATCCTGGCGAGCGCCGACTGGCCGATCCGGCGTACCGCCCGCGGCGTGAGCTCGAGACGTCCGGAACGACGGGTCAGGAAACCGACGCGTTCCAGCTCGCGCTCGATCTGCTGGAGCTGGCGCAGGTCGTCGACCGCGGAGCGGCCCAGCGCCTCGGCGATCGCGTCCGGGTCGACGTCGTCGAGCGAGGCTCCCGGGTAGTCCTGATTGAGCGCGGCGGCCAGCTCGTCGAGTTCCGCGAGTTCCTCGAGCGCCGACGTCGCATCGCCGAGGCCAAGCTCCGCCCCGCCCCCGCGCGGGTCGCCGAAGCCGTTCGCCCGTCCCGACGGGCGCATGCCCCAGTTGAGGTTCGGCCGGGCCGACCGAAGCGCCTCACCGAGCTGGGTGAGCTCGTCGGCCAGGCCCATGTCCTGGACGGCGGATGCCATCAGCTCCGCCAGCTCCTGGCGCTGCTTGGGCGACAGGCCGGCGAGCAGGCGGGCGGCGGCGGCGGAGCGTTGGGCCAGCGTGTCGATCAGCTCTTCGAGGTTGCTCGGCTGTTCGGGGAAGAACTCCCCGAACTCGCGCATGAAATCGCGGAATGCCTCGTCGGTGTCCTCGCCGCGGGCGTCCTTGGCGAGCAGCTCGTTGAGCGCGCGAACCATGTCGCCGACCCGAGTCATGTCCTCCGGAGTGGCGCCGGCCAACGCCTCCTTCATCCCGCGGAACTGGGAGTCGAGGACCTCGCGGCGCAGCAGGTCGGCGATCTGGTCGTAGGTCTCGCGGGCCTGGTCGGAGCGCCAGTCGTAGTCGGCGAGCTCGCGTACCGCGCGGGCCGGGTCACTGGGCAGGGCGTCCAGCTCCGTCTCGCGCATCCGCGCGTCATCCGACGGGTCTGGGAACAGCGCCGCCCGCTCCTGGCCGATCGCGGTGTCGAGCAGCCGGCGCACCTCCTGCAGAGTGCCGTCGAGCCGGCCGCGGGAGCGCACCTCGCGGCGGCGCCGGTCGACCGCGCGGCGCAGGTCGTCCAGCCCGCGCCGGCCGTTCATGCCGCGGCGCAGCAGCGAGTCGAGGGCCTCTCGCGGGGTGCGGCCGTCCAGCACCTGGCGGGACATCTCGTCGAGGGCGTCGGTGGCGGCGAACGGGAAGTCGAGCGGGTCGGGGCCGCCCGACCAGGGGCCGTAGCGGAATGCGTTGCTCACCGTGTGATCCCGTGCCTCTCAGGGCCTCGCTTCGCGAGGTTCCACGCCCCTGTGGTCCAGGGTGCGTCCGGCCCCCGCGCCGCTTTCTGTCGTGTCCCACCGGCCCCGAGATCCAGCCCGCCGCGGGTTCGGAGTCCCCATCGGCGGCGCCGCTCGTGGTCAGCCGCCGTAGACCGTCCGGCCGGGCAGTTCCTCCTTGGCGAGCCGGCGGTTGAGGTGCAGGCCCTCCATCGCCAGCTCCAGCGCCGCGGCGGCGAGCCCCGGCGACTCGGCGCCGTCCACCCCGAGCTTGGTCAGCATGCCGGCGAGCCCGGGGACCGGGCCGACCCGGCGCAGTAGCTCGGCGGCTGGGACCAGGTCGCCGGTCTCCACCGGGCCGTCGGCGTCGAAACGCTTCTGCAGCCCGGCCAGGTCGGTGCCGGCGAGCCGTGCCCGGAACGTCTCGGCGATCGCCCGACGCAGCAGGTGGGTGAGGATCTCGTCCTCCCTGCCCTCCTCGAGCGCCTCGAACTCGACCTTGCCGCGCACGGCCGGCACGATCGAACCGAGGTCGACGACCCGGGCCGTCGGGACGTCCTCGCCCGTCAGCGCCGCCCGCCGGACCGCGGAGGCGGCCACCGTCTCGGCGGCGGCGACCGCGAGCCGGGCCGACACGCCGGAGCGCTGGTCCACCTGCGGGGCATCGCGGACCAGCCGGGTGAAGCGGGCGACGATCTCGATCAGATGGTCGGGCAGCGCCGGCGTTCCCAGCGGGGAGCCCTCCCAGGCCAGCACCGCCTCCTGGCGGATGAGCCGCAGCTCGTCGTCGAGGCGCAGCGGGTAGTGGGTGCGCACCTCGGCGCCGAACCGGTCCTTGAGCGGGGTGATGATCCGGCCGCGGTTGGTGTAGTCCTCCGGGTTGGCGGAGGCGACCAGCAAGAGGTCCATGGGAAGCCGCAGCAGATAGCCGCGGACCTGGATGTCGCGCTCCTCGAGCACGTTGAGCAGCGCCACCTGGATGCGCTCGGCCAGGTCGGGCAGCTCGTTGACGCTGAAGATGCCGCGGTTGCAGCGGGGAACCAGGCCGTAGTGGACGGTCTCCGGGTCGCCGAGGGTGCGGCCCTCGGCGACCTTCACCGGGTCCACATCGCCGATCAGGTCGCCGACGCTGGTGTCCGGCGTCGCGAGCTTCTCCCCGAACCGGTCGTCGCGGTGCCGCCAGATCACGGGCAGCTCGTCGCCCAGCTCGGCGTGCAGCGCGCGGCAGCGCCCGCAGACGGGCGCGTACGGATGATCATTGATCTCGCAGCCGGCGACGGCCGGCGACCACTCGTCGAGCAGGCCGACGAGCGTGCGGATGAGGCGGGTCTTGCCCTGGCCGCGCTCACCCAGGAAGACGACGTCGTGGCCGGCCAGCAGCGCGCGTTCCACCTGGGGCAGCACAGTGTCGTCGAAGCCGATGATGCCGGGGAAGCGCGCCTTGCCGGCGGCCATCCTGGCGAGCAGGTTGTCCCGCAGCTCCGTGCGCACGGACCGGTGCACATGCCCGGACGCGCGCAGGCCCCCCAGGGTTGTTGGGGGCGGAGCCGGGTCTCCTCCCGGGCCGGCGGAGCCGGCCCGGGAGGCCCGAGGCGGGATGGTCGCCGACGACGGGGCGGCGGGACGGGGCGGGACCGGCAGTTCTACCACTCCACCGACGCTACCGCCCGCCTACGGCTTCGCCAGCCCGGTTCCCAAACTCACCCCGAATCAGCTCCCCCTCGGGCGCCCCTCCGACCTGGCCGAACCCGAAGGGCTCGAGCCGCCCGAGTCCGGCGGCCTCGAGAGCTGACCGCACCTGCCCGCGGCCCGGTCACCCGGGATCCGGTGATCTGCCCGGCAGGCCTGTGATCGTGCCAAACCTGCCGGTCAGCGCCGGGGCCCGGGTGACAGGGCGGGGGAGGAAGGGAACATCGCGGCCGGCCCGGCCGCCGCCGTTCAGCGGGCGTAAGGGGCGATGGAGACGATCTCGACGGAGGCGCCGCGGCCGTTTGGCAGGGTGTAGTTCACCTTTTCGCCGGCCTTGTGGCCGGTCACCGCGCCGCCGAGCGGGGAGGCCGGGGAGAAGACCTCGATGGCCGTGCTGTGGTCCTCCCGAGAGCCGATGAGGAACCGCTCGGTCTCCTTCTCGCCGGGGAACCGGACCTCCACGACCATGCCGGGCCCAGCCACACCAGCGGTGCCCGCCGCGGGCTCGCCCACCTTGGCGTCGCGCAGCAGGTCCGTGAGCTGGCGGATACGGGCCTCCTGCTTGCCCTGCTCCTCCTTGGCGGCGTGGTAGCCGCCGTTCTCCTTCAGGTCGCCCTCTTCGCGGGCAGCCTCGATCTTGTTCGCCAGCTCCGTCCGGCCGGTCGTCGTGAGGTGGTCGAGCTCGGAGCGAAGCCGGTCGTAAGCCTCCTGGGTGAGCCAGGTCTGGGGGGTCACGCGTCACGCTCCTCGTGGCACAAGCAAATACTCAGCTTAACAGGAAGATCTAGAAACTCGGGACGACACACAGCGCGCACCCATCCGGCGGAGGGCGGTGATCCGGTGGTCCTCGACGTTCGGACCTGCCGGATCGCGGACCTCCCAGATCGGTGAAGCCGATCAGGGAGGAACCCCGTCGCCATCCGGCAGGGACCCCGTCGGTCACATCCCCAGGTGTGAGGGTGCTGACACCGACGGTCACGCGACGCCTGCCCTGTGTGCCAGAGCGGACGGCGTCGACGCCACGCCGCGCCGCGGCCTCACGTCCCCGTCTTCGGACCTCACTGTCCCGGGGGCGCGTGCGCGGACGGTGCATTGTGCCACGGCGTTCGGTGACTTTTCCATAACGAACGTGAACTTGGCCACGGCCGGGGGATGGCCAGGGTGTCACGTGACGTCGGCCACATCCTCGTGGATGGCCTGGTGAGGCGCTGTCGCGGGCCGGAGCTGTCACGGGCATCAGCCACAATGGCCCTATGTCGGTGAACCTCGAGGCGGCCTCCGCTGACAGCGGCTTCGCGGCCAAGCGCACAGCCTCCGCCGAGACCCTGTCCGAGTCCGATGACGCGCCGGACCACGGCCTTCGGTTGATGGCCGTGCACGCCCATCCTGACGACGAGTCCAGCAAGGGCGCCGCGACGATGGCGCGCTACGTGAGCGAGGGCGTCGAGGTCCTCGTCGTCACCTGCACGGGCGGCGAGGCGGGCAGCGTGCTCAACCCGGCGCTGGACAAGCCCGAGATCATCGAGCGGCTGCCCGAGCTGCGCCGAGAGGAGATGGAACGGGCGCGGGCCATCCTGGGCGTCCGGCAGACCTGGCTCGGCTTCGTCGACTCGGGCCTGCCGGAGGGCGACCCGCTGCCCCCGCTGCCGGCGGGCACGTTCGCCACGCTCGACCCGGAGGAGGCGGCCGCGCCGCTGGTCCGGCTGATCCGCGAGTTCCGGCCGCAGGTCATCACGACCTACGACGAGAACGGTGGCTACCCGCACCCGGACCACATCATGACCCACAAGATCAGTGCGGTGGCGTTCGAGGCGGCCGGCGACCCGGAGCGCTACCCGGAGCACGGCGTGGCCGCGGGTCTGGAGCCGTGGCAACCGCTGAAGCTCTACTACCACCTCACCTTCCACAAGGCGCGCATCCTGGCGCTGCATGACGCGATGGCGGCCCGCGGCCTCGAATCGCCCTACGGGGAGCGGCTGGAGAACTGGATCGACCGGGCAGAGGACAGCGCCCGGCTCACGACCAGCGTCGAGTGCGCCGACTACTTCGAGGTGCGCGACCGGGCGCTACTGGCCCACGCCACCCAGGTCGACCCGAACGGCCCCTGGTTCCGGGTGCCGATGGACCTGCAGCGCGAGGCCTGGCCCACCGAGGACTACCAGCTGGCCCGCTCCCTCATCGAGGTCGGGACGCTCCCGGAGGACGACCTCTTCGGCGGCATCCGATGACTGCCTCCGCGGTCGGGGCACCCGGCCGCGGGCGGCCGGCGGCCGGGGAGGTGAGGGTAAGGTCGGGGTGTGAACCAGGTGCTCGCGGGGCCGGCGCTGGCGGCCGACGAGATCAGCGGCGGGATGGCCGGTCTGCTCATCGTCGTGTTCCTGTGCGTGGCGGCTGGTTTCGTCTTCTACTTCATGTTCGGCAGCCTCAAGCGGCTACGCCGCAACGTCGACCAAGGCCAGTTCGGGGCCGTGGGCACCGCCGGGGACCCGTCCGAGGACGGCACCCCTGAGAGCAAGGCCAAGGCGGTGGCCGTCCCTCGTCAGGCCGACGGCTCCGCCGACGCCGACCGCAACGCATAGCGGGTCGGGCATCCCGTCGGCGTCAGGGGGAAATTCGGTCGCCCCGGTAGGCTCGGACGGAGACGATCGTTACTGTCAGCGCGCGCGGCCGTCGGACGCGGAGCCGTGTGAGCACACGCGCGCGTGGATGCTGACCAGCCGAGTGGATGCGACGAGAATGACCGACAACGCCCAGGACATCACGACCCCACCCGCCGCGGGGCCGGCGGAGGCCGAACCGTCGTTCCGGTACGGCGCGCGGCTCGCGGGTGAGATCGAGAGCCGGTGGCAGACCTGGTGGCGCGAGCACGGCACGTTCGCGTCCCCGAACCCGACCGGGCCGCTGTCCGACGGGTTCGAGGAGGTCAAGGGGCTGACCCCGTTCTTCGTCCTGGACATGTTCCCGTACCCGAGCGGCGCTGGGCTGCACGTCGGCCACCCGCTGGGCTACATCGGCACCGACGTGTACGCGCGCTACCTGCGGATGACCGGGAAGCATGTGCTGCACGCCTTCGGCTACGACGCCTTCGGGCTGCCCGCCGAGCAGTACGCCATCAACACCGGCCAGCACCCGCGGGTGACGACCGAGGCCAACATCCAGAACATGCGGCGCCAGTTGGGCCGACTGGGCCTGGGGCACGACACCCGTCGCGAGATCGCGACCACCGACGTCACCTACTACCGGTGGACGCAGTGGATCTTCAAGAAGATCTTCGACAGCTGGTACGACGAAGGCCTGAACCGAGCGCGCCCCATCACCGAGCTGGTAGCCGAGTTCGACGCGGGCAGCCGTACCCCGAGCGGGGAGACGAACCCGTCCGGCCAGCCGTGGGACGAGCTGGACGCGACCGAGCGCCGCAAGGTAGTCGACGGCTACCGGCTGGCCTACCTGGCCGAGGGCCTGGTCAACTGGTGCCCCGGCCTGGGTACCGTGCTGGCCAACGAGGAGGTCACCGCCGAGGGCCGCAGCGACATCGGCAACTACCCGGTGTTCCGCCGCCCGCTGCGCCAGTGGACGCTGCGGATCACCGCGTATGCCGAGCGGCTGATGGCCGACCTGGACCTGGTCGACTGGCCGGACTCGATCAAGCAGATGCAGCGCAACTGGATCGGCCCCTCCGACGGCGCCCACGTCACGTTCCCCGCGTGGATCGGCCCGACCGACGGCCCGCCCGTCCCGGCGATCGCGCTGGACGTCTATACCACCCGGCCGGACACACTGCCGGGCGCGACGTTCATGGTGCTGGCGCCCGAGCACCCGTTGGTCGACGCGCTGACCGCGCCCGCCTGGCCCGCCGACACCCCGGACGGCTGGAAGTTCGAGGAAGGCCGCCCGACGGGCGCCGCGGACTGGACACCGGCCGCCGCCGTCGCCGCCTACCGGGAGTTCGCCGGCAAGCGGAGCGACCGCCAGCGCGGCGAGGAGGTCGACCGGACCGGTGTGTTCACCGGCGCCCACGCCCGCAACCCGGTCACCGGCGCGGCCATCCCGATCTTCCTGGCGGACTACGTGCTGCTGGGCTACGGCACCGGCGCCGTCATGGCCGTCCCCGCGCACGACCAGCGCGACTTCTCCTTCGCCCGCGAGTTCGGCCTGCCGACCCCGCCGGTGCTGGCGCCCAGCGACGACTTCCTGGCCGAGCACGGTCTGTCCTCGAACGACCCGGTCGACGCCTGGCCGGTGGCGTTCTCCGGCGAGGGCGAGTACCTGCCCGCGCAGCCTGGCGCCCCGGTGCTGACCGGCCTGTCCAAGGCCGACGCGGTGAAGACCACCGTCTCCTGGCTGGAAGACGCCGGCCGCGGTCGTGCCGCCCGCTCCTACCGCCTGCGCGACTGGCTGTTCTCCCGGCAGCGCTACTGGGGTGAGCCGTTCCCGATCGTCTACGACGAGACCGGCCTGCCGATCGCGTTGCCCGACGAGGTGCTGCCCGTCGAACTGCCGGAGATGACGGACTTCCGGCCGGCCCCGATGGCCGAGGACGACACGTCCGACCCGGTGCCGCCGCTGGCCCGCGCCACCGACTGGACGACGGTGACGCTGGATCTGGGCGACGGGCCGCGCCAGTACCGGCGTGAGACGAACACGATGCCGCAGTGGGCCGGCTCCTGCTGGTACTACCTGCGTTACCTGGACCCGACGGACGCGGAGCTGTTCGTCGACCCGGAGATCGAGCGCTACTGGATGCAGTCCGTCGACGGCCCCGCGGGCGACGGTGGCGTCGACCTGTACGTCGGCGGTGTCGAGCACGCCGTGCTGCACCTGCTGTACGCCCGGTTCTGGCACAAGGTCCTGTACGACCTGGGCCTGGTGTCGACGAAGGAGCCGTTCAAGCGGCTGTTCAACCAGGGCTACATCCAGGCCGACGCCTTCCTGGACGCCCGCGGCATGTACGTGCCCGCGGCCGAGGTGACCACCGACGCCGGCGGCGCCCTGCGCTACCAGGGCGAACCCGTCACCCGACGGTCCGGGAAGATGGGCAAGAGCCTGAAGAACAGCGTGACGCCGGACGAGATGTACGACGCCTACGGCGCCGACACGCTGCGCGTCTACGAGATGGCGATGGGCCCGCTGGACGCCGACCGGCCCTGGCGGACCGACGACATCGTCGGCCCGCACCGCTTCCTGCAGCGGCTGTGGCGCAACCTGGTCAACGAGGCGACCGGCGAGATCCGGGCCGCCGACGTCGAGCCGGACGACGAGGCGACCCGGACGCTGCACCGCACGATCCTGGCGGTGCGCGCCGACTACGCCGGCATGCGCTTCAACACCGCCGTCGCCCGGCTGATCGAGCTGACGAACTTCGTCAGCAAGCACTACAGCGACGCGAGCCGGCCGCCGCGGGCGCTGGCCGAGGCGATGGTCCTGATGGTCGCCCCGCTGGCGCCGCACATCGCCGAGGAGCTGTGGTCGCGGCTGGGGCACGACGGCTCGCTGGTCCACGTGCCGTTCCCGGTGGGCGACGAGGCGCTGGCCGCCGAGTCGACGGTGACGCTGCCGGTGCAGGTCAACGGCAAGGTCCGCTTCACCCTGTCCGTCCCCGCCGGCGCCGGCGAGGACGACATCCGGACCGCGCTGACCGCCCACCCCGACTACTCCAGGCACACCGACGGCAAGACGGTGAAGCGCCTCATCATCGTCCCCGGCCGCATCGTCAACATCGCCGTCAGCTAGGGCGACGCTGGGCCGGAAGGTCGCTGGCGCGACCCAGACCTCCCAGCAGACCTCCCAGATCGCTTCGCGATCCGGCAGGGACCCCGGCTTCGCGATCCGGCAGGGACCCCGGCTTCGCGATCCGGCAGGAACCCCGGGCCCGCGTCGCCGTCGGACGCTGAGCGTCCTCCCGGCGTGGTGCCACATACAGGCGGATGGGCGTGGCTGGTGTGGTGCCGGGATGAGGAGATGCCTGGTTTGGCAGGAGATGCCTGGTTTGGCGCAGCGCTAGGGGCGCCGTCGCTCGTTGTGACTAGTTGCGCTGTCTGCTTGTCGGACGGTTCGGTTGTCTACGGTGATGTGGCTATGCGGTCGGCTAGTCGGTGCATGGCCGTCAGGTGGGGTCGTCGTAGCCCTCGAGGACGGCGTAGCGGGCCAGTTCCACGCGGTTGCGGAGCTGGAGCTTGCCGAGAACGTTGTGGACGTGGTTCTGGACGGTGCGGGGGGAGACACCGAGGCGGTCGGCGGCATCCCTGGCGGTCAGGCCCTTGGCGACGAGGCGGAGCACCTCGACCTCGCGGGCGGTCAGCCGGGGAGACGCGTGCCGAGCGGGAGCCGGTTCCCTGGCGGCGCGGGACATCTCGCCGAGGACCAGTGCCGCGAGGCCCGCGCTGAAGACCGCCTCGCCCGCGGCGGTGCGCCGCACCGCGTCGATGAGCTCCTCGGGACGGGCCGACTTGACCAGGTAGCCCGATGCACCCGTCTTGACGGCCGTAAGTACGTCCGCCTGCTCACCGGACGCGGAAACGACAAGCACCGACCCGCGGAACCCGGTCGCGCCGCCCGATGCCAGCAGGCCCTGGATCACCTCGACTCCGGAACCGTCGGGCAGGGACAGGTCGAGCACCACGATGTCCGGCCTGGTCGCCGCCACCACCCGCAGTGCCTGGGCAACAGACCCAGCCGTGCCGACGACCTGGAGGCCGGCCGCGTCGAGGTCCCGGCTCAGCGCGTCGCGCCACAGCGGATGGTCGTCCACGACCACCACCCGTCGCGGCCGCTCGGCCGTGTCGTCGGCCGGCGGCCCCGACCCCGCGGGTGAGGCGCCGGTCCCGAACGGCTCAGCGGGGCACATGCAGCTCGACCTCCGTTCCCTGGCCGGGGCGGCCGAGCACGGCGACCTCGCCGCCGAGGTCGCGGATGCGCCCGCGGATGCTGACCGCCAGGCCCAGACGCCCCTCGGCCGCGGCCCGCTCGGCCCGCCCTGGCGCCAGGCCGACACCGTCATCCCGGACCGTCACGACGACCTCGTCGCCGTCGTCCTCCAACAGCACCCAGGCCGACGCGCCCGTCCCGGCGTGCCGGGCGACGTTGTCCAGCGCGGCCCGTACCGCCGCCACCACCTCGGCGGCCCGGTCCGCCCGCAGCAGCACCGGGACACCAGGCGTGGCGACCGTCACGGCCATCCGCCATGCCGACTGCCCGGCGGCGGGCTCCCCGGCCGCGGGGCCGGCCGCGGGCGGTTCCCCGATCCCCGGCTCGGCGACCGTGGGCAGGGCGGCAGCCGCGGGCCGGTCGGCTGCCGCGGGCTGGTCGCCGGCCAGCCTGGTGGTCATCGAGTGGGCCAGGGCCAGCAACGCCTCCGCGAGGTCGGTGCGCGCGGCACCGCCACGGCTCACCCGCACATCCGGCCCGCCCGGCCTGCCTGGCCTGCCCGACCCGGATGGGGCCTCCGGCGGGGCCCCTCGGGCGGTCGCCGTCGGTCCGCCAGAGCCGGGCGTGCGCAGCAGGTCGCGCAGCGTACTCTCCTGTTCCGCGGCGAGCCTCGCGACATCCTCGGCCGGCATGCCTCGCGGCGCTTCCCGGGCGATCAGCGCGAGGACCTGCAGCACGCCGTCGTGCACCCGGCGCGCCAGCCGCTCGCGCTCGGCATCGCCGGCGCGCGCCTCCAGCGCGTCGGCGAGCGCCGCCTCCGCCCGCAGCGTCGTGCGGCTCAGGTGACCGGCGACCGCGCCCGAGACGAGGAGCAGCATGCTCGTCCCCACCAGTGCGTCGGTCAGCGCGCCCCACTCCGCGATGAACACGACCGCCACCAGCAGCCCGCTCGCGATCCCGCCAGCCGCGCCCCAGAGCAGTGCCGCGCCGAACACCCCGCTCGTCGCCCACATCATCGGAAGGGCGTGGCTCGTCCGCGGGCCGACGAGCTCGGCGCCGACCACCAGGCCGGCGCAGACCGCGACGTCGGCGAGGACGAGCCCTCGCAGCAGGTGTGGCCGGTCCCCGCGGTCGGCGCGCGGCACCAGCACGGTCAGCGCCGCGGACCAGCCGACCATCACGCCCAGCAGGCCGATGCCCAGTGCGGGCCGGTAGGCGTCGTCGAGCCGCGCGCCCGCGGCGGCGGACGCGTAGCCGACGGACACCCAGCGGAACACCGCCAGCGACCGCCAGAGCGCACCGCGCGCGCCCTCCGGGCCGCTGCCGCCCATCATCCTGGGCGGCCTGGCCCGCCAGGTGCGCGAAGCGCGCGGCCACCACCGCGCCATGGGCGCCACCGGAGACGCCGCGTCGTGGGCGCCGGTCGCCACCGTCGCACTCCTGCCGTCAGGCACCGCGCCAGTCTTCCAGAACCGACCGAAACGCACCTGAGCGTGATTACTCAGGACACCTTGGGCGCGACGGCTCAGGTCGGACGCCGCGTTCGTCCCGACACTGGCCGCATGACGAAACCACCCACGTCGCGGACGACCACCGCGTACTTCGTGCAGGCCATCCTGTCGTTCGCGATCTCGACGATCAGCGTCGTGGTCGCCATCGTGTACCTGCCCGGCGACGCCTGGATGCGTGGCCTCCTGGGGATCGGCCTGCTCTACGTCGTCACCTCGACGTTCACGCTCGCCAAGTGCGTGCGCGACCACCAGGAGACGTCCAGCGTGGTCAGCAGGGTGGACCAGGTCCGCCTGGAGCGCCTGCTCGCCGAGCACGACCCGTTCCGTACGACCTCCAACACGTGACGACCACCCGCCACCCCGGCGGCAGGCGCTCCAGGCACCCCATGGTCCTCACTGCCAAGGGGCAAGGCGAAATGTGACGTTGTTCTGGTGAGCCGTCCACGCGACCTAGCCACAGCCTGCTGACAGCGCATTAGCGCAGTGCCAACGCAACCACCTCGTCCATCCGAAACCAGCCGGACCACCGCCATACACGCCAGCCCGGAACCAGGCCCGTCGGGCGCGGAGCGTCCGAGAGGCGGTGCCCGGTGCCGGGCGCGGAGCGTCCGGCACGGGACCGCCCTACCCGTCCGCGTCGGAGGCGCCCGGCCGGCGGGTTCGCTTGGTCGCTGAGCGGCGGCGCTTGGTGTCCAGGCGGCGCTCGACGGAGCCTCGGGTGGGCTTGGTGGGGCGACGGCGACGGGGTGGGGGCGCGGTGGCGTCGTGGAGCAGCGCGACGAGGCGGTCGAGCGCCGCCTCACGGTTGCGCAGCTGGGAGCGCTGCTCAGACGACGTGACGACGAGATCGCCGTCCACCAGGCGCCCAGCCAGCCGGGCAAGCGCTCGTTCCCGCAGCGGTTCGGGGATGGCGGGCGAGCGAGCGACGTCGAAGCGGACCTCGGCACGGCTGTCGGTCGTGTTCACCCCTTGGCCACCGGGACCGGACGAGCGGGAGAAACGCCAGCGCAGCTCGGTCTCGGGCAACACGAAGCCCGGCCGGACCGCGCGTGCGGCCCGCTCCTGGGGCACGCGCGCGACAGGTCCCTCGGGCATGGACCCATGGTGCCAGGATCCCCTGGCCGCCGGAAACCAGATAAGTCGGACGCCGGCCGAAGCACCGAGCGAGTCCGCTGCCGCTGTCAGCTCCCTACGCGTCCAGAGCGACCGCCGGTGGCGGCTTGATCGTTAGTTGTGCCCTGCCGTAGTTGTGATCCGGCCCCCTCGACGACCACCGGGGGGCGGAAACGGCGATCGCCCCCGCCGGCGGGGGCGGCGGGGGCGATCGTCAGGTGCGGATTGGTGTGACCAGGGTGGCGGCTAGCTGTTGAGGCGCTCCACCAGGGCCTCGTGCTCGGCCCAGAGCTCGGCGGGGAGATGGTCGCCGAAGGTGTCGTAGTGCTGGGGGATGAGGGCGGCTTCCTGCTTCCACACCTCGGTGTCGAGGGTGAGCAGGGTCGTGAGGTCGGCCTCGGACAGGTCCAGGCCATCGGTGCTGAACGACTCCGTCGTCGGGTGGACGCCGAGCGCGGACTCGACGCCGTCCACCTCGCCCTCCAGCCGGCCGACGATCCAGGCCAGGACGCGGCTGTTCTCGCCGTAGCCCGGCCACAGGAACCTGCCCTCAGGGCTCTTGCGGAACCAGTTGACGTAGTAGATCCGCGGGAGTTTGGCGGCGTCGGCCTTCTGCCCGGTGGCGAGCCAGTGGGCCATGTAGTCGGCCATGTTGTAGCCGCAGAACGGCAGCATCGCGAACGGGTCACGGCGCAGCTTGCCGATCGCGCCGGCCTGCGCGGCCGTCGTCTCCGAGGAGACGATCGAGCCGAAGAACACGCCGCGCTGCCAGTCGGGCGCCTCCGTCACCAGCGGCACCGCCGTGGCCCGGCGGCCGCCGAACAGGATCGCCGAGATCGGCACGCCGCGCGGGTCCTCCCACTCCTCGGCGATGGTCGGGCACTGGCCGGCGGGGACGGTGAACCGGGCGTTCGGGTGGGCGGCGGGCTCGGACGAGTCCGGCGTCCAGTCGCGGCCCTTCCAGTCGATCAGATGGGCCGGCTTGTCCTTGGTCAGGCCCTCCCACCAGATGTCACCGTCGTCGGTGCGGGCGACGTTGGTGTAGACGGCATTGCCCCAGAGGGTCTCGACGGCGTTCGGGTTCGTCTCGGCGCCGGTGCCGGGCGCCACGCCGAAGAAGCCGGCCTCCGGGTTGACGGCGTAGAGCCGGCCGTCCTCGCCGAAACGCATCCAGGCGATGTCATCTCCGACCGTCTCGGCCTTCCAGCCGGGGATCGTCGGGATGATCATCGCCAGGTTCGTCTTGCCGCAGGCCGACGGGAAGGCGGCCGCGATGTAGTGGACCTTGCCCTTCGGGGAGGTGAGCTTGAGGATCAGCATGTGCTCGGCGAGCCAGCCCTCGTCCCGGGCCATCACCGAGGCGATCCGCAGCGCGTAGCACTTCTTGCCGAGCAGCGCGTTGCCGCCGTAGCCCGAGCCAAACGACCAGATCTCCCGGGTCTCCGGGTAGTGGACGATGTACTTCGTGCTGTTGCACGGCCACGGAACGTCTTCCTGCCCGGGCGCCAGTGGGGCACCAAGTGAGTGCACCGCCGGCACGAAGAAGCCGTCCTCACCGAGCTGTTCGAGCGCTGGGGCACCCATACGCGTCATCGTGCGCATCGAGATCGCCACATAGGCCGAGTCGGTGATTTCGACGCCGAGAGCGGAGATACGCGAGCCGAGCGGTCCCATGCAGAATGGGACAACGTACATGGTGCGGCCCCGCATAGACCCGCGGAACAGGCCGCGAAGCGTGCCGCGCATTTCTTCGGGCTCGACCCAGTTGTTTGTCGGGCCGGCGTCCTCGCGATTCTTCGAACAGATGTAGGTCCGGTCCTCGACGCGGGCGACATCGCTCGGGTCGGACGCGGCGTAGAAGCTGTTGGGACGTTTCTCCTCGTTAAGCTTCACCAAGGTCCCGCGCTCGATGAGCAGGCTGGTGAGCCGGTCGAACTCCTCGGCGGAGCCGTCGCACCACTCCACCCTGTCCGGCTGAGTGAGTTCGGCGATCTCACGCACCCAGGCGATCAACCTGGCGTGCTTGGTCGGGGCGGCATCCAGCCCGGGAATCTGTGCCGCGGTCGTCACAGCTCACACCTCCGCTCGCGTTGAACCTGCCGCGTTCTCGCCTCGGTATACAGGTGCAGCTTGCGCACCCGAACGACCTCGTGTACCGGCGGTCACAAACCAGCGGCTACAGTGGAAGCCGCTACCCTGTGATGCCTGTACTGGGGACGCTCGAGGCCGCGTTCAGGATCATTAGACTGTACCGCTCTTTCCATGCACAGTCGCGCGGTACGCCGGGGGGCGGAAACGTCGGATCCATCACGCATCGGGACGGACCCGCCCCACGACGCGCGCCGGGGCGTGCCGCCCTCGGCGGCCGTTGCGGTTATCGTTCTGCTGTGGTCACTCACGCGACGACGCAGCCGGCCGCCCCAGGACCTGACAGCAACCGCGCCGACGACGGCGCTGACAAGCGAGCGCACCCGCGTGACCTCACGCGACCACGCATGCGGGGATGGCTACATGCGGGCGCATTTCCGGTAAGCCTGGCGCTCGGCGTGGTGGCCGTGGCGCTGCCGACGACGCTTGGCGCCCGGCTCGCGGTCGGTGTTTACGCGATCAGCATCACGTCATTGTTCGGGACGAGTGCGCTCTACCACCGGACGATGTGGTCGACCTCACGGGCACGCGCTCTCATGAAGCGGCTCGACCACTCGATGATCTTTGTTTTCATCGCGGGGACGTACACGCCCTTCGCGCTGCTGGCCATGCCCCGGCACATAGCGCAGCCGATCCTGGCTGTCGTCTGGGGCGGAGCGGCGCTGGGCGTCGTCCTGCGCATGCTGTGGTTGCACTCCCCGCGCTACCTGATCGTGCCCCTCTACATCGCGCTGGGCTGGGTCGCGGTCTTCGTCTTCCCCGAGGTCCTGCACACGGCCGGCGTCGCCACGCTGACGTTGCTCGTCGTCGGCGGCGCCTGCTACAGCGTCGGCGCGATCATCTACGCGCTGCGCCGCCCCGACCCGTCGCCGAAGGTCTTCGGCTACCACGAGGTGTTCCACGCGTTCACCCTCGTCGCGGCCTGCTGCCACTACATCGCCCTGATGCTCGCGATCTACTGAGGCTGTTGAGGCTGGGCGCTGGACGCGCCAGCCTCGTCGGGCGCTGAGCGCCCTCTTGGGCGTGGTTTCGGGGCTGAGGTGCATGGCCCGGGGCCGGCGTGGGACGGGGTCGGTGTGTTGCTGGGTTGGCGGTGCGCCAATGCGCTGTTGAGGCTGGGCGCTGGGCGCTGGACGCGCCAGCCTCGTCGGGCGCTGAGCGCCCTCTTGGGCGTGGTTTCGGGGCTGAGGTGCATGGCCCGGGGCCGGCGTGGGACGGGGTCGGTGTGTTGCTGGGTTGGCGGTGCGCCAATGCGCTGTTGAGGCTGGGCGCTGGGCGCTGGACGCGCCAGCCTCGTCGGGCGCTGAGCGCCCTCTTGGGCGTGGTTTCGGGGCTGAGGTGCATGGCCCGGGGCCGGCGTGGGACGGGGTCGGTGTGTTGCTGGGTTGGCGGTGCGCCAATGCGCTGTTGAGGCTGGGCGCTGGGCGCTGGACGCGCCAGCCTCGTCGGGCGCTGAGCGCCCTCTTGGGCGTGGTTTCGGGGCTGAGGTGCATGGCCGGGGCCGGCGTGGGACGGGGTCGGTGTGTTGCTGGGTTGGCGGTGCGCCAATGCGCTGTTGAGGCTGGGCGCTGGACGCGCCAGCCTCGTCGGGCGCTGAGCGCCCTCTTGGGCGTGGTTTCGGGGCTGAGGTGCATGGCCGGGGCCGGCGTGGGACGGGGTCGGTGTGTTGCTGGGTTGGCGGTGCGCCAATGCGCTGTCACCGGCTATGGCCGGGTTGCGTGGGTAGGTTGCAGAGAGGGGCGCGCGGGCCGCTGCGGAGCGCGGCGCCGTGTCATGAGCGGGAAGACCCCGTGGAGCAATAGCGTCACGGAGTGCGTCGTGACCCCGTGAAGGAGCTTCTGTGGCGAACAGGCTGGCTGACCAGACGTCCCCCTATCTGCTGCAGCACGCCGACAACCCGGTCGACTGGTGGCCGTGGGAGCCGGCGGCGTTCGCCGAGGCGGCCGGCCGCCAGGTCCCGGTGCTGCTGTCGGTCGGATATGCGTCCTGCCACTGGTGCCACGTCATGGCGCACGAGTCGTTCGAGGACGAGACCACCGCGGCCTACATGAACGACCATTTCGTCAGTATCAAGGTCGACCGGGAGGAGCGCCCGGACGTCGACTCGGTGTACATGGACGTCACGGTGGCGCTGACCGGGCATGGCGGCTGGCCGATGACGGTGTTCCTGACCCCGACGGGTGAGCCGTTCTTCGCCGGCACCTATTTTCCGCCGACGGCCCGGCCAGGGATGGGCTCGTTCCGCCAGGTCCTCTCGGCGGTGTCGTCCGCCTGGGACACCCGCCGCGAGGAGATCGAGTCCTCCGGAGCGGACATCGCCCGCAAGCTCGCCGAGGCCGCCGAGGCGCCCATCGCCAGCGGCCGCGGCCCGGCCGTCCGGCTGGACGGCGAGCTGCTCGACACGGCGGTCGACCAGCTCGCCGCCCGGTTCGACCCACGCCACGGCGGCTTCGGCGGCGCGCCGAAGTTCCCACCGTCGATGGTCGCCGAGCTCCTCCTGCGCCACCACGCCCGCACCGGCAACGAGCGCTCGCTCGACATGGTCGCCCTCACCTGCGAACGGATGGCCCGCGGCGGGATCTACGACCAGCTCACCGGCGGATTCGCCCGCTACAGCGTCGACGCGACGTGGACCGTCCCGCACTTCGAGAAAATGCTCTACGACAACGCCCAGCTGCTGAGGATCTACCTGCATCTGTGGCGGGCGACCGGCGACCCGCTCGCCGCGCGGGTGGTCCGCGAGACGGCCGCCTTCCTGCTCGCCGATCTGCGGACCCCGCAGGGCGGCTTCTCCTCCGCGCTGGACGCCGACGCGGTACCGCCCACGGACGCGCACGGCGACGACGGCGCGGTGTCCTCGCCGGGCGGATCGGCCGACGCGGCCACGCCGGCGCACGGCCACGCCCATCAGCCGGTCGAGGGGGCGAGCTACGTGTGGACGCCCGCGCAGTTGGCCGCCGCGCTCGACCCGGACGACGCCGCCTGGGCGGCCAGGCTGTTCGAGGTCACCGATATGGGCACCTTCGAGCACGGGTCGTCCGTGCTCGCCCTGCCGGCGGACCCCGACGACGCCGACCGGTTCGCCCGGGTGCGGGCCGCGCTCGCGGCCACGAGAGCCGCCCGCCCGCAGCCCGCGCGCGACGACAAGGTGGTGGCCAGCTGGAACGGCCTGGCGATCGCCGCGCTCGCCGAGGCGGGCGCGCTGTTCGAGGAGCCGGAGTGGGTCGCGGCCGCGGAGCGCGCGGCGGTGCTGCTGCGCGACGTGCACGTCGTCGACGGCCGGCTGCGCCGCACCAGCAGGGAGGGCCGCGTGGGCCCGAACGTGGGTGTGCTCGAGGACTACGGCAACGTCGCCGACGGCTTTCTCGCGCTGCACCAGGTGACCGGCGCGCTCGAGTGGCTGGAGCTGGCCGGCCAGCTGCTCGACGTCGCCCGAGCCCGCTTCCGCGCCGCGGACGGCGGCTTCTACGACACCGCCGACGACGCGCCGACGCTGCTGCGCCGGCCCCGCGAGATCTCCGACTCGGCGACGCCGTCGGGCCAGTCGGCGTTCGCCGGCGCGCTGCTCACGTACGCCGCGCTCACCGGTTCGGCCGGGCACCGTGAGGACGCCGAGGCCACGATCGGCCTGCTCGCACCGTTGCTCGGCCGGGACGCCCGGTTCGCCGGACATGCGGGCGCGGTCGCGGAGGCGCTGCTCGCCGGCCCGCCCGAGGTCGCCGTCGTCGGCCGGCCCGACCTGGAACGGCTCGCGCGGCTCGGCACCACTCCCGGCACGGTCGTGGTGACGGCCGGCCCCCTCACCGCCGACCGGCCCGAGCCCGGCGTGTACGTCTGTCGGCACTTCGTCTGCGAGCGACCCGCGCGGACGGCCGACGAGGTCCGCCGGCTGCTGGGGGCGCGCCTGCCGGCCTGAGGCGTGCCTTGTGGCCGAGGCAGCTGGGGCGTGCCAGTACTGATACGCCGCCGCGGTCAGGGGCTGGGGCGCGTGGATGGCTGACCGGAATGGGGTCACCTTCCGGCTCGTCGCCTGAAGTCCGAGCGCATGAAACGCCGGGGTTCGGCCCGCTCAGGTGGTCCCTACGTCGCCGGGGTGGCCCGATACCGGTAACTGATACCGATAACTGCCTGTGATCGATCGAGGCGTGGGGGCCGAGTGGGTGATGATCGTCTTCTGCTGGGTATGAGCGGAGGGTGATAACGCGTCTTGCGAGTTCGTGCTGGACAGCGATCGCAGCGTGGTCGTGGAGTGACGGGACTCACGTCGCGGCAGCGCTTTCAACTGCATCGCGTGGGCGTCGAGGCGGCGACGTCGCGGCTTATGTTGGATGCGCAGGGTAGTGGTTTGCGTCCAATGTGGGCCGTCGCGGTGATGCTGTGCCATCTGCGTTACGGAAGGCGTCGGTGTACTTTCGCGACGTGTTCGGCAAAGTTGGTCGCCAACGCTCCTACCTGCGGCTACCGTGATGCCCTGACGTCTCAAGTCGTGGTCTGGCATTGGGCTGGACCGCTGGGAGGCCCCTACGTGCCGCAGTCGCGACAACGCCAGGAGGCCGGGACCCGGCCCCCTGTGGGGTCTATCCCGGACAACTCCGAGTAAGCGGGTGGGCGTGTGCCACGAACGCATGTCGTCGACACAAGCGTGCTGCTGTCTGACCCTCGCGCGCTGCTGCGATTCGCGGAGCACAACGTCGTGCTCCCCCTCGTTGTGATTGGGGAGCTGGAGGCCAAGCGAAACCACCCCGAACTGGGCTGGTTCGCCCGGGAGGCGCTGCGCATCCTGGACGACCTACGCATCAAGCATGGGCGGCTCGACCACCCGCTACCGCTGGAGACCGGCGGAACGCTGCGAGTAGAACTCAACCACACCGACCCGACGGTGCTGCCACCGGGGTTCCGAGTCGGCGACAACGACTCGCGCATCCTCTCCGTCGCGCTCAACCTGGCCGCGGACGGCGACGACGTGGTCCTCGTCACCAAGGACATGCCGCTGCGGGTCAAGGCCTCCGTGGTCGGCCTCGACGCCGAGGAGTACCGGGCGCTGCAGCCCGTCGACACCGGCTGGGGCGGAACGGCGGAGCTCGGGGTGAGCCAGGAGGACCTCGACCGGCTGTATGCGGGCGAGCACCTCACCCTCCCGGCCGCGGCCGAGCTGCCCTGCCACACGGGTCTGGTGCTGACCGCCGCCGGCGGCAGCGCCTCCGCGCTCGGCCGGGTCTGCTCGGACAAGTCGGTGAAGCTGGTGCGCGGCGACCGGGAGGCGTTCGGGCTGCACGGCCGCAGCGCCGAGCAGCGCGTCGCTCTCGACCTGCTGCTCGACCCGGAGATCGGGATCGTCTCCCTGGGAGGCCGGGCCGGCACCGGGAAGTCGGCGCTGGCATTGTGCGCCGGCCTTGAGGCGGTGATGGAGCGCCGGGCGCACCGCAAGGTCGTCGTCTTCCGCCCGCTCTACGCCGTCGGTGGTCAGGACCTCGGCTATCTGCCCGGCAGCGAGAACGAGAAGATGGCCCCCTGGGCGCAGGCTGTCTACGACACCCTCGGTGCGTTGGTGTCCGAGGACGTCATCGACCACGTCGTCGAACGCGGAATGCTCGAGGTGCTGCCGCTGACGCACATCCGCGGCCGCTCGCTGCACGACTCCTTCGTGATCGTCGACGAGGCGCAGTCGCTGGAGCGCGGCGTGCTGCTCACTGTGCTCTCCCGGCTGGGCGCGGGCTCCCGGGTGGTGCTCACGCACGACGTGGCGCAGCGTGACAACCTGCGAGTCGGCCGGCACGACGGCGTCGCGTCGGTGATCGAAACGCTGAAGGGCCACCCGCTGTTCGCGCACGTCACGCTCACCCGCTCCGAGCGCTCGCCCATCGCTGCCCTGGTCACGACGATGTTGGAGGACCTGGTCCTATAGGAAGACGCTTCGCCTGACGGCCCGATTCGGGCCCGCGGTGCATGACGGGGTGGCGGATCACGGGGACAGCCCTGATCCGCCACCCACTTCCGTTGTGCCGAGGGAACGACGCACCCTTTCACGCTGTTGTGCGGGGTGGAATCTCCAAGCCACCGGAGGTGGTGCGACATGTTGTTCGGACGGCGCGTGGCGACGATTGTCTCGCCGGAGAAGGCGCTGCCCGGGCACGAGCGGCGGCTGTTCGGGGTACCGGAGCTGCACGCGGTGCTGGGTACTCCACTCGAGGGCCCGTTCCCCGAGGGGCTCGAGGTCGCCGTGTTCGGCCTCGGCTGTTTCTGGGGCGCCGAGCGGAAGTTCTGGCAGACCCCGGGCGTCTACTCGACCGCGGTCGGCTACGCCGGCGGGTACTCGCCGAACCCGACCTATGAGGAGACCTGCTCCGGCCTGACCGGGCACACCGAGGTCGTACAGGTCGTCTTCGACCCGAGCGAGGTCAGCTACGAGAAGCTGCTGTCGGTCTTCTGGGAGGCGCACGACCCGACACAGGGACTGCGGCAGGGCAACGACGTCGGTAGTCAGTACCGCTCGGCGATCTACACGTACTCCGACGAGCAGGCCGCCGCGGCCGCGCGCGGCCGCGACGCCTACCAGCAGCGGCTGACGGCCGCCCGCCACGACCGGATCACCACCGAGATCGCTCCGGCCGGCCCGTTCTACTACGCCGAGGACTACCACCAGCAGTACCTGCACAAGGTCCCGAACGGCTACTGCGGCCTCGGCGGCACCGGCGTCTCCTGCCCGGTCGGCCTCGCGGCCTCGGAGGCCTGAGGGGGGTGGTGGTCAGACCGGGCGGTCTGACCACCACCGAGCGGCGTGGGACCGACGCCCTCTCAGCTGAGGCCGGTCGTGGTTCCGTTGCACATGTCGAGATAATTGTCAAATCAGTCTGGACGTGGGCTTTGCGTGCCCTGGTTTGGACTGTCTGACCCATCAGTAATGATCCAGTCATGCCGTCCAACGCTCACGAGGCGCTCCTCGTGATGATCCGAGCGGACCCGACGCTGCCCGACTGGATCCAAGCCCAGCTCGGCGACCGGGTCGCGCCCTACCGTCGCGCACGCCTGTCGGATCCCACGGTCCGTCCACGCATGTTCCAGGCGGACACCTTGATCGTGCTCTCCGATGAGGACGACGACCCGGCGCGGGCGACGGTCGTGGAGGTCCAAAGCGCCGCGGAACCTGGCAAGCTGGCGACCTGGAAGCTCTACTGTGCGCAGACGGAGGCAGAACTCACCAAGTCCATCAAGAAGAAGAAACCGGTCATGGTTCCCAGCACGCTGGTCGTCTTCTTCCCTCACCCGGCTGTCGCCGCCTGGTACCACGACGAGATCGCCCGGGATACCTCGGCGGTGCGGCTATACCCGCGGTTCGTCACCCCAGCTGACATCGACCTGATCGTCGACAGGACGGTGTCCACGACCCACCCCATGCGAGTGCTGTTCTCGGCCTTCTGTCATCGAGGCGAGGACGCCGTCGCCACGATGTTCGAAGCGCTGCTCGCCGTCCTCGACGGGTTGGAACGTGACCAGAAGCGCTTCTACGATGACGTGATAACTGGCGGGTTCTCTCCGGTGACCCACACACGATGGGAGCAGTACCTGATGACCACCGCCACTGGCCAGCGGTACCACAACGAGGTCTACAACAGGATCGACCGAGAGGCCGAGGCGCGGGGCGAGGCGCGCGGCGAGGCACGCGGCGAGGCACGCGGCGAGGCACGAGCGGTGCTGGCTGTACTTGAGGACCGCGGCCTACAGGTGCCTGAGAGGCTCCGCGAGCAGGTGCTGGCCTGTAGCGACGCCGGCCAGCTCCGCCTGTGGCTGCGCCGCGCAATCACCGTGACCACCGCCGAGGACCTCACCCGCAGCTAGAACTCGCTACTGCCATTCGCGCTGAGGTCTCAGCGGGTTGGCCAGCGCTCTGACCGGCTGACGGCCAGGTCGTCGTGACCCGCTGCCGATGTCGGAAGGGTCAGGGCGGGCGGCGCAGGTCGAGAGTCCCGAGACCCATGATCAGGTTGCAGTACGCGGCCCGAGTGACCTGCCAGCCCGCCGGGGTGAGTACGGCCTCGCCGAAGGTGTCAGTGAACGGCTACTGCGGCCTCGGCGGCACCGGCGTCAGCTGCCGGTGGGCATGGTCTCTGCAGAGTCCTGACTCCCGCCAACAGGCATCGAGCAGTGTCACGTGGCGCATCGTCAGCGGCTGACCTGCGCCGCGGCGGCGCTCATCCTCTTCACCAGGCGGTTGGTGGACGGCACCGAGACGAACCCGTACTTGACGTAGAAGGAGATCGCCTGCTCGTCGATCGCGTCGACCACGATGAACCGCGCGGCGACGGTCCGAGCTGCCTCGACGATGCGGTCGACGGCGTCGGCGAGCAGTAGTCCACCGAACCCCTGGCCCTGGAGCGTCTTGTCCAGCGCCAGCTTCGCCAGCAGCACGGCGGGGATCTGCACGGGGTTCCCACGGCCCAACGCCCTCGGTAGATCGTCACGCATCAGGAGATGGGCCGCGATCGTGTAGTAGGCGACCACTCGTCCGTCGGCGGACCAGACAAAGGTTCGACCGGTTCGACGTGACTCCGTGGCAGGAGCATGGCGACGCAGCCAGTCGTCGAGCTCAGGCTGGCCGCTCTCGAAGTGGTCCGCGATGTGGCTGGCGCCCAGGGCCTCGCTGACGAATCGGCCCGCGGTCACCGTCGTTCGATGACGGAATCCAGCCGCGCGGCGGCGCGCGTCAACGCGTCGTTGGGCTCGGGCGGAGCGTCCAGAGAAGCCAGCAGCGCGTCGAAGAAGTCCACCGGTACTCGCGTGATGAGCTCGTGCTCCCGCAGCACCTCCACGGCGCGTTCCTCCGCGGCGGTCCGGGCGAAGTCCGACGCGGTCTGGTTCATGAGCGAGGCCGCGCGTTCTATCAGCTGCTTGAGCTCGGGCCGGACGCGGAACTCGAAGCGTCCGGAGGCCGCCGAGGCAACCATGGCTCCTCCGATCCTGGCGTCCGTACAAGTGTACGGACGTCCGTGCCGTCCGTCGATGCGGCCGCGCTCCCGAGTCACCCTCACGCCGTAGTCAGCCTCGGCGGCGGTGACCATCTGGTCGATCAGCTCGTCGGCCACGGTGCTTCTCCTGGGGTACAGATTGCCTGGTAGATCCTCTTGGGGGAGTATAAGTCATCACTGTCTTACCCATCACCATAGATCCGGGCCGTGTGGCACGGTTGGGCCGTAGCGGACTCGCCTCGCGGTGACCTGTCAGCCCGCGGCGTCGGCCAGGCGGCGTAGGACGTTCGCGAATCGGGTGGCGAGGTGGCGTTGGAGCATGGGGCCGACCGGGCCTGCCAGGCGTGGGAGGAGCGTCGCCGGGCGGCTGAATGCCCGGATGGTCAGCCACACGACGTCATCACTGTCCCGGGTGAGCACGAAGGATTCCTCGCCTGACTCGGGATGGCCCGGGAGCGTCCCGTAGGCGAAGCCAGCGCTGTCCGTGCCCGGGTCGTCGTCGACCCAGACGACCTGGCAAGGTGCGCTGATCCGCAGCGGTCCGAGCCCCAGCCGCGAGGTGACCGTCACGCTTGGCTCGGCTCTCGGCGCGGAGGCGAGTACCCGTAGCCCCGCTGCCTGATGCATCTGCCAGGTGAGCAGTGCGTCGGCCGCCGCGCGGAGACCGGCGGTGCCGGTGGCGACGGGCACGTGGTGAAGCAGGTGATGGTAGGTGGCGGGAAGGGACGCGTTCCTGGTCGCGCCGACCTCGTTATAGGTGAAGGCGCCGGAGCCGCTGGCCGCTGGCTCGGGGGTCTGGGTCGGCCGGCCGCGGTCGCGCCGGGCCGGATCGGCGTCATGCGGGTCGTCGGTTGTCATGGTGATGCCTTCGTGGGGGTCGCCGGTGTGGGGCGGTCGAGCGTGCGCCAGGCAAGCAGGGCGCAGACGGCGAAGCCGAGTGCGTTGGCGACGCCGTGCGTGGCGATCATCCAGGTGACCGAGAGGTGGGGAAGGCCCGCCGCTCGTCCCACCGCCCAGCTGAGCGCGAGCGCCATGCTGACGGGAAGCACCGCGCAGGAGATGACCATCAGCCAGCGCGTCAGACGGTCGCCGCGCGGCCGGATCCGACTCCAGGTGAGCCAGGCGGCCAGCCACAGGCCGGCCGTCAGGACCACGGCGCCGGCGAGTTCGACCCAGTCGGAGAGGAAGAAACCGGCGAGGACCACCAGGGTTCCGGCGGGAACCGACCAGGCGGCGGCCCCCGCTCGTGGATCGCCGGGCAGGGCTCGGCAGACGAGGGCGGCGATCAGCGCGGCGACGAAGCCGGCGTAGTGAAAGTGCGCGACCGTGAGCGTGAGAACGGTCGGCGAGAACCCGAAGAGCGGATAGCCCGCACGCGCGGCCACCAGCGCGCTGGACGCGATCATCGGTGCGACCAGCGCGCTCGCCATGGCCGCCCGGACCGGGACCGCCCACGCCGCCTGCCTCGCCGCCGTCGCTGGCCACGTTGTCGGAGCCGCTGGCCGCCGGACCGTCGTGCGTCGCGTGACCTCGGGCAGTGCCGCGAGCAGGGCAAGGGTTCCGGCGGCGTAGACGCCGGCGAGGGCGGCGGCCGCCGGGCCACGGGGGACGAGGAACGACGCCACGCCGGGGAAGGCGGTCAGCAGCCACCAGCGGCGGAGCGGGTCAAGGATGTCTAGGTCGAGCAGCCCGAGTCCCCACGGGACGACGACGAGCATGCCGATCAGGATCAGCAGGGCGAGCAGCCCGGCGCCGTACGGGCTCAGCCCCGTCGCCGCGGCGGCCGACGCGACCGGCGGGACGGGCGACGCGGGCACACGCGGCGTCGCGACGACAGACGTCATCATCGGCGCGAGCCCTTCAGACGCAGCTCGGACACCAGGGTGTGGAGGTCGTCCGCGACGGAGCGCAGCAGGGGGATTCGGGTCAGCGCGATCGACCGGGCGGTCAGTGGCGCGGCGGAGTCCACCAGCTGGCGGGTACGTGCCTGGCCGGGCGACGGGTCGTAGACCCAGAACAGGGTGATGCCGAGGTAGGCGAGCCAGAGCAGCTCCGGGAGATCCGGCGCCAGCGGGCCGCCCGGCGCCGTGGGCCGCGCGGTCCCGGAGGGACCGGCGGGGCCTTCGAGCGCGTCCCGGAACAGCCCTACCGCGGTGTCCCTGGCCGCGGCCGACTCCCGGCTGAACGGGCTGGCCGCCGCGGTCGGCGGGATGGCTACCTTGATGAACGAGCCGGCGAAGGAGTGGTACGGCGTCATCTCGTCGATTCCCGCGTGGATCACGCGGCGCAGCCGGTCCGCGAGGTCCGGTGACCGCAGCGCCTCGGCGGCTCGCTGGCGGTGTCCCGCCTGGATCGCGGCGTAGAACTCCTGGACCAGGTGCTCCTTCGAGTCGAAGTAGTAGTACGCGTTGCCCAGCGAGACACCGGCCGCCTTGGCGATGCCGCGCATCGTGGTCCGCTCGTAGCCCTGGTCTCGGAAGGAGGCCAGGGCCGTCTCGAGCACCAGCGCCCGGGTCGCGGCACCCCTGCCGGGGGGCAGCGCCCGGCCCGCGTCCCCGGTGTGCTTGCCGTTGCCGTTGCCGTCGTTGTGGGTGCCGTCGCTGTGATCGTGGGGCTTCCCGCTGTCGTGGCTGGCCACCGGACACCTTCCATGGGGCCGACAGAACCCGTCGACACCAACGCTAGCCCCGAAGTTGAACGTGTTCAACTCTCCTGGCGGATATGTGCAGGCCGGCAATCCGGGCGCCGTCGGCGGGGGCGCGCTGCTCCCGAACCGCGGACGGGGCTTCCCAGCGGCCTGCCGACCGACATCCCGTGGCTCGGATGTCCAGCCGCGCGGCGGCTCGCGACACCGTTCCAGCGACCAGTAAGCGCACCTCAGCCACACCTGGTGACAGCGCATCGGCGCAATGCCAACCCGACCACGTCGTCAGCCCGGCCCAAGCCCTACCACCGCCATATGCCAGGGCCCAACACCACGCGAGGAGGGCGCTCAGCGCCCGACACGGGGAGAGCGCGTCCAGCGCCTCGCCCCGACTGATCCTGATTTCGCAGGTTTCAGCGTCGGGTGAACGCTCGCTGGAGTGGCATTAGGCCGTCTCGCCGGTTGTCGTCAGGGTGTGGACGTCCTGGCCGACCTGGATGTCGGCGACGCTGCCCACGATGGCGGTCGGGCGGAAGGGGTAGCGCTCGATGTCGGCGCGGGCGGTGATGCCGGACAGGACGAGCACGGTGTCCATCCCGGCCTCGAGACCGGCGATCACGTCGGTGTCCATCCGGTCACCGATCATGACGGTGGTCTCGCTGTGCGCGGAGAGGCGGTTGAGGCCGGTGCGCATCATGAGCGGGTTGGGCTTGCCTACGTAGTAGGGATCGATTCCGGTGGCCTTGGTGATCATGGCGGCGACCGAGCCGGTCGCCGGCAACAGGCCCTCGGCGGAGGGGCCCGTCGGGTCAGGGTTCGTCGCGATGAACCGGGCGCCGTCGCGCACCAGCCGGATCGCCTTGGTGATCGTCTCGAAGCTGTACGTTCTGGTCTCGCCGAGCACGAAGTAGTCGGGCGAGCGGTCGGTGAGGACGTACCCGATCTCGTGCAGCGCCGTCGTCAGACCCGCCTCGCCGGCGACGTAGGCGGTCCCGCCGGGGCGCTGGGTGTCGAGGAACTTGGCGGTGGCCAGCGCCGACGTCCAGATCCGCTCGGCCGGGATGTCGAGGCCCGAGCCACGCAGCCGGGCCTGCAGGTCCCGGGCGGTGAACATCGAGTTGTTGGTCAGGACCAGGTAGCCAAGGCCGGCGGACGTGATCGAGGCGAGGAACCGGTCCGCGCCCGGGATGGGTTGCGCCTCGTGCACGAGGACGCCGTCCATGTCGATGAGGTAGTTCTCAATCACCCGAGTGCCCACGACTCCGGGATTCTGCCTTCAACGGCCAGGGGCCGCCGGCACCGGGTCGGCAGGCACGTCACCAGTCCCTTTGGCCGATCCGGTGTCCGACTCGTGGGGGCCATGTGGTGCGCTAGTGGCATGGCTGACAACCTGATCTTCCGGCTGCCGCCCACGTTCGAGACCGTCGAGCAGGAGCGCCAGCACCGCAAGGAGCGGCTCGCCGCCGCCCTGCGGATATTCGGCTGGTTCGGTTTCGAGGAGGGCGTCGCGGGCCACATCAGCGCGCGTGATCCGGAGCTCACCGATCACTTCTGGGTCAACCCGTTTGGCGTCTCGTTCTCCCACATCCGGGTGAGCGACCTGATCCTGGTCAACCAGGCCGGTGAGACGGTCGAGGGCCGCTACCCGGTGAACCCGGCCGCGTTCGCGATCCACTCCCAGATTCACCAGGCCCGGCCGGACGTCGTCGCCGCCGCGCACAGCCACTCGACCTACGGCCGGGCGCTGTCCACCCTCGGCCAGCTGCTCGAGCCCATCACGCAGGACGCGTGCGCCTTCTACGAGGACCATGGCCTGTTCGAGGAGTTCGGCGGCGTCGTGCTCGATCTTGACGAGGGCAAGCGGATCGCCGCGGCGCTCGGCGGCCACAAGGCCGTCATCCTCGCCAACCACGGCCTGCTGACCGTGGGCGACACGGTCGACACGGCCGCGTGGTGGTTCATCACGATGGAGCGTTCGGCGCAGGTGCAGCTGCTGGCGAAGGCCGCGGGCACGGTGACGCACATCGCCCACGAGAACGCCCGGCTCACTCACGATCTCAACGGGAACCCTCTCACCGGCTGGCTGAACTTCCAGCCCCTGTGGGACCAGATCACCCGGCGCGAGCCCGACCTGCTCGAGTAGCCGCGCCGCTCACCGCCCACATCAGCCCGGACTGCGCCAACGCCCCTGCCACGGGCGCGCGGCTCCGTCCCACCGGAGCATCACCGAACCCATGAATCCTGGAACGGTGGCAAAACGCCCGGCGTGGGACGGGACGGCGCTGGGCTCGGCGGGACAACGTGGTCCCCGAGCTGTGCGTCTGTCCTAAGGGTGGCCGACTCCCGGGCCGGCGCTGGCGCGGTCGGGGCATGGTCGCGACCTTCGGCGAGGCCGAGGGGCATGCGGTGGGTCTGATAGCAAGGAGCCGGGGTGGCGGGGCGGCGCAAGGAGTATCGGACCTGGGACGAGTTCAGCGCCTCCGAACGGCGCCGAGGGCTGACGATCCTGGGCGGGGCTGGGCTCGTCGCCGTGGTCGCCGTGGTCGGCGTCTACGGCGGTACGGGCGGCGGTGGCACGCCGGTCGGTGCCCCGCCCCCGGCGATGAGCGCCGCCGCGGTTGTCGAGTCACCGGCCGGCACCGATCCCGACCTCGACGAGTGGTACGCCGCGATTGACGGCTATCGAAAGGACATCGGCCTGGCGGAGGCAGACGTTCGCAAGGCGATCGCCGAGGCCAACGGGATGGCGCTCCAACCGGCGTGCGCCCTGCTGGAGACGCACGCGGCCGCGGCCGGCAGCGCGGGCGTCGCGACGCCGGCCGGCGACGCGGGCCAGGCGTGGACGGATGGCCTGAGCGCGTTCAAGCAGGCCACGCGGTCGTGCGCGCAGCTCTTCGACGGCACCCAGGTCCCCCCGACCACGCTGCTGAACGACACCAGCACCTCGCTGGACGCCGCCGACTCGGCCTGGACGGGGCTGGCGTCGCCCAGCACCCAGGTCGCGGTCGCCGCGGGGTCGGAAGACCCATCGGCACCGACCGCGTCCGCGGCCGCGGGCTAGCCCCAGGCTGAGGCCGACCCCAGCCTGGGCCGGCCCCTCGGGCACGAGAACGGCACGAGAACGGCACGAGAACGTCAGGGCGTGGCTGTCGGCGTAGCTCTGGACGACGCATCGGTGGTCCTGGGCGCGGACGGCTGCGTGGCCGTCGCCGACGGCGACTTCCCCCCGGGCAGGTTCACCGACATGCTCGGGCTGATCGTGATCCCAGGCAGCAGCGGGGTGTCGGTCGAGGAAGGCGTCGCGTTCGGGTCGGCGGACCCGGTCGGGGACGCACTGGTCCGGATGATCGGTCCGTTCGCGCGGTCGAGCAGGGTCACGGCCGGGCTCGCCGAGGTCAGCGTGGCCTTCACCGGAGCAAACAGGAATGACTCCTGCGGCTTGTAGTCGGCGTCCAGGAAGAAGGCCCGCTCGATCGACTCGACCTGGACCGTCGCCTTGGTGTCCCGGCCCAAACCGACCACCCGGAGCGCACGAATCTGCTCGATGTCCTCGGCCACGGTTCCCGGCGGCAGCTCGATCGCGGTCGCGGCCGGCTCGTCCCGCCTGAGCGACCACTTGGCCACTCCGAGGTCCGACCGGTAGATCGTCGGGTTGCCGGCCAGCTTGACGCCGACCGACACCCCGACCCAGGCCGCGTCGGTGTTGGGCGTGCCCTGAGTGGACTTGCGCAGCACCAGGTAGAGGTAGGACCGCGGGTCACCGGCCAGCTGGGTCGGGCTCCCCGTCGGGTCGTCGATCGGATCCTCGGCGGTCTTGCCTTCGCGGACGAGCTCCTGCGACATCATCCAGTACGTCCACGGATTGCGGTCCATGATCCCCTCGGGCGCCTCGCTCCGCGGGTCGAGGCTGTCGAGCGCGGACAGCGAGAAACGCATCTGCCCGTCCGTCTTCCCGCACACGCTGTTGGCGAGCCCGCAGGTCTGGACGACGGCGTGCGTACCCTCGTAACCGCCGGTGAAGGGGACGGTGGAGCCGTCCTGGCCCTGGACGGCGGCGCTCCCGGGGACGACCTGACCGGCGGCGTTGACCTCCACCTGGTAGACCCAGGCGATGTCGGTGCTACGCCCCCACTGGGCGAGCGTCTCCGGGACAGAGGCGGCGCCGTCCTCGTTCGAGTAGATGACCGAGTAGCGGTAGATCTTGTTGCCGGTGGTCGGCGAGGCGGCCTCGGTGTGGAACTCGACCATCGGGGTGTCGGTCACCGCGCTCTGGAACGGCCCGCTGACGTCCGGCGTCGCCCCCTGGCCGGTGCGCCCGTAGATGACCGGGGCGTACTGGGTGGCGGCGAAACCGGCGTCGGCGGCGGTGACGGTGCGGAACTTCAGGTTCGTGAGGTTGGCCGTGTGGGCGGCGGCGGGGGAGCGGTCATCGGCGAACTTCACCTTCAGGGTGTGGTCGCCGGCCGGCACGTTGCCCAGGTCGAGGCTGCGCGGGATCGAGAACGACGCCGGGATGACGAGGTCCGTCGTGTAGGTGTCGTCGACGTAGAGCGAGACGACCGCGGACTCGCCGCCGTTCGTCCCCCAGGACGCTTCCGGCGACGCCGTGCCCAGGTCGAGGATGACCTCGCCACCTGTCGAGGCGAACGGCGCCGACGCTTCCTGGCCGCGGGTGACGGTGACGTTGAGTGGCCCCGTCGGCTTGTCCTTGCCTCCACCGCAGGCCGCCACCGTCGTGGCCAGCGCCGTGGCCGCGAGGCCGGCACCCAGCAGCCGCAGCGTGGTCCGGCCGCGGGCCGTGGGCCGTCCGGGCGCCGTCCCGCCGGGCGCTGTCGTTCCCGGGGTCCCGGCCCGATCGGCGACGGGATTCCCGCCGGATCGGCTCCGCCCGGGGTCCCTGCCCGATCGGCAAAGCCGATCAGGCAGATCTGCCGGGAGGTCTGCGATCAGGAAGGTCCGCGCTGTCCTGGTCACTAGCCTCGCCTCCGCCTTGTGCCATTACCGCTCTTCATCCTGGACTGTCCTGGTCTGGCGTGTTCAGGCGGCTCCTACGGTTCTGACCGATCGGTCGCGAACGTCGCAGGGAGCTCACGCGGGGCTGTCGCGACAGGGCAGGCCATCGTCCAGGTGACGATGCGTGTTCTACCGGGTACTTGAGGTTCGTTCCGCGACGTTGTCGGATCGCCGATCAGTCCTGGCGTCGCGCGATGGTGACCGTCCGTGGGTGGACCGTGGATTTCCGCTTTCCGCCCACCGTCCTAGGCGATGGCGCGGAACGATGGGACAGCACCGATAAGCCCCCGCCTGGGACGGGCTGAGGGGTCCTGGAGGCCGGAGTGTCATCGAGGCCGGGCCGCTGGAGTGCCGGCGTTCCGGGGAGACGGGGCGCCGGGGAAACGGAGGGATGAGCTTGCGTGAGGCGCGTGGTGAGGACAAGGCCGTGGTGGAACGGCCGGCGCGGCTGTCGAAGGCGGACGCCGATTCCGAGTTGGCTCGGCTACAGGTCGAACTGGTTCGGATGCAGGAGTGGATCGTTCATTCCGGCCTGCGGGTCGTTGTGGTCATGGAAGGCCGCGACACGGCAGGCAAGGGCGGCACGATCAAGCGGATCATCGAGCGGCTCAACGCACGGCACTACCGGGTCGTCGCCCTGACGACGCCGTCCGAGCGCGAACGCACACAGTGGTATTTCCAGCGGTATATCGCTCATCTCCCGGCGGCCGGCGAGGTCGTGTTCTTCGACCGGAGCTGGTACAACCGTGCCGGGGTCGAGCGCGTGATGGGCTTCTGTACCGACGCCGAGTACGACGAGTTCATGCGCACCTGCCCGCAGCTCGAACGGGCACTGGTCCGTTCGGGGATCATCCTGCTGAAGTACTGGCTCTCGGTCAGCGACGAGGAGCAGGAACGCCGCTTCCACGCCCGGATGAAGGACCCGGGCAAACGCTGGAAGCTGTCGGAGATGGACCTGCAGGCCCGCGCGCACTGGGTGGACTACGCCGAGGCGAAGGACGAGATGTTCGCCTATACCGACATCCGCGAGGCACCCTGGTTCGTCGTCGACGCGGACGACAAGCGCTCGGCCCGGCTGAACCTCATCTCGCACCTGCTTTCCCAGGTTCCCTACCAGGAGGTCCCGCGCCCACAGGTGACCCTGCCGCCTCGCCAGCAGCGCGCCTACAAACGCCCGCCGATCGACAGCCAGACCTGGGTCCCGCGCCGGTACGCGGTGGACTGATTGGGCACCACGTCCGCCGGCTGGCCGGCACCACGTCAGGGAGGGGGTCCGCGTGCGCAAGTACGTCATCATGGGCGTTCAGGGCAGCGGCAAGGGAACTCAGGCGCGGCTGCTCTCCGCCGACCTGGGCCTTGTCCACATCAACGTCGGCGACATCTTTCGCTGGAACGTGCAGAACCACACCAAGATCGGCGCCCAGGTGCGCCGGGCGGTCGACAGCGGGCACCTGGTCGAGGACGACCTGGTCGAGCGGGTCGTGCGGGAGCGGCTGGCCAACCATGACTGGAACTACGGCTTCGTCATCGACGGCTTCCCCCGCAATGCCCGGCAGGCCGAGTTCTTCCTGGAGAGCTACGACATCGACGGGGTGATCTACCTCGACCTCCCGGACGAGGAGGTCGTGCGCCGGGTGCTCGCCCGCCGGCTGTGCTCCCGATGCGGCCTGGACTACAACCTGATCGCCAGCCGGCCGAGGCAGGCGGGTGTGTGTGACGTGTGCGGCGGCGCGCTGGTCGGGCGGGCCGACGACAACCCTGAGGCGCTCGCCGTCCGGCTGCGCGAGTACCAGAGCAAGACCCGGCCGGTGCTGGAGATCTTCCAGCGCAAGGAATACGTGGCGGTGGTCGACGCCCGCCAGCCGGTGCCCGCGGTCCAGGCCGACATCCGCGCGCGGCTGCGCCTGCCGCCCGCCGGCGGCGGCTCGTCCGTCACCGCGGTAAAGCGCGCCGGCTGACGGCGCCGCGGGGGAGGCCGGCGCCGCCCCGCGATGCCAGGCGTGTGTGACGGGGCGCGCGTGGCCGGCGTGGGCTCCGCGACTGGTCGGCGGCAACGGGTTGGTGCGGGCGACGGCCCGCCCGCATCGAGGCGCCGCCGCCGGGCGGCGCCGGTTACGCACTGTGGCGCGCGCTGTCGTCGGTGGGCGGTGAGACGGTGGGCGTGACGACCGGCTGCTCGCGGCCGGCCCCAACGCCACGCTGCCTCCATAGCGGCGTATGTGTAAACCTGAGCAGCTATTTCCTATCGAGGATGCCCAGGCGTTTCCAGGGATATTTATCCCTTAGTGGCGCGATTGAGGGCACGTAGGGTTATCGGACCTATACCTTAAAGTTTGCCCAGGGTGCCCGACCGTGTGCATGGATGGGGCAATGCGGGGGTACGTTGCCTGGCGTGACCGTGTCGAACAACGCTGTGGTCAGCACCGCGCTCGGCTACGTGGAGGCGAACCCCTCGGAGCTGGACACGGTCCGTGACCTCGTCATCCTGTCCCTGCTCGGCCCGCCGATCACCTTGCGTAGCACTCTCCCGGCGCACCTCGCGTGTCGGGCGGTCGTGATGACGTCCGACCAGCACGTTCTGACAGTCCGCGGCGCGAGTCGGCCGGGATGGCAGCTCCCGGGCGGGCACGTCGCCGAAGAGGACTGTTCGCTCCTCGGCTCGGTGCTGCGCCAACTGCGTGAGCTCACCGGCATCGACCCGAACGTGCTGCGCCCGGAGTCGGCGCTGCCCTGCGACCTCGACGCGGTACCCGTCGATCCGGTGCTCGAGCTCGACGAGCTCGAGCACGTCCACTATGACTTCCGCTACCTGCTTCACCTGCCCTCTCGGGATCTCGGGGCCGACGTGGCGGCGGATGTCCGGTGGGTTCCCGTGGACGAGGTTCCTGGAAGACTGGGGACGAAGCTCCGGCGCAGCTCCCGGACACCGGCCGCTCTGCGGTAGTCGCGCAGCTCCTGGCCGGAGCCGCTGGCGCTCGCCCGGCCGAGGCGGGAGGTTCAACGCATGGCGCAGGATGACGGCGGCGGCGTCGTCGGGGCCGTGGCCGCGAGCGGCGGCGAGGGCGGCGGCGGCGAGGGCGGCGGTGGCCGCACCGCGAACGGGTCGCAGTCCTTCGAGCTGGTCGTCGAGTCCTCGGCGCAGACGGGCGCCGTCTTCGCGCTGCTCGCCGACGGCGCGAGCTGGTCGTCCTGGGCCGGTCCGCTCGTCCCGCGCTCCCGCTGGTACCGGACGGGCACGCCCGCGCCGGGTGGCGTCGGAGCGGTCCGGGAGCTGGGCATGCGGCCGGTCCTGTCGCGCGAGGAGATCGTCGAGTACGTGCCGCCCCGCCGCCTCGTCTACACGATCGTGTCCGGCATTCCGGTCCACGGCTACAAGGGGATCGTGGAGCTCGACCCGCTGCCCGGCGGCGGCACCCGCATCAGCTGGCGGGCGACCTTCGTGCCGGCCTACCGCGGCACGGGTCCCCTGCTGAGGCTCTTTGCCCTCACCGCGGTCGGCTCGTTGGCGCGCCACCTCGCCAAGGCTGCGGCCGCCGGCCGCACCCCCGGCGTGTCGGCGGCCACGCCCGCCCCGGGGACGACCCAGAACCGCTGACCGCCGTCAACCGTCCGGCGCCGGAGCATCGGGTGGCAACAGATCGGCCGGAATCTGCTTTCGCCGCGCCAGGCGTGACGGAAATGAGCCGGTCCAGCGCTTCCCGCCGTAATTTCCACATATTGACAAAATATCGCCACGGAGCGTGAGTAATAGTTTCGAGAACTTTTACGGCGAGCAAATATCATTAGTAGGGCGCCGTACGTAGACATGCGGTCATGGCGCTTTTTCATGGTCGTTCCGTTCTTTCGTGCCGCCCGGGTGGCGCAGCGCGGCTCCAGGTGCGTCTAGCTGGTTTGATCAGTGCTGGGATCATCGCCATCGCGCTGGTCGCGGCCGGTCCGGTGGCCAACGCGGCCTCGGCGGCGACGACGTCGTCGTTCACCTCCGCGCTGGCCGCGAAGTGGCGTTCCTACCTCGCGACCAGGCCGGGTTCCGTCAGCGTCGCCCTCTTTGACCGGCGCAGCGGCCGGACCGTCTACGTCACCAAATCACCCCGTACTGGCTGGGAGACGGCGAGCACGGTAAAGCTGGACATTCTGACCGACCTGCTCTCGAAAACTGGGCAGAACGGAAAACTCACGGCCGCGCAGCTGAAGCTGGCGAAGCCGATGATCTCGGTCAGCGACAACGCGGCGGCCAGCTCCCTGTGGAACCAGGCCGGCGGGCGGAGCGGGATGAACGCGTTCTTCCGCAGGCTCGGGATGACCTCGACGGCGGCCGGGGCCGGCGGCAAGTGGGGCCTGACGAAAACCACCGCCCTGGACCAGCTCAAGGTCCTGCGCGCGGTCTCCTACCCGGGCGCGGTCCTGTCCTCGAACGCGCGGGCCACGGCCACCGGCCTGCTGGACACGGTCATCCCGGCGCAGCGCTGGGGCCTGACCGCGGGCGTGCCGACAGGTGTCCGGCTCCAGCTCAAGAACGGCTGGCTGCCCTATGACGGCGGCTGGGTGGTCAACAGCCTCGCCCACGTGCACGGGGCCGGCAAGGACTATGTCATGGCCGTCTACACGCGCAACAGTGCGACCGAGCAGACGGGCATCAACACCATCTCCGGCCTGTCTCGCCTCGCCTGGTCGACAGTGCCGGCGGCCTGACGCGATCTCGGCGGTGCCTCCGCGCGCGGAGGCACCGCCGACCGTCGGAGGCCGCGAAGAGTTGAGGCATTTGTAACTATTCGAAACATCGCGCGTAGCCGGAGATGCATACAAATTCGGTCATGGTTTCCGGCCGGTCGGCTCGCCGTCACCGCGCGCGGGCGCGTTCTCGCTCGCGGCTGGCTGGCCTGACGGCCGCCGTGGGGGTCGCCGCGCTCGCGGCCGTCGGCGTCCCGCCCTTCACCACGGCCGCGACCGCGGCGGCGCTCGACGACGCCGCGCCGCCCACCGCCGCCGTCGTCGAGCGGGCCGCGCCGACGAGGTCGACGGACGCCCCCGACGACTCGGTGCTCGCGGGGATTTTCGGCATCGACTTCGCGGTCGCGACACCGGGCGGCGCCACACCGGGCGGTGCGACATCGGCCGGCGCGACGCCCCCGGCTCCGACCGCCGTGCCGGCCGTACTGACCGCGCCGACGGGGCCGACCGGGCCGACCGGGCCGACATCCGCGTCAGCATCCCCGGCGGCGACCTGGGAGCTGGCGCCGGCCGGGTCGGCGCCGCCGACGACCGCGAGCGGCCCGCCGGCCGCGGCTGAACCGGACCCGTCGTTCGCGCCTGTCCTCGCGGCGGAGTTCCGCTCCTACCTGGCCACGCGCCCCGGGGCCGTCAGCGTCGCCCTGTACGACCGGGCCACCGGACTGACCGTGGACGTCACGAACTCCGCCCGGAACGGCTGGGAGACCGCCAGCACGGTCAAGCTCGACATCCTGACGGCGCTACTCACGAAGACCGGCGAGAGCGGCCAGCTCACGGCCGGGCAGCTGCGGCTAGCCAGGCCGATGATCTCCATCAGCGACAACGGGTCGGCGAGCGCGCTATGGCGTGCGGCCGGCGCGCAGAGTGGGATGAACGCGTTCTTCCGCGGGCTAGGAATGACCGCGACCACGGCCGGCCGGAGCGGGGCCTGGGGGCTGACCAAGACGACCGCCTACGACCAGCTTCGCGTGCTGCGGGCCGTCTCCTATCCGGATTCGGGCTTGTCCCCGAACGCCATGGCGACCGCCACCGGCCTGCTGGACACGGTCATCCCGTCGCAGCGCTGGGGCCTGACCGCCGGCGTGCCGGCCGGCGTGTCGGTAGAGATCAAGAATGGCTGGCTGCCCTACGGCGGCGGCTGGGTGATCAACAGCCTCGCCCACGTGCACGGCGCCGGCAAGGACTACATCATGGCCGCCTACACCCGCGACAGCCGAACCATGGCCATCGGCGTCGAGACCATCTCGGACCTGTCCCGCCTGGCCTGGCAGTACGTTCCCGTCGCCCCGGACCCGAACGCGCCGCCGGCATCCTGACCGCGCCACGCGTCGGGACAAAGGGAGGGACCGGCCGCTCGCGCCTCCGCCCGACAGCGACAACGGCCGCGATGGCGGCCGCGGGCGGCGCGCCGGCTCGGTTTCCGGCGATCGGGCCTCAGCCGCTGAAGCGGGCGACGGCGCGCATCTTGTTCATGGCGTCCAGCGCGGCGACCTTGTAGGACTCGGACAGCGTCGGGTAGTTGAAGACGCTGTCGACGAGATAGTCGATGGTGCCGCCGCAGCCCATCAGAGTCTGGCCGATGTGCACGATCTCGGTGGCACCGGTGCCGAAGACGTGGACGCCGAGCAGCTTGTGGTCGTCCGGGCTGACCAGCAGTTTGAGCATGCCGTAGGAGTCGCCGACGATCTGGCCGCGGGCGAGCTCGCGGTAGCGGGCGATGCCGACCTCGAACGGGATCGAGCTTTCCGTCAGCTCGTCCTCGGTCTTCCCCACGTAGGAGATCTCCGGGATCGTGTAGATACCGATTGGCATCAGGTCGGCACGTAGCGTGTGCACCTCCTCGCCGCAGGCCGAGTAGGCGGCGAGCCTGCCCTGCTCCATCGACGTCGCCGCGAGCGCGGGGAAACCGATGACGTCACCGACGGCGTAGATGTGATCGGCCTCGGTGCGGAAGTCGCTGCCGACCTTGATGCGGCCGCGGCCGTCGGCGGCGAGCCCCGCCGCTTCGAGCCCGAGCGCGTCGGTAAGGCCCTGCCTGCCGGCGGAGTACATCACCGTGTCGGCCGGGATCTTCTTGCCGCTTTCCAGCAGGGTGAGCGTGCCGCCGTTGTGCCGCTCGACGGAGACCACGGCCTCGCGGAACCGGAACGTCACAGCCAGGTCACGCAGGTGGTATTTCAGGGCCTCGACGATCTCAAGGTCGCAGAAGTCGAGCATCCGCTCGCGGCGCTCGACGACGGTGACCTTCGTCCCGAGCGCGGCGAACATCGAGGCGTACTCGATACCGATGACGCCCGCGCCGACGACGACCATCGAGCCGGGAATGCGGTCAAGGTTGAGGATCTGGTCGCTGTCGACGACGGTGCGGCCGTCGAAGGCCACCGAGTCCGGCCGCGCCGGCCGAGTGCCGGTGGCGATGATGATCTTCTCTGCCGAGACCCGGCGCACCTCGAGACCGTCCGGCCCGGTCACGGAAAGCGTGTGCGGGTCGAGGAACTTCGCCATCCCGGTCACGACCGTCACGTGGTTGCGGGAGAGCTGGCTGCGGATGACGTCGATCTCGCGGCTGATCACATGCTGCGTGCGGGCCGACAGGTCGCCGACGGTGATGTCGTCCTTGACCCGGTAACTCTGGCCGTACATCTCGCGCTGCGAAAGGCCGGTGAGGTAGAGGACCGCCTCGCGCAGTGTCTTCGAGGGGATCGTGCCCGTGTTGATGCAGACGCCGCCGATCATGTCGCGCTTGTCGACGATCGCCACGCGCCGGCCGAGCTTCGCGGCGGCGATCGCCGCCTTCTGGCCGCCCGGCCCCGACCCGATGACCAGGACGTCATAGTCGAACATTCGGGCTCCCCCTCAGCGACCCCGCCCCGGGCCCGTGTCAGCCGGCCCCGTGTGCGCGCGTGCCGAGAGTATCCAGACTGAACGGGAAAAACGGCCACACTGCCGGGGTTGTTACCCGCATTTTTCCGCCGCGGTTCCATCGGCGACACCAACGGCGGGCAGCGGCCAAGCCGCGGCGGGGGGGGAACGGCTAAGGCCGTTCCCCGCCCGGCGGACAAGTCCCTCCACCGGTCCTTGAAAGCCAGGACCGCTCGGGAGGGCTACGGGTGGGTCATGGAGAGGACGTCGAGGGCGGCGTCGAGCTGTTCCAGAGTGAGCTTGCCGGCGTCGACGTAGCCGCGCTCCAGCACGACCTCGCGGATCGTCTTCTCCTCGGCGAGCGACAGCTTGGCGACCTTCGCCGCCTCCTCGTAGCCGATGTACTTGTTCAACGGCGTGACGATCGACGGCGACGACTCGGCATACCGGCGGCAACGCTCGACGTTCGCCTCGACGCCGTCGATGCAGCGGTCGGCGAACAGCCGGCTGATCGTCGACAGGATGTGAATTGACTCCAGCAGATTGCGGGCGATCACCGGCAGCATCACGTTCAGCTCGAAGTTGCCGGCCGAGCCGCCGAACGCCACAGCCGCGTCGTTGCCGACGACCTGGGCGACCACCTGGCAGACCGCCTCGGGAATGACCGGGTTGACCTTGCCGGGCATGATCGACGAGCCGGGCTGCAGGTCGGGCAGGTGGATCTCGCCGAGGCCCGCGCGCGGGCCGGAGGACGCCCAGCGCAGGTCGTTGGAGATCTTGTAGAGCGACAACGCGATGACCCGCAGCACACCGGACGCCTCGACCAGGCCGTCCCGGGAGGCCTGCGCCTCGAAGTGGTTGCGCGCCTCGGTCAGCGGCAGTCCGGTGCTCGCCGCGAGCTCGGAGATGACGGTCGCGGAGAAACCGGGCGGGGTGTTGATCCCGGTGCCCACGGCGGTGCCGCCCAGCGGCAGCTCGCCAATCCTCGGCAGCGCCGCGTTCAGCCGCTCGATGCCGAGGCGCACCGCCGCGGCGTAGCCGCCGAACTCCTGGCCCAGGGTGACCGGGGTCGCGTCCATCAGATGCGTACGCCCGGACTTGACCACATCGGCGAACTGCTCGCTCTTACGCGACAGCGACGCCGCCAGGTGCTCCAGTGCCGGGATCAGCTCGGCGACGATTCCCTGGGTCGCGGCGACGTGGATCGACGACGGGAACACGTCGTTCGACGACTGCGAGCAGTTCACATGGTCGTTCGGGTGCACCGGCCGACCGAGCCGCTCGGTGGCGAGCGTCGCGATGACCTCGTTGGTGTTCATGTTCGACGAGGTGCCGCTACCGGTCTGGAACACGTCCAGGGGGAAGTGGTCGTCCCAGTCGCCACGGGCGACCTCGGTGGCCGCCGAGACGATCGCCTCGGCGATCTCGCCGTCCAGCACTCCGAGCTTGGCGTTGACCGTCGCGGCCGCCGCCTTGATCCGAGCGAGGGCCGCGATGTGCGCCCGCGAGATGCGCTGCCCGGACACTGGGAAGTTCTCGACCGCGCGCTGGGTCTGTGCGCGCCATTTCGCGTCGGCCGGGACCCGAACGTCCCCCATGCTGTCGTGCTCGATCCGGTACTCCTGCTCGGTCATGCCGCTCGGTGCTCCTCGTCCTCAGCCGGTCGCCGCCGTTCGACCGCCACGATGCGCGGGTAGGCGACGCGGGTACTTCCCGCAGGCTAACGAGTCTGGCCCGGGCAGGGTCAGGAGATGTGGCCGCGATCGTCGCCAGCGCCAGACACCCGGCACCAAAAACACACAGGGCCGCCAGGCCATCGCGCGGCGGCGACAGACCAGCGGCCCTGTGTACGAGTCGTTGCGGGCGGACGTCGCGCTGCTCAGCCGGCGGCGCGCTCCTTGGAGCGGATGTCGCGGCGCAGCTCCGGCGGCAGGGCGAACAGGAGGTGCTCCTCCATCGCGGTGACCTCGTCCACGTCGTTGAAGCCCCGCTCGGCGAGCCAGGTCATCAGCTCGGTGACGAGCTCCTCCGGCACTGAGGCGCCGCTGGTGACGCCGACGGTCTCCACACCGTCGAGCCACTGCTCCTGTACCTGCTCGCTGTTGTCGACGAGGTACGCGGCCGGCGCGCCGGCGTCGAGCGCGACCTCGACCAGGCGGACCGAGTTCGACGAGTTCGGCGAGCCGACGACCAGGATCAGGTCGACCGCCTGAGAGATCTCCTTGACCGCCACCTGGCGGTTCTGGGTCGCGTAGCAGATGTCCGAGTTCGGTGGCCCCGTCAGGTGCGGGAACCGCTCGCGCAGCGCCTCCACCGTCTCCATGGTCTCGTCGACCGAGAGCGTCGTCTGGGAGAGGTAGGCGACCCGCTTGGGGTCACGCACCGCCACCCCAGCGGCGTCCTCCGGGCCGTCGACCAGGTGGATCCGGTCCGGCGCCTGCCCTGTGGTGCCGACGACCTCCTCGTGGCCCTCGTGGCCGATGAGCAGGATGTCGTAGTCCTCACGGGCAAACCGGCGCGCCTCGTGATGCACCTTGGTCACCAGCGGACATGTGGCGTCGATGGTGCGCAGCTTCCGCTCCGTCGCCTCCTCGTGCACGGTGGGTGCTACCCCGTGCGCGGAGAACACGACGGTAGCGCCGTGCGGCACCTCTTCCGTCTCCTCAACGAAGATCGCACCCTTCGCCTCCAACGTCTTGACAACGTGAGCGTTGTGCACGATCTGCTTACGCACGTATACCGGAACGCCGTACAGCTCCAGTGCCTTCTCCACGGTCTGAACCGCTCGATCGACACCGGCGCAGTAGCCGCGCGGCTTGGCCAGCAGGACCCGCCCCATGTCCCGGCAGTCTACGCGGCGCGGGCCCGGCGGGAAGACCGGCCGTAGGTGCGTCACGCGTTGCCGGCATCCGTCCTACTCAGTGCTTCCGCCTGTCGTGCCTGGTCAGCGGCCTGGGCGGACAAGAGTTCCGGACGGGGGTGTCGGCCGGTCGACGGCGCGTCGTGCCACGGCGGGCCGGCAGTGTGATGAGCAAGGCATACCTGGGAACATGCCGTCACCAGGTCGAAAACCGTGCCGAGGCCACGCGCCCGGGGGCCCAGGGCCGGGACCTGCCCGTCGGTATGTCCTACCGTGCGGGCGTGGCGTTGACATCGAGTCCCGAACAGCCGCTGCCGGTGCGGACGGTGTCCCGCGCGCTCGGCGACTGGATCAGCCGGCTCGGGCGCGTCTGGGTCGAGGGGCAGGTGACCCAGATCTCCCGCCGGCCCGGGATGAACACGGTGTTCCTGACCCTGCGCGACCCGGTCGCGGACGTCTCGCTGCAGGTCACCTGCGCGCGAGCGGTGTGCGACGCCGTGGGGCCGGCGCTGGTCGACGGCGCGCGGGTGGTGGTGTGGGGCAGGCCGTCGTTCTACGCCGGGCGGGGCACCCTGTCGCTGGACGTCTTCGAGATCAGGCCGGTCGGCGTGGGCGCGCTGCTCGCCCGGCTGGAGGCGCTGCGCCAGCTGCTCGCCTCCGAGGGGCTGTTCGCCGCGTCCCGCAAGCGCCGGCTCCCGTTCCTGCCGACGGCGGTCGGGCTGATCACCGGCCGGGCGAGCGCCGCCGAGCGCGACGTCGTGGAGAACGCCCGGCGCCGCTGGCCCGCGGTGCGGATCGTCACCCGCGAGGTCGCCGTGCAGGGGGCGCTCGCCGCCGGTCAGGTCATCGACGCCCTGCGCGAGCTCGACGCCGACCGGGAGGTGGAGGTCATCGTGATCGCCCGGGGCGGTGGCTCGCTGGAGGACCTGCTGCCGTTCTCCGACGAGGCGCTGCTGCGCGCGGTCGCCGCGGCGCGCACTCCCGTGGTGTCCGCGATCGGGCACGAGCAGGACAGCCCGCTGCTCGACTACGTCGCCGACGTGCGCGCCTCCACCCCGACGGATGCCGCCAAGCGGGTGGTGCCCGACGTCGCGGAGCAGGCGGCGATCGTCGCGCAGCTGCGCGCCCGCGCCCGCAGGGTGGTCGACCAGCGAGTCGAGCGGGAACGCCGCGCGCTCGCCGACCTGCGCGGCCGGCCGGTGCTCGCCGCGCCGCACCGGGAGCTGGACCGGCGGGCGGAGGCCGTGGACGCGCTCGCCCGGCGGGCGCGCCGCTGCGTGACGCACGCCGTCGACGTCGCGGGCCGCGATCTCACCCACGCCACCGCCCGCCTGCGTGCCCTCTCCCCGGCGGCGACCCTCGATCGCGGCTACGCGCTCGTGCAGGACGCGGCGGGCGGCGCCATCGTCCGGGACCCGGCGGCGCTCACCGCGGACCAGGCACTGCGGATCCGGGTCGCGGGGGGCTCGTTCGGAGCGGTCGTCACCGGCCTCGCCGCCGGCGGCGTGGCGGCCCCGGCCGCCACGCCGCGGGGGGCGGCGGGGCCCCGCCCCCCGCCCCCGCCGCCCCCTCCACGAGGCCTGGACCCGGCGCCGGACCCCGTTCCCTGACCCGGCCAGCCAGCCGGGTCAGCCGGCAGCCGACCACCCGGCGCGTGGCGGCCGGCACCCGCCGATTCACATCCAGGAACGCAGACTGAGGAGCCCCGCTTGACCGAGCCGAACACAGAGCAGGCCGCCGTGCGGCCTGGCGGGCCCGCCGGCGGCGGGCCCACGTTCGAGGACTCCCGCGCGGAGCTGGAGGACGTCGTACGCAGGCTGGAGGCGGGCGGGGTCACCCTCGAGGAGTCGCTGGCCCTCTGGGAACGTGGCGAGGAACTGGCCAGAACCTGCCAGGCCCTCCTCGAGGGCGCCCGGGCCCGCATCGCCGCCGCCGAGCCCGCGCCCGGCCCGGGCCGCTCGCCACTCTGACGGCGGGTGGCCTTCCGCGGGCCGGCGGGCGCGGTCCCGGGGCGGTCAGGAGGAGGCCGTCGAGACCAGGCGCACCGAGGCGGCGAGCGCATCGAGGTCCGCGGGGCTCGCGCCGCCGGAGCCGTCACCGTCGTCGACGATCACGATGGAGCCGCCGGCCGTGCGCGTGAGTGCCAGATGGCCGTCGTCGTCGCGGCGTTCGTCCCAGGTCTCGCCCGCGATCGCGCGATGCCCGGTTACCGGGCGGTTGCCGAGCAGGCGCTGCACGGCGTCCGGCGCGTTGCTCACCTCGTAACGAGCGAACGTCCGGTGGCCCTTGCGGTCGACCACGTAGCCGATGGTCAGCACCGCGAGGTCGGTGTCGGCGCCCTGAACCGCGCCGGGGGCCTGGACCCGCAGGGACGTGGGCTTCCACAGGTCCTGGGCCAGGCCGGACGGCGCGAGCACCTGGTAAGGGGCCTGCCGGGCGAACGAGGTGACCGACACGGCGGCGTTGTCGACGACCTTGACCGCCTGCTCGTCGTCGCCGCGTGGGAGAACGAAGAAGACGAAGGCGAAGACGCCCGCCATGACGACGGCGAGCGAGAGCGTCATGTCCCGAATGGTCTCCTGACCACGCTTACGTGCCACGCCCCCATGATGCTGGTCGGCCTGGCGGTCAACGACCGGGGGAGCGTGGCGCCCGACACTCACCGGCCGGCGCAACCTTCCGGGCAAGCAAGGCGTCGGACGTGACGCGTGGGCGGCCGCCGTGCGGAGGGGGCATGACGGCCGCCCGCGCCCGTTTTCGCGCGCCGCGCCCGCCCGCCGCCGCGCCTCGTGGCGGGACCGGACGGCGGTCACAACCGCGGGCGGCGACGGAGCCCGCGAACTAGTCTTCTGCTGTGGCACATGACAGCAGCGCAGTCCCCGAACCGCTTGCCGTGCAAGGCCAGGCACCCGACCGCAACCTGGCGCTAGAACTGGTCCGGGTGACCGAGGCCGCCGCGCTCGCCGCCGCCCGCTGGGTGGGCCGCGGCGACAAGAACGGGGCCGACGGCGCCGCCGTCGACGCGATGCGCCGGCTGGTCGGCACCGTCTCCATGCGTGGCGTGGTCGTCATCGGGGAGGGCGAGAAGGACGAGGCCCCGATGCTGTTCAACGGCGAGGAGGTCGGCTCGGGCGAGGGCCCCGAGTGCGACGTCGCCGTCGACCCGGTGGACGGCACGACGCTGACGGCCAAGGGCATGAACAACGCCGTCTCGGTGATGGCCGTCAGCGAGCGCGGCACGATGTACGACGCGAGCGTCTGCTTCTACATGGACAAGCTCGTGACAGGCCCGGAGGCCGCCGCGGTCGTCGACATCGACGCCTCCGTGGAGGACAACGTCCGTGCGGTGGCAAAGGCCAAGGGCATCCTCCCGCGCGACGTCACCGTCGTCGTGCTCGACCGGCCGCGGCACGCCACGCTGGTGGACGAGATCCGGGCGACGGGCGCGCGCGTCAAGCTGATCTCGGACGGCGACGTCGCCGGCGCCGTGATGGCCGCCTCCGCGGACACCGGTGTCGATCTGTTGCTCGGGGTCGGGGGCACCCCGGAGGGGATCATCACTGCCTGCGCGGTGACCTGCCTCGGCGGCGTGATCCAGGGCCGTCTCTGGCCTCGCGACGACGACGAGCGACGCAAGGTCGAGGACGCGGGCCACGACACCACCCGGGTGCTGACCACGGGCGACCTGGTGAACAGCGACAACGTCTTCTTCGTCGCCACCGGCATCACCGACGGCGAGCTGCTCGCCGGGGTGCGCTACCGGCCGGGCGGCGCGAGCACGTCGTCGCTGGTCATGCGTTCGCGCAGCGGCACCATCCGCCGCGTGGACAGCCAGCACCAGCTCACCAAGCTTCAGGCCTATTCAACGGTCCCGTTCTAACCCGCGCGGATCGCTCGCGGGTCGGCCACCTGGCTGGCTCAGATCTGCGCTACGGCCGGCCGTCGCGGCGGGTTCGGCTGGCCGCCATCGCGCGGGCGCGCTCGCGGCGTGCCACCGCCGCCCGGCGGGCGCGGACCAGCGCGATGATGATCACCAACAGCTCGGCGGTCAGGAGGCTCGGCGCTCGCAGGATCAGTTCGGAACCGATGTCGATGGCCTTCGTCTTGAGCCCGCCGTCGCTGCCGGTCGCCGGATGCAGGAAACCGACCCCGGCGGTGATCGCCGCATAGACCAGCGGCGGCATGATGGCGACTCCCACCAGGTCGTCCACATGCGTGCGCAACGTGCTCGCGGCGCAGGCCGAGACGAACAGCACGCCGAAGATCCAGCCGAGATGCCCGAAGACGGCCACGTCGGCGGCCGCGCCGACCGCGCCGATGATCAGTACGACCAGTGACGCGCCGAAGGCGGTGAGCCCCCGACGGTTGTCGCTGATCACCGTCGTCGGCTGCAGGGTCGGGCGACGCCGTCCGATGGGGGGACGGTCGGCCGGTCCGCGTGGCCGGTCGGGGCGACCGCGGGGGCCGGCGGGTTGCCGGTCGGGCAGACTCACGTGGGCAAGGTACCGCCCCAGGTTTAAGAATGCGTCAGCACGATAGTTCGCGGCTGTACCAGCCACCGGCCTTTTCAACTCTCCGTGGGGGCTCCGGTACTCGGCGAAGCCGCCTGGGCGGCTGCCGCGCCGGCGGTGTCCGCCGGCGTCGCGAAGGGCGCCGACGACACCAGCTCCAGCCCCTCGAGGTCCAGCTCTTCTAGCGGTTCTGGCCCACCGGGCTCGGCCACGAGCTCGGCGGCCGTCAGCGGGCGGACGCCCACCTCCACGGGCTTGGGGCTGGCCAGCTCCTCCTCGACGACCTCCAGCCCGGCCAGTCGGCGAGCCGACACCAGCACCCGGCCCTCCAGCGACCCGACGGCCGCGTTGTAGTCCTTCACTGCCCGCCCCAGCGACGCGCCGAGCCTGTCGACGTGCTCACCCAGAGTGCCGAGCCGGGCGTACAGCTCGCGGCCGAGTTCGTAGACCTCCTTGGCCCGCGTGGTCAGCGCGTCCTGCGTCCAGGCGTAGGCGACGGTGCGCAGCAGCGCGATGAGCGTCGTCGGCGTGGCGAGCACCACGCCCTTGCCGGCGGCGTACTCCAGCAGGCCAGGGTCGTGGTCGAGCGCGGGTGCCAGGAAGGCCTCGGCCGGGACGAACAGCACGACGAACTCCGGCGAGTCCATCCGGCGCCAGTAGGCCTTTGACGCCAGTTGGTCCACGTGCGTGCGCAGGTGCCTGGCGTGCGCGGCCAGCCGCTCGGCCCGCACCGCGTCCTCGGCCGCCTCGGCCGCCTCGAGGAACGCGGCCATGGGGACCTTGGAGTCGACCACGATGCTGCGCCCGCCGACCAGGTGAACGACCATGTCCGGCCGCTGGGTCGTCTCTCCCTCGTCACCGGTGACGGTGTGCTGCTCCGTGAAGTCGCAGCGGGCCAGCATGCCGGCGACCTCGGCGACGCGGCGCAGCTGCAGCTCACCCCAGGCGCCGCGTGCCTGCGGCTTGCGCAGCGCGGTCACCAGCTGCGCGGTCTGGGTGCGCAGCGCGTCGGAGGCCTCGCGGGTGGCCCGCACCTGCTCGACGAGCGTGGCGTAGGCGTCGGTGCGGGCGGTCTCCAGCTCGCGCAGCCGTTCCTCCATCCGCGCGAGCGTCTCGCGCAGCGGCGTCACCAGGTTCTCGACGGCGACGTGCCGCATGTCGAGGTCGCCACGTGCGCGGGTGCCGGCCTCGTCGAAGCGGGCGGCGGCCAGGTCCAGGAACTGTCGGCTGGCTCCCTCCAGCGCCCGCGAGGACAGCGCTTGGAACGTCTCGGCCAGGCGCCGCTGGCTCTGCTCGACGAGCGCGACCCGCTCGCCGGCCGACTTGCGCTCGTACTCCAGCGCGGTCCGCAGACCGGCGACGTCGGCGTTCGCTCGCTGCGCCCCGGCCTGCCTGCCCACGAGGTAGCCGCCCCCCGCGCCGAACACCAGGCAGACGAGCGCGAACAGCACCCCCGACGCGTCCATGCGCACAGCCAACCATCCAGGTCCGACAACCCCCAGGCAGGGCGTGACGTTGTTCTGGCGAGCCAGTCGTGCAGCCCGGCCACCGACAGTGACCGTGCATTGGCGCTGTGCCAACGCGACCACCTCGCCGACCTGGGCCCAGCCCGACCATCGCCATGGGCCTGTGCTCAGGACCACGTGAAGAGGGCGCGCAGCGCCCGACAGGATCGGGCGCGGAGCGTCCGATCCGTAAACTCAAGGCATGGGTCTGTCGATCGGCATCGTCGGGCTGCCCAACGTCGGGAAGTCGACGCTGTTCAACGCGTTGACCCGCAACGACGTGCTGGCCGCCAACTACCCCTTCGCGACGATCGAGCCGAACGTCGGGGTCGTCGGGGTGCCCGACCCCCGGCTCGCGCAGCTCGCCAAGCTGTACAGCAGCCAGCGGATCGTGCCGGCCACCGTCAGCTTTGTCGACATCGCCGGCCTGGTGCGCGGTGCCTCCGAAGGACAGGGCCTCGGCAACAAGTTCCTCGCCAACATCCGTGAGTCGGACGCCGTCTGCCAGGTGGTGCGGGTGTTCTCCGATCCGGACGTGGTGCACGTCGAAGGCCGGGTCGACCCGGCGGACGACATCGCCACCGTCAATACCGAGCTGATCCTCGCCGACCTGCAGACCATCGACAACCGGCTGCCCCGGCTCGCGAAGGAAGCCAAGCTCGACAAGACCAAGCAGGCGATGCTGGCCGCCGTGGAGGCGGCGAGGGCGGTCCTCGACGAGGGACGGCCCCTGTCGGCCGCGCCGTCGATCGACCTTGCCCTGCTGCGCGAGCTTTTCCTCCTCACCGCGAAGCCGTTCCTCTACGTCTTCAACGTCGACGAGGACGCCCTCGCTGACGAAGCCAGGCACAAGGAGCTCGCGAGCCTCGTCGCGCCCGCCGATGCCGTCGTGTTGTGCGCCAAGGTCGAGGCGGAGCTGCTGGAGCTGCCCGAGGACGACGCCGCCGAGCTGTTGGCATCGCTGGGGCAGAGCGAGAGCGGCCTGACGGCGCTGGCCAGGATCGGCTTCCACACCCTCGGCCTGCAGACCTACCTGACCGCCGGCCCCAAGGAGGCCCGCGCCTGGACGATCAGGAAGGGCGACACGGCTCCCGAGGCCGCGGGTGTCATCCACAGCGACTTCCAACGTGGCTTCATCAAGGCCGAGATCGTCTCCTTCGGCGACCTGATGGCCAGGGGCTCGATGGCCGCGGCCCGAGCGGCCGGCAAGGTCCGCATGGAGGGCAAGGACTACGTCATGGCCGATGGTGACGTCGTCGACTTCCGTTTCAACGTTTAGGGCGGCTCAGGCGGACGACGCGCGCGGTGGGGCCGGCGAGCCGGGTGAGTGCTGCGCGGACGCCCGGCGGGCTAGTGCCGAGATGACCGCCTCCAGCGGGCCCCGGCGGCCGGTCAGGCGCCAGAGCGACGCGAGGACCAGCATGGGGATCACCTGCTGGAGGTAGAGCCAGGCATAGCTGTCACCCCGCGGCAGCTCGGTGGAGAGCACCCACGCGTGCAGGGTGTACCAGGTCAGCGTCATCGAGCCCACCGCGGCCAGCGGCCAGATCACGACCGCCGCGGCGGCACCGAGCCGAGCGACGAGCAGGGCGGCGCCGAGCAGCGCCACGGCCGTGCCGGTGGTGTGCAGCAGATCGAGCGGCGCGGATGTGTGCGGGGTGTCGACGGCGAGCCACCACCAGGACTGCGTGGGCGTGCTGCCATACAGCCCGCCCTCGAGCAGGGACGGGACCTCGCTGGGCGCGATCGGGCCGACGCCCGGAAGCACCGAGCTCGTGGCCAGCAGTGCGTCGCGCCCGCCGAGCGGGCCGAGCAGCAGCCACGACAGCGCCGAGGCCGCCACCGCCACCGCCGCGCCCGTGCCGAGCAGCAGGCCGGCGACCCGCGTCCGGCGCAGGTCGAGCCGGCCGACGAACATGCCGGCGCAGAGGTATCCGATCCAGGCCAGCGCGGGGTAGTAGCCGCTCAGCAGGATCGTCAGAGCGAGCCGCCACGGCGAGACGACCAGATCGTCGAAGGACGGGTTGCTCATCAGCGGCTCGGGCAGATGCGGGCGGACCAGCTGGCTCAGTACCGGCTCGACGAGGAGCGCGCTCGCCGCGACCACGGCGAGCACCCATCGGGGAGCCCGCAGCAGTGGCAGCGCCAGCACGAAGAACACCGCGTAGTACGGCAGGATCACGGCGACCGGCGTGCTCGTCAGGCCGAGCGCCAGGCCGATGGCGCCGATGCACACCGCTCGGGCGAAGGTCGAGGTACGCGGGTGGGCGGCCCGGGCGGTCACCAGCGTGAGCGCCACGCCGGCGAGCACGGCGAACGCCGCGGCCGCCCTCCCGGCCGCGACCAGGTGCGCCGTGGTAAGCCGGCCCTGCGCGTCGAGCGGCGGTATGACGTGCGTCGCGACCATTCCCAGCAGCGCCGCGCCGCGGGCCGCGTCCACCCCGACGATCCGTCCTCGCGTCGGGCCCGGGGCCCCGTTCCCGGGCGCGTCTGGCGCCGGCCGTTCCACCACGGCACGACCTGGCCGTCGCGACAAGTCCGACATGCGAACACCTTCTCAGCCTGCCGTCCGCGATGACCACCGGACCGCTCCGATGAGATCGCGCGCGTGCCGACATCGGGGCCGCTGCCCCTGAACGACCGAGAACCGTCCGGTGCTGCCTGACCGCGACCGTCGCCGTGGTTGGGCCATTGGTCCGGTTGGGCGAGGGTCGCTACCCGTGGTGCCCCGGCGATCTGGGAAAGTCACCAGGTATGGAACCCGAGCTGGATGCCGGCTCCGCGCCGGGCACCGCGCCGAGTGGTGGGCTCCAGACGCGCCACGCCGGGGTCGGGCGGCCGCCGCGAGCCGACGCGCCGGTTCCGACAGCCCCAGTGACCAGCGCGGCCGCTGGTCCCGGGGACGTCCGTGCGGGCCGCGGGCGACTGGTGGTGGCGGTCGCGCTGCTGGACGGCCAGCGCCGGGTGCTGGCCGCGCGGCGGACGTCGCCGCCGGCCTACGCCGGGATGTGGGAGTTCCCCGGCGGCAAGGTCGAGCCGGGTGAGGACGAGCTGGAGGCGTTGGAACGCGAGTGCCGCGAGGAGCTCGACGTCCAGATCGAGGCTGGCCCGGTGCTCGGCCAGGTCGAGCTCGCGAGCCCCGGCTGGCGGCTGCGCGTGTGGTTCGGCCGGATCTGTTCCGGTACGCCGCGCGCGGTCGAGGGCGGCGAACTGCGCTGGCTGTCCGTCGCGGAGCTGGGGGACGTCAGCTGGCTGCCCGCCGATCTGCCGCTCGTCGATGCCCTGCGTCGGCGCCTTCTCGAACCGGAGCCGTTGGTCTTCCCCGCGGTCTGACCCGCTGTCCGACCTGCTGGGTGACCGGTCCGCGGGCACTAGCGGGTTCGCGCGGCGTCGCCATCGTCGCGCGCTCTGGCCCGCGCCGACCGGCCAGTCAGGCCGCGGTGACCGGCGTCGGCCGACCCGGCACGGTTCCTCTGTCCGCCTGTCGTCCCGCGCGCTCGTCCCCTTTCGGTTCCTCTCCGCGCGGGGCCGTGCGTCGTACTGTTGTTGAAATCTCGTCGGCGGGTGGGTGTCCAGGCTCTCGCGCGGCGTAATGCCCCCGCGCGAGTCCGTACGATGGAACGGACGCCTGCGGCCGGACTAGTTGGATCCGCCCGGGCTGTCGGCACGCCTGGCGGGCGCCGGACCGACGGACCATGACATGAGGGACCGTGGTTGCGCGCCACCGTCATCGGATCCGGGCGTTCCTCGTAACGATCATCTCGGGGTCGAGCACCCCCTGTCCGCCCCGGAGCCCACCACCGTGCTGACCAGCACCGAGCCCACCAGCGCCGAGTCCACCGGCGTCGTCCGCGGCCGCGCCGACCTTCGCAACATCGCGATCATCGCCCACGTCGACCATGGCAAGACCACCCTGGTCGACGCGATGCTGCGCCAGTCCGGCGCCTTCAGCGCGCATGCGAGCGAGGACCTCACCGACCGGGTCATGGACTCGATGGACCTGGAGCGCGAGAAGGGCATCACGATCCTCGCGAAGAACACCGCGGTCCGTTACGGCGACACCACGATCAACATCATCGACACCCCTGGCCACGCCGACTTCGGGGGCGAGGTCGAGCGGGGCCTGGCGATGGTGGACGGCGTGCTGCTGCTCGTGGACGCGAGCGAGGGCCCGCTGCCGCAGACCCGGTTCGTGCTGCGCAAGGCGCTCGCCGCCCGGCTGCCTGTGATCCTCGTCATCAACAAGGTCGACCGTTCCGACGCCCGGATCGCCGAGGTAGTCGACGAGACCTACGAACTGTTCCTCGACCTCGACGCCGACGAGGAGCAGATCGAGTTCCCGATCATCTACTGCAACGCCAAGGCCGGCCGGGCATCGACCACCCGTCCCGCCGACGGTGACAGCCCGGACTCCCCGGACCTCAAGCCGCTGTTCGACCTGCTACTGGAGACCATCCCGACGCCCACCTACATCGAGGGCGCGCCGTTGCAGGCGCTGGTCACGAACCTGGACGCCTCGCCCTACCTGGGCCGGCTCGCGCTGTGCCGGGTGCACAACGGGACGATCCACCGCGGCCAGCAGGTGATGCTCTGCCGCGCCGATGGGACCCAGGAGCGGGTCAAGGTCAGCGAGATGCTGATGACCCAGGCCCTTGAGCGCTCCCCGGCCGAGAAGGCGGGCCCGGGCGACATCATCGCCATCGCCGGCATCCCGGACATCACCATCGGTGAGACGCTGGCCGACCCCGAGGACCCGCGCCCGCTGCCGGTGATCACCGTCGACGAGCCGTCGATCAGCATGACCGTCGGCGTGAACACCTCGCCGCTTGCGGGCAAGTCCGGCAAGAAGCTCACCGCCCGCCTGGTCAAGGCGCGCCTCGACGCGGAGCTCGTGGGCAACGTGTCGATCAGGGTGCTGACGACGGAGCGCCCGGACACCTGGGAGGTGCAGGGCCGTGGCGAGCTGCAGCTCGCCGTCCTGGTCGAGCTGATGCGCCGGGAGGACTTCGAGCTCACCGTCGGCAAGCCGCAGGTCGTCATCCGGGAGGTCGACGGCAAGGTGCACGAGCCGGTCGAGCGGCTCACGATCGACGCGCCCGAGGAGTTCCTCGGCACCCTCACCCAGCTGCTCGCCGTGCGCAAGGGCCGCCTCGAGCAGATGATCAATCACGGCACCGGCTGGATCCGGTTGGAGTACCTGGTGCCCGCCCGGGGCCTGATCGGCTTCCGCACCGAGTTCCTCACCGAGACCCGGGGTACCGGCCTGCTGCACCACGTCTTCGAGGGCTACGAGCCCTGGTTCGGCGAGCTGCGCACCCGGGCGACCGGCTCGATGGTCGCCGACCGCTCCGGCCCGACGACCGCCTACGCCCTGTTCAACCTGCAGGAGCGCGGCACGATGTTCGTTCCCCCGATGACCGACGTCTACGAGGGCATGATCGTCGGTGAGAACTCCCGGGCGGACGACATGGACGTCAACCCGACCAAGGAGAAGAAGCTCACCAACATGCGCTCGTCGACCGGCGACGAGCTGGTCCGGCTGACCCCGAACCGACAGCTCACCCTGGAGCAGGCGCTGGAGTTCTGCCGCGAGGACGAGTGCGTCGAGGTCACCCCGGCGACTGTCAGGATCCGCAAGGTCGCCCTCGCAGCCGCCGACCGCGAGAAGCTCCGCTCCCGCCGCCGGGCGGCCGTCTAAGGCGCCGCTGGCGGGAAGGTCGCGAAGCGACCTTCCCGCGTGGGATGTCCCTAGGGCGTAGCGTCCGGCCGGTACGGTCGGGGTCGGACATCGACGCCGTCCGGCGCGCGAGGACGCCGCCGGACTCCATACCAAGGAGACGGGTGGTCCGTGAGCGCAGGAGCAAGCGAGCGGAGGTCTCGTCCGAGGAACGAGGACGAGGCCGAGCAGGGGCCCCGTTCGGCGCGAATGCGACGGATGGGGGGGCGATGAGTGCGGCGACGGAGCGAACCCGAAACACAGTGAGCGCGACGCCAGGTGAGACGGTGCTGGTGACGGGGGCGGCTGGGTTCATCGGGTCGCACACGTGCGTGGACCTGCTGACGGCCGGCTACCGGGTGATCGGGGTCGACAGCTTCGTCAACAGCTCGCCGCGGGCCCTGGACCGGATCCGAGAGGTAGCGGGCAGCGCGGCCGACAGGCTGGAGTTCGTCGAAGGGGATGTCCGCGACGTCGCCGCGCTCGGCAAGCTGTTCGCCACGACACCCGTCGCGGCGGTCGTCCACTTCGCCGCGCGCAAGGCGGTCGGCGAGTCGGTGACGATGCCGGTCGAGTACTACGACACGAACATCAACGCGACGCTGCGCCTCGTCGAGGTGATGCGCGAGCATGGCACTCGTCGGCTGGTCTTCTCCTCGTCCTGCTCGATCCACGGCGATGTCGACGTCCTCCCGATCCGGGAGGACGCTCCTGTCAGCCCCACGAACCCCTACTCGCGTACCAAGTGGATGTGCGAGCAGATCCTGGCCGATCTGTGCGCCGCCGAGCCGGACTGGCAGGTCATGGCGCTGCGCTACTTCAACCCGGTCGGTGCCCACCCGTCCGGGCTGCTCGGCGAGGACCCGCGCGGGATCCCGAACAACCTGATGCCCTACCTGCAGCAGGTCGCCGTCGGTCGGCGGGAGTACCTGTCGGTGTTCGGCGACGACTACCCGACCCCGGACGGCACCGGCGTGCGCGACTACATCCATGTCATGGACCTCGCCGAAGGCCACCGCGCGGCGCTTGAGCACATCGGCGACGCCGCGGGCTTCCGGGCCGTCAATCTCGGTACCGGCACCGGGACGTCGGTGCGGCAGCTGCTGGACGCGTTCAGCGTCGCCTGCGGACGGCCGCTGCCGTACCAGGTGGTCGCTCGACGCGCCGGCGACGTCGCCGAACTGGTCGCCGACCCGACGCACGCCATCGGCGTGCTCGGCTGGCGCGCCCGCCGCGGCCTCGACGAGATGTGCCGGGACGCCTGGGAGTTCCAGCGGCGCAACCCCGGCGGCTACGACGGGCCCGGCGCATGAGCGAGACGCCAGCGACCGGGCTGGCGGGAACGCCGCCGCGCCGGGTGCTGTTCGTCCACGCCCACCCGGACGACGAGGTGATCGGTACCGGGATCACGATCGCCGCGTACGCCGCGCGTCCCGACACCCATGTGACGTTGGTCACCTGCACCCTCGGTGAGCTCGGCGAGGTGCTCGCCCCCGAGCTGGTGAACCTGCGCAGCGACCTGGGCGACCAGCTGGGCGGCTACCGGATCGGCGAACTGGAGCGGGCCTGCGCCGCCCTGGGCCTGGCGGACCACCGGTTTCTCGGCGGCGCCGGCCGGTTCCGGGACAGCGGGATGATGGGCACCCCCGGCAACGACGACCCGCGCTGCCTCTGGCAGGCGGACCTCACCGAGGCGACGGTCGAGCTGGTAAGGGTCGTGCGGGAGGTGCGCCCGCAGGTGCTGGTCAGCTACGACGCCAACGGCGCCTATGGCCACCCCGACCACATCCGGGCGCATCAGATCACGGTCGCCGCGTTCACCGCCGCGGCCGACCCGGCCTTCGCCCCGGAGGCGGGGGCGCCGTGGGCGCCGTCGAAGCTGTACGAGACGGCGGTGCCGAAGTCGTTCGTGCAACGCGGCGTCGAGTACTTCGCCGAGGACGAGAACAGCCCGTTCCACGGGGCGACGAGCGCCGACGACATCCCGATGGGCGTGCCGGACGAGCAGATCACGACCCAGGTCGAGGCGCCGGAGTTCCTCTCGGCGAAGATCGCGGCGATGCGGGCGCATCGGACCCAGATCGCCGTCGACGGCTTCTTCTTCGCGCTGGCCGACGGCGTCGGCCGGGAGGCCTTCGGGATCGACCACTACGTCCTCACCCGGGGCACTCCGGGGCCTGCCAGCGGTGCCGCGGCCGCTGGCGACGTCGGCCACGAGGCCGATCTGTTCGCGGGCCTCGAGCCTTAGCCGCACCGTCGCCGCCGCCTCGCGCCCTGTCGCGCCCGGCGGCGGGACGACGCGCGCCCCGGCGCTACTGTCGACGTATGCCTCGTCCCAGCCCAGGTCCGCGCCAACCGACGCCTGGTGGGCCCGGCGCGGGCGGCGCGGGCGGTCTGGCCGACTCGGTGGCGGCGAGGGTGACGGGGCTCGGCAGCCTGCCGGTCGTCGAGCCGGCGGAGCCATCCCGGCTCTTCCTCGGCGGCGCCTACGCGTTCGGCCTGCTCGCGGGCGTCGTCCTGGGTGTCTACGGGGTGGCCGCCGTGCCGGCCGGCCCGCGGCTGGGTGACACGCTGCTCTCCCTCGGCCTGCTGCTCGTCGTCGTCGGCAACGTCGGCGTCCCGATGCTGGTGCGCTGGCTGACGGGGACCCGGCTCGGCGCGTGCATCATGCTGGTCGGCTGGGCGCCGGTCGTGCTCGCGCTCGGCTCGTCCCGCGCCGAGGGTGACCTGATGCTGCGCTCCTCGTCCACCGCCTACCTTTTTCTGGCCATCGGTGTGCTGGCACCCATCCTGGTGGCCGTCGTGCGCCCCAGCCGCCGCGGCCTGACCGCCTTCCCCCTCCCGCGCTAGTTGAGGCGGGCGCGGGCGGAGATGGCCGCGGAGCGGGCCGCCGCGGCGGCGGTGGGTTCGGCGACCTCGACCGCGTCGGCGAAGGTGACCAGGTCGGTCGCGCCGTTGAGGAAGTCACCGCGACGGATCAGCAGCTCGCCGCGTTCACGGCGCAGGCTCGCCGGGTGGTGGGGGAGCAGCAGGGACAGCTCGACCGCCCACAGCCGGGTCGCGGTGGCGTCGGAGCGGGCGGCCAGCACCCGGATGTTGCCGAGCACCCGGGCGAGCAGGTCCTCGAAGCTCATCGGCGCGAGCTGAGCGCGGCTGAACGGCACCCCGGCGGCCCGGACACGGGCCGCCGCGTCGTGGACGGTGATCCGCCGGCCGCCGGTGAACGGGTCGACGAGGACGTACTCCCGCGGGGTGCCGAGCGCGACCACCATGTGACCGGGCAGCCCGACCGGGTAGGCCGGCACGCCGAGCCGTGAGGCGACCTCCAGCCAGATGACCGAGAGCATGATCGGCAGGCCGTGCCGGCGGCGCAGCACCGCCGGCAGCAGAGAGGCCCGCAGGTCGTCGTAGTCGCTCTCGCGGCCGGCGAACCCGGCGCGCAGGCCGAGTGACTCGTGCAGCGCCTCGGCGGCGTCGATCGGGTCCTGCCCGGCCGGTAGCTCCTCGGCGGAGCCGCCGGGGGTGGCGCCGGCGGCCGTGGCGCGTGTGGTCTTGGCCACGAGCACCGGGCGCGCCTCGTCCGCGAGCCGGTCCAGTGCGCCGGGCACGTCGGCGGCCTCCGCGTCCGGCTCGGCCTCGGACGCGATCAGTTGACAGGCGAGCGCGAGATCGATCGGTGTCTGGCGCACGACATCGGCGAACTGGGCTCGGCTGCGGGCGCTCATGGGCGGGCCTCCACATCCTGGGCGTCCGGATCCTGTCGCCGACCCCGCTGTGCTCCCCTTATGGGGGGCGGGGGAATGACCTTGGCCGCGATGAGATCGTCCTCCGGAATGCTGATGATCTCGCCGTTTGCGTGCGCGATGGTCAAGACCCCGGCTGTCCATGCCTGGAGGGTTCCGATAACGTCCGTCAGCGGCACCGGCCCCGCGATGCGGCGCCGGATCACGACCCGCGCGCCGATGTCGGCCCGAGTGATGCGGACGACATACACGACCAGCGAACGCCCTTGCTGTCGACACGGAACGGTCGAGGTCGATACTAAGGAATCAGTCGCCCGTGAGCCGAGGAGGAACATCCGGTGACCTACGTCATCGCCGAGCCCTGTGTCGATGTCAAGGACAGGGCTTGCATCGAGGAGTGCCCGGTCGACTGCATCTACGAAGGCGGTCGGATGCTCTACATCCAGCCTGACGAGTGCGTCGACTGTGGTGCATGCGAGCCAGTCTGCCCGGTTGAGGCCATCTACTACGAAGACGATGTGCCCGAGCAGTGGAAGCCGTACACCGACATCAACGCGAACTTCTTCGAGGAACTGGGCTCGCCTGGCGGCGCGTCCAAGGTCGGAGCTCTGGACTACGACCCGCCTGTGGTGGCCGCGTTGGCGCCGCAGGGCGAGCACTGAGCGCAGGAGGCAACGAGCGGAGGTCACGTCTGAGCGAAGCGAGGACGGGGCCGGAGCTCGTTGCGGACGGAGCTCAGCCGTGGCATTGAGCGCAGGAGGCAACGAGCGGAGGTCACGTCTGAGCGAAGCGAGGACGGGGCCGGAGCTCGTTGCGGACGGAGCGAAGCAGTGGCACTGAGCGGCCCAGCGGGGACGCCGGGATCCTCCCGAATGCCACACCCCGCCGCGGTCTCCGGCCGGCGTGCCCGGTCGAAGGTGCGGCTGCCCGACTTCCCGTGGGATCTCCTTGCCCAGTACAAGGAGAAGGCCAGCCAGCACCCGTACGGGCTGGTTGACCTGTCCGTCGGGACGCCGGTCGACCCAGTGCCGGCGGTGGTCCAGCAGGCGCTGGCCGCGGCGGCGAACTCCCCGGGGTACCCACTGACGTGGGGCACCCCGGGGCTGCGCGACGCGGCGGCGGGCTGGCTGGCCCGGCGGCTCGGGGTGCTCGTCGACCCGTCGGCGGTGCTGCCGGTGATCGGGACCAAGGAGCTGGTCGCCCAGCTCCCAGGCCAGCTCGGCCTGGGGCCTGGGGACCGGGTCTGGGTGCCGACGCCGGCCTACCCGACGTACGAGGTCGGGGCGCTGCTCGCCCGCTGCGAGCCCGTATACGGGCCAGCGGACGGAGTGGCGCTGGTCTGGCTCAACTCCCCGTCCAACCCGACCGGCCGCTGCCTGGGCATCGACGAGATGCGTGCGGTCGTCGCCTGGGCGCGGGAGCGCGGCGCGATCGTCGCGAGCGACGAGTGCTACATCGAGCTGGGCTGGGAGTCCCGCGCTGTCTCGGTGCTGCACCCGGACGTCTGCGGCGGCTCGCACGAGGGCCTGCTGGCCGTGCACTCGTTGTCGAAGCGGTCGAACCTGGCCGGCTATCGCGCCGGGTTCGTCACCGGTGACCCGGTGCTGGTCCGCGAGCTGCTCGAGCTCCGCAAGCACGCGGGTCTCATGCTGCCGGACCCGGTCCAGGCGGCGATGACGGCGGCGCTCGCGGACGACATGCACGTGGCCGACCAGCGGGCCCGGTACGTCAACCGGCGTACCGTCCTCGGCGCGGCCCTGGCGGTCGCCGGGTTCACGATCGAGCACAGCGAGGCCGGGCTGTACCTGTGGGCGACCCGCGGGGAGGACGCCTGGGCTACGGTGGACGCCCTCGCCAGCGTCGGCGTGCTCGTCGCGCCCGGCACGTTCTACGGCGAGGCCGGCCGCCGGCATGTCCGGGTCGCGCTGACCGCGCCGGACGCCCAGGTCGCGACGGTGCCCGAGCGGATGGCCATGCTGCCGCCGCCACGGCCGTCCGGCCCGCCCACGGGGGGCCTGCGCACCGGCCCGCCGACGGGGGGCCTGCGTACTGGTGGGTACGCGTACCCGTCCGCCGGACACGCACCGCAGGCCGGCCAGCAGCAGCCGGGTCAGGCCAGGCCGGTGCCCGGTTACGGACAGGGCGCTCCCGCGCCCGGCCCGGCCCGGCCCGGATATGGCCAGCCTGGCCAGCAGCCGGGGTATGGCCAGCAGCCGGGACCGGTGCAGCCGGGGCCGGGGGCGATGCCGACGATGCCGGGCTACACCCAGCGAGGGCACTCCGACCTGGGGCATTCCGACCTGGGGCGCCCCGACACGGGGCACTCGGCCGCCGGCCAGCGGGCCGACGGTCGTCAGGCGGGGAACCGGCAGGGCCCACCGGTGTTCGACAACATCGCCGGCCTCGCCGACACCTACGGGAACCCTCCGGCTCCCGACCCCACCTGGCCGGCGGAGCCGCCCGACATCCGCTGAGGCCAGACGGTTCTCGGCCAGCAGCCGCGTGATCACCAGGTGATCGCGCGGCTGCTGGCTTTTCGGGTGGGTCCGGGTGGGCGTGGAGATCTGCCCGTCAGTGCTTCTGGGGACGGGGGCCTCCGGAGGTGCGAAGGAGGAGCATTTTCGCACCTCCTTTGGCCCTCCAGTGCTTCTGGGACGGGGGCCTCCGGAGGTGCGAAGGAGGAGCATTTTCGCACCTCCTTTGGCCCTCCAGTGCTTCTGGGACGGGGGCCTCCGGAGGTGCGAAGGAGGAGCATTTTCGCACCTCCTTTGGCCCTCTAGCCGTCCGGTCCCGTGGGGCTGGCGCCAGGACCGGCCAGCCGAGGTCCGTGGGCAGCTGCGCCCCTCGCACCTCCTCGGCCTGTTCCTCCGTCCAGGGCGGTTAGGGTCGGGCGGGTGAGCACCTCTGAATCCTTCGCCTCTCCGCTTGACCCCGTCGTCGACGAGCTCTGGGAGCGCCGGGCCGAGCTGAGCCCGGACGACTCCGACGCCCGCAAGGCCGTGGTCGCGGCCGTCGACGCCATCGACGCGGGCGAGGCCCGGGTCGCACAGGTCGCGGCGAGCGGCGCGGTCGTCGTCGACGAGCGGGCCAAGCGGGCCATCCTGCTGTCCTTCAAGGTCCTGCCGATGGTCGAGTCGGCGGCCGGTGCCTTCCAATACCACGACCGGGTGCCGCTCAAGACCCGGTTCGACGGTGTCCGCGTCGTCCCGGGCGCGATCGTCCGCTGGGGCGCTCACATCGCGCCCGGCGCCGTGCTCATGCCGAGCTACACCAACATTGGCGGCTACGTCGACTCCGGCACCCTCGTGGACACCTGGGCGACCGTCGGCTCGTGCGCGCAGGTCGGCCGCAACGTGCACCTCTCCGGTGGTGTCGGCCTCGGCGGCGTGCTCGAGCCGCCGAACGCCGTGCCGGTCGTCATCGAGGACGATGCCTTCGTCGGCAGCCGGTGCATGGTGGTCGACGGCGCCCGGGTCCGCCGTGGCGCGAAGCTCGGGGCCGGTTCGATCCTCACCGCGTCCACCCACGTGTTCGACGCCACGACCGGCGAGGAGTACCCGCGCGGCGAGATCCCGGAGCGGGCCGTCGCGGTCGGCGCCAGCCGGGTCAAGAACTTCCCGGGCGGGGACTTCGCGATGCCCTGCATCGTGGTGCTGCGCACCCTCGCCGAGGGCCAGATCCACGACAAGCTGGCCCTCAATGACATCCTGCGTGAGCACGGCGTCAGCGCCTGAGGCGCTCCCGTTGCTGGACGCTCCGCGCCCACAACCGGGCAGCGCCTGTCGGGCGCTGAGCCTGACCTCCCAGATCGGCTTCGCCGATCCGGCAGGGACCCTGCTCCCCGCGTGGTGCCGGGTACAGGCGTATGACGGTGGCTGGAGTGGTGCCGGGCTGACGACGTGGTTGCGTTGACGCTGCGCTAGAGGCGCTGTCACCGGCGGTGGCTGGCTTGGCATCGGGACGCTCGGCAATAGGGTGCGGGCATGGAGCTGGACATCGCGGCGCCGCCGGGGGAGCTGACCAGGGCGCTGGTGGACGTCGAGTCGGTGAGCGGTGGTGAAGGGCCGCTCGCGGACGCGGTCGAGAAGGCCCTGGCCGGCCTGCCCGGCCTGACCGTCGACCGCGATGGCGACGCGGTCGTGGCGCGCACCCATCTCGGCCTGCCCAGCAGGGTGGTCCTCGCCGGCCATCTGGACACCGTCCCGGTCGCCGAGAACCTGCCGGCCCGCCGCGACGGCGACCGGCTCTACGGCTGCGGGACGTCCGACATGAAGGCGGGCGTCGCCGTGATGCTGCACCTCGCCGCCACCGTGCCACTGGCGAGCCTGACGCACGACCTGACCTGGGTGTTCTACGACAACGAGGAGGTCGCCGCCGCCCGAAACGGGCTGCGCCGGCTCGTCGCGGCGCACCGCGACTGGCTGGACGGCGACCTCGCGGTCCTCATGGAGCCGACCGCCGGCGAGATCGAGGCGGGCTGCCAGGGCACGCTGCGGGTGGTGGCGACGCTGCCGGGCCGGCGGGCCCACTCGGCCCGCTCGTGGCTCGGCGACAACGCCATCCACCGAGCGGGTGACCTGCTCTCGCGGCTCGCCGCCTACCAGCCGCGCGCGGTGGTCCTGGACGGTTGTGAGTATCGGGAGGGCCTGTCCGCCGTGCGCATCTCGGGCGGGGTGGCCGGCAACGTCATCCCGGACCGCTGCGACGTGATGATCAATTTCCGGTTCGCCCCGGACCGGGACGAGGCGGGCGCCCTCGCGCACGTCCGCGAGGTGCTCGCCGGGTATGAGCTGGAACTGACCGACAGCGCGGCCGGCGCGCCGCCCGGCCTGGCGGCGCCGGCGGCGGGTGCCTTCCTGGCCGCCACCGGCCGTACCCCGCGGGCGAAGTACGGCTGGACGGACGTCGCCCGCTTCGCCGCGCTCGGTATCCCGGCCCTGAACTACGGCCCCGGAGACCCCAACCTCGCCCACACCCGCGACGAGTACGTCGAACTGGCCCTGGTCGACGAAGCCGAGCGCGTCCTGCGGGCCTACCTCACCGCGCGGGTGAAACCAGCGAGATCCACGGCATGACGGCGATGGCTGGACTCGGCGCCCGTCGCGCGCGCTCGCGCAGATTTATATGATCTATCTCATATGTCAAACCTGCGCCGTACTGACCGGCCCCGTGGGTCCGGTCCGCGGTTGGCCTATGGTGCCGTGGTGACACGCTTCCAGTCTGGTGAGCCGGCCGCCCTGCCTGACGCGGCGGACGTGCTCGGCACGCCCGTGCCCGCGGGGCAGAGCCAGGGCGAGCCCGACACCGACCACCTGTCGCCACCGCCGCCGGAACAACGCCGGGGCGCGCAGGTCGCCCGGCGCGGGCAGGTCCGCCACTCCACAGCCGACCAGCGGCTGCTGGCCAACCAGGATTCCGCGGACTTCGTCCATTCCGACCCGTGGCGGGTGCTGCGTATCCAGAGCGAGTTCGTCGAGGGCTTCGGCCTGCTCGCCGACCTCCCGCGCGCGGTGACCGTGTTCGGGTCGGCCCGGGTACCGCGCGACCATCAGGACTACGCCGTGGGCCGCCGGCTGGGTGGCGCCCTGGCCGACGCCGGCTTCGCCGTGATCACCGGCGGCGGCCCGGGCGCGATGGAGGCCGTCAACCGGGGCGCGCAGGAGGCCGGCGGCCTGTCCGTCGGGCTCGGCATCGAGCTGCCGTTCGAGCAGCGGCTCAACGACTGGGTCGACCTCGGGGTCAGCTTCCGGTACTTCTTCGTCCGCAAGACGATGTTCGTGAAGTACGCCGAGGCGTTCGTGTGCCTGCCGGGTGGCTTTGGCACGCTCGACGAGCTGTTCGAGGCGCTCACCCTGGTACAGACCGGCAAGGTGACCCGGTTCCCGGTGGTGCTGATGGGCACCGACTACTGGCGTGGTCTCCTGGACTGGCTGCGTTCGACGGTCGCCGCGACCGGCCGGATCAAGGAGACCGACCTGGACCTGGTCTCGATCACCGACGACGTCGATGAGGCGGTCCGGCTGGTCGTCGAGGGCACGGCGGGCCCGGGCGGCGTTCGGCCCTCGCTCCCGCCGAGCGAGCCAGGCCGGGTGGCCTCGTGAGGCTGTGCCCCCGGTGAGGCCGTGCCCCCGGTGAGGCTGTGTGCCCTATGAGGATATGCGTCTACTGCTCGTCGTCCGAGCGCATCGACCCTGGCTACGTGCTGCTGGCCGCCCAGGTCGGGTCGGAGCTGGCCGCCCGCGGCCACGACCTGGTCTCCGGCGGAGGCTCGATCTCCTGCATGGGCGGGGTCGCCCGCGCCGCCCGCGCCGGCGGTGCGCACACCCTCGGGGTGATCCCGCGCAAGCTGCTGGAGCTGGAGGTCTCGGATACCGACGCCGACGAGCTGATCATCACCGAGACCATGCGGGAGCGTAAGGCGATCATGGACGGTCGGGCGGATGCCTTCCTCGCGCTGCCCGGCGGTCTCGGCACGCTTGAAGAACTGTTCGAGGTGTGGGTCGCGGCGATGCTCGGCATGCACACCAAGCCGATCGTCGTGTGCGATCCCGACGGGGTCTTCGCCCACCTGCACACGCTCGTCGACGGCCTCGTCGACCGTGGCTTCGTCCGCCCCAACGCACGCGACCTGCTGCGCTGGGCCACAACCGCGACCGAGGCCCTCGACTTTCTGGAGGCCGCCGTCGCGGCCCTCCCCACGGTCGTGCCCAGCCCCGACGAGGCCATCGAAGCTTCCGCCCCTCCGATCGACTAGTGCTGCCCCGCGTAAGTCTTGCTGGGGTTGTCAGGCGGCTTTGAGGGGTTCGCCGGTGTAGGTCCAGCGGTAGGGCTTGGCGGTGCGGTCGTGGACCTCGATGAAGTGGAGGATCTTGTTGGCGAGGTTGTCGCGGGAGGTGAAGTCGCCGCGCCGCAGGAGCTGGCGGGTGAGGGTCGAGAAGAAGATCTCGACCATGTTCAGCCAGCTGGCGTGTTTCGGGGTGTAGGTCACGACGAACCGGGGGTGGGCCGCGAGCCACCGCCGGGTCGCGTGCGCGGTGTGGCTCGACCCGTTGTCCATCACCAGGTAGATCTTCAGTGTCGGGTCGATCGCCTCGTCGAGCCTGGTCAGGAACCAGGTGAAGTTCGCCGAGTTGTTCTTCCCGGGGATGATCTCACCGAGGACCTCGCCGGTGGCGACGTCCATCGCCGCGACCAGCGACACGGTGCCGTGCCGGACGTACTCGAACTCGCGCCTGGCGGGGGAGCCGGGGCGGATCGGGCGGGTCGGGTGGCGCCGCGAGCGGGCGTGGATCGCGGTCTTCTCGTCGACGCTGATCACGACCCCGTCCGCGGGCGGGTGCAGGTAGAGGTCGCAGACCGCGGCGGCGCGGTCGGCGAAGTCCGGGACGGCGGGCCGGTTGAGCCAGCCCCGGACCCGGTGCGGCTTGAGGTCGAGATCGGCCAGGACCCGGCCGATCTGCGCCGGTGACATCCCGACCGTGGGGGCGAGATGCTCGGCGAGCAGCCGGTGCGACCACTGCGACGCCGCCTGTGGGGCGGTCTCGGTGACGGCGGCCAGCACCGCGAGCCGGGCGTCCGGGCCGTAGCGGCGCGGCCGGCCGGGGCGGGGCCGGTCGACGAGCGCGGCCTCGCCGTCGGTGGCGAACCGGGCGCACAGCCGGCGGACCGTGTCCGCGTGCACGCCGTGGCGGCGGCCGAGCGCGACCGGCCCCCACCGGCCGTCGGCCGCGTCCAGCAGGATCCGGGCCCGTCTGACCTGGTCGAACGGGGCACTCACCGTCCCGGCGAGCTTCTTGAACCGTTGACGCTGCGCGGCGCCGAGGACCACCCTCGGACCGCCGGACCAGCTGCCCACCTGAGCACCCACCGCATCCTGGAAGGGACAGTTCCAGGACGACAGGGAAGAACCGGGCAGACCCGCGCGCGGGTCCGACACGCCAAGGCGGGCAGGATAGGGACGTGGCGAAGATCCCCGAGATGGCCCGGGTAGTGCTGGAACACCGGCTGCGCACCCAGCACACCGCCCGCTGGCCCCAGCTGCGCGACCTGACCATCCGCTACCGCGGCGACTTCGCCTACCTCGACGCCGTCTTCGCCGACGAGGCGGACGACGCGGCCCCCTACCCGCTGTGCCGGCTGCGCTACACCGGCCAGCCCGACCAGTGGGGCTTCGCGATCTACCTCGACAGCCGCGGCGCCTACGAGGACTCCTACCTGCCGAGTGGCGAGTCCGTCGGCACGCCCGAACAGGCCCTCAACTGCGCCTGCGGGCTTTACGCCGGCGACCCCACCGCCTGGATCGGCTGATCACCAGCCAGGCCAGCAAGATTTACGCGGAGCTGCACTAG